>JAFDZF010000034.1 GCA_018267055.1 Bacteroidota bacterium
CGGAACAGCCGGTCGTCCGGACGGACGGACCGGTGGCCGTGGTCCCCTCGCCGGCCGCGGCGGAGCCGCCGCACCCGGCCGCTCCGGCCCCGGAGCCGGCCAAGCCCGCCGCCGCCCCGGCGAACAATACACCCGTGGTCAGCACTCCGCCGCCCACGGCTCCTCCGGCCGCTCCCGCATCGCGGCCGACGACGGCCCCGATGCAGCCGGTCGCGACCGAGCGTCCGCAGCCCACGGTCCGGACGCCTGAGCCGCCCGCCCCCGTGGCACCGGCGGCCGGCACCACCCTGGCCAATGACGTGTTCACGCTGGGTGAAGGCGTGGCCAGGCGCAGCGGCCCCATCGCGGTGGACGCGCCCATGCCGCAGGGCGTGGTCTTCAAGGTGCAGATCGGGGCCTTCCGGAAGGCCCTCGGCGAGGAAGCGTTCAGTGACATGACGCCCGTGACGGGCGAGCATACCGGTAATGGGCTGATCCGCTACACCGCGGGGATGTTCACCAGCGCCGAAAGCGCCACCAAAGCGTCGCAGCAGGTGCGCGAGCGCGGCTACAGCGATGCCTTCGTGGTGGCCTACCAGGACGGCAAACGCATCCCGCTGCAACAGGCGCGGCGCCTGGTGCAGGGCCTGTCGCCGGTCCCGGGACCGGACGAGCGGCCGGTGGTGGCCCGTCCGCCCGCGGTGATCGCGCCGCCGGCCGCTCAGCCCCCGGTGGCCGCACCCGCGGAAGAGGCCGTGCTGGCGAGCTATCCCGCCTCGGCGGAGCAGGTGCTGGCGGCCTTCAAGCCGGCCTCCGACGCCACGGCCTATTACAACGATCCCTCCGCCGCGCCCGCGAAGCAGGTGGAGACCATCCGGGGACTCTTCTTCACCGTGCAGGTGGGCGTGTACAGCAAGCCCACGGCGCTGGACCGCCTGTTCAACATCACCCCGCTGAACAGCGAGCGCACCGAGACGGGCAAGATCCGCTACACCACCGGCATCTTCCTGGACCTCGACCGCGCCAAGGTCCGGAAGGACGGCACCGTGGCGCTCGGCGTCACCGACGCCTTCGTCACCGCCTACCTCAACGGCAAGCGCATCCCCATGCGGGATGCCCGCGCGCTGCTGGCGCGGTTCGGTACGGCGGTGCTGGCCGACCCGGCCCTCGTCACGCGTTGAGCACGGCCTTTGCAAGGCGCCCTTCGTACCTTCGTTCGCCCTGAACGGACGTGCCATGAGCTTCTACGAACGCCCCGAGGAGGCCCTGCTCGAGGAAGTGCTCTTCGAGAGCGGGCCCATGCGGGAGATCATCCTGCACAACGACGACGTGAACACCTTCGACCACGTGATCGAGAGCCTCGTGGAGGTCTGCCGGCACGAGCCGTTGCAGGCCGAGCAATGCGCCTGGCTGGTGCATTACACCGGCAAGTGCAGCGTGAAGCGCGGCACCTTCGACCACTTGGAGCCGATGTGCACGGCGCTGATCGACCGGGGGCTCTCAGCCGACATCCAATGAACAGGATCCTCCATCGCTCGCTCGCCAGCGCCGGCGCGCTGGTGCTCATCGTCTCCTGCGCCAAGGTGCCCATCACCGGCCGGCGGCAGCTCAACCTGCTGCCGGAAAGCCAGATGATGAGCATGAGCCTTTCGCAGTACCAGCAGTTCCTGTCGCAGACGCCACCGTTGCCCGCCAGCGACGCACGCGTGGTCATGGTACGCCGCATCGGCAAGCGCCTGGCCGACGCCGCCACCCAGTACCTGGCCGAGAACAACGCCAGCGACCGGGTGGCCGATTTCGCCTGGGAGTTCAACGTGGTCGACGAGCCCACGGTGAACGCTTGGTGCATGCCCGGCGGCAAGGTGGTGGTCTATACCGGCATCCTGCCCGTGACGAAGGACGAGGCCAGCCTCGCCCTGGTGATGGGGCACGAGATCGCCCACGCCATCGCCCGCCATGGCAATGAGCGGATGAGCCAGGCCATGGCGGTGCAGGGCGCCGGCATGACCTTGGACGTGATGACCTCGCAGAAGCCCACCCTCACGCGCGACCTCTTCCTGCAGTCGTTCGGCATCGGCAGCCAGCTGGGCCTGCTGGCGTACTCGCGGAACCAGGAGAGCGAGGCGGACAAGATGGGCCTGGTCTTCATGGCCATGGGCGGCTACGACCCGCGGGTGGCCCCCGCTTTCTGGCAGCGCATGGCCGCCCAGAGCGGCGGGCAGAAGCCTCCCGAGCTCATGAGCACGCACCCCAGCGACGAGCGCCGCATCGCCGACCTGGAAGCCTATATGCCCGAGGCGCTCAAATACTACAAGCCGCAATAAGCTGCGGATCGTTATCTTCGCCGCCGCTTTCAGGGACCCCATGCCCCGCATGGACCCACGAAAGGACCCGTAGCTCAATTGGATAGAGCATCTGACTACGGATCAGAAGGTTTGGGGTTCGAATCCCTACGGGTCCACTGAGAGGGATCGGTCGAAAGGCCGATCCCTCGGTGTTTTCAGGGGTTCCGATGCATTCCCGGATGCAGAGCGTTCAGTCTCCATCCCCCTGACCGGTCGCGGTACATCGCTTGGTCGTCACTCGTCAGGGCCCTCGTTGCCGCGTCCGTCCCCTAAGGCCCCGGATAGGGTGGAGGTGAAGGGACCGTTACATCCCCGTTCCCATGAACAGGCGGTCCACCGGGATCCCACATGATGTCCAGGAGGAAAAGAAGAAGCCCGCAGGATCGCTGCGGGCTTCTTGGTAGGGGTCGGATGCGCTTACTGGATCACCAGCCGCTCCACGCGCTTGCCCTTCTCGTGGTCGAGCTGGACGAGGTAGACGCCGTTGGTGAGGCCGAGGGCGGCCAGGTCGAGGTCCAGGCGCTGCTGGCCGGCGGTGATGGCCTGGGCGTACACGGTGCGTCCGGTCATGTCCAGGAAGGAGAGGTTGCCCTTGTTGGAGCCGGCCATGTCGAGGGTGACGGTGAGGTGGTCGCGCGTGGGGTTGGGCATCAGGTCGATGGTGCCGTTCTGGGCCACGTCGTCGATGCCTACGGTACCGCTCAGGTTGATGTCATCGATGTAGATGTCGTTGGACCAGCCGCCGGAGTTGTACTCGAACTTGAAGCGGACGTTGCTGCGCTGGACGGTGCTGGGGATGGTGATGGTCGCCTGGCGCCAGTCGCCGGAGGTGGGGACGTACCCCGGGGAGGCCACCCCGGCGGTCACCAGGTCGGCGCCCTGCAGGGTCTTGCGGGAGAGCCAGGTCGCGCCGCAGTCGGTGGAGGAGTAGACCTTCAGGGACTCGAGCACCTGGCTCATGTCCGAGGTGCTGGTGGCATAGGCGTACCAGAAGGAGAGCTGCATGCCCGAGGTGTGGCTGAGGTCCATGGCCGGGGTCAGCAGGATGTCCTTGTCCTGGAGGGCGCCCGTCTCGCCGCTCAGCAGGTCCACCGTGAGGGTGTAGGTCTGGGAGGCGTTCAGCCACATGCAACCGGGCTCGTTGTGCCCCGCGTTGGCGTTCCAGGACCAGGCGCTCATGTTGTTCTCATAGTTCACGCGGGGCCACTTGCTGGCGGC
This sequence comes from Bacteroidota bacterium, assembly GCA_018267055.1. GTDB lineage: Bacteria > Bacteroidota > Bacteroidia > Flavobacteriales_F > PHOS-HE28 > PHOS-HE28. The sequence continues at coordinate 3,543 of JAFDZF010000034.1, forward strand.
GTCCCAGTTGGGGAAGCCCTCGTTGAGCAGGCCCTGCACCTCGGAATAGTTGGGCGCGATGATCGCCTGGTCGTTCTTCGTCTTCGAGCTGGAGCCGTGCTCGTTGCCCACGGTGAGGGTCACGTTGTGGTAGCCGCCTTCGGCGAAGGTGACCACGGGGTCCTGGTCGGTGGAGGTGGAAGGGTTGCCGCCCTCGAAGGACCAGGCCCAGCTGGTGGGAGTGGCGCGGCGGCTGTTGTCGCGGAAGCGCACGGGCTCACCGGCGCAGACGAAGGGGTTCAGGGAATAGAAGTCGGCTTCGGGACCGCAGGTCACTTCATGGCCGTTGATGCCGGTGAACACGTGGTTGTTCGCGGTCCACAGGTTGGGGCGGGAGCTGGCGTCGTTGTTCAGGGCGCCGCGCATGCGGGCCTTCTGCCCTTCGGTGAACATCACGGAGCAGTACGAGTAGTCCATGTAGTTCTGGTAGTTCTCGAAGACGCCGGGGGTGCAGATGGCGGAGTTCTGGGGCAGGGGGCAGAAGTCCCAGCCCTTGGTGATGGGGGTGTCCTCCACGCCGTCGTCGCCGCAGGCCACGCCGGGGTCGTTGGTGCTGCCCCAGGGGTGGGCGAGGTTGAGGTAGTGGCCGATCTCATGGGTCAGCGCGCGCGAGCGGCCCGGGGTGCCGGTGCCGATGCTGCCGATGTAGTCGTGCAGGATGATCACGCCATCGCGCAGGGCGCCCAGGCCGTCCTGCACCCCCGAGGGGTAGTAGGCGTAGCCGGCCACGCCCGCGTCACCGATGCTCTTCACCACCCACACGTTCAGGTAGCGGTCGCGGAACCAGATGTTCACCTTGGAGAAATCCGCGGAATTGTTCGTGCGCAGGGTGCTCACCCGGTCGATGCCGTTGGTGCAGTTGCCGTAGGGGTCCTTCGTGGCCAGGCGGAACTCGATGCGGGCGTCGGCGGCGATGGCCCCGAAGCCGTTCGTCGCGTTGTTCACGTCGGCGTTCAGCTTGCGGTAGTCGCGGTTGAGGATGTTGACCTGGTTGTAGATCTGGTCGTCGGAGATGTTCTGGATGTCGTTGGGGCTGTTCTCCGGATCGTGCAGGATGTGGAACACGAGGGGGATGATGTACACCGTGGTGTCATCGTCGTCGCGCAGGCCGGCGCGCACTTGCAGGTACTCCTGGAGGCCGTGCTCGTATTCCGCTTCTTGCTGGAGGATGTGGGGATCCTGGGCGATCAGGCGGCGAGTGGCCTCGGTGGTGCCGCAGTGCTTGTCCTGTGCACCGGCACTGCCCGCTGCGAGCATCGCGGAGGTCAGAAGGAAGAGGGTAGAGCGAACGTTCATCTGCGCGTTTGTTGCTGGGGACCAAGTTAATCGAACCGGAGGACCACCGGTCGCGGGGACGGCTTGTCGTCCGAGGGGGGCCTTGGAAAGCAAAGAAGCCCGCAGGCGGCTGCGGGCTTCTTTGGTGCAGGTCGGAGCGCTTACTGGACCACCAGCCGCTCCACGCGCTTGCCCTTCTCGTGGTCGAGCTGGACGAGGTAGACGCCGTTGGTGAAGCCGAGGGCGGCCAGGTCGAGGTCCAGGCGCTGCTGGCCAGCGCTGATGGCCTGGGCGTACACGGTGCGTCCGGTCATGTCCAGGAAGGAGAGGTTGCCCTTGTTGGAGCCGGCCATATCGAGGGTGATGGTGACGTGATCGCGGGTGGGGTTGGGCATCAGGTCGATGGTGCCGCTCTGGGCCACGTCATCGATGCCCACGGTGCCGCTCAGGTTGATGTCGTCCAGGTACAGGTCGTTGGAGAACCCGCTGGAGTTGTACTCGAACTTGAAGCGGACGTGGTCGCGCTGGACGGTGCTGGGGATGGTGATGGTCACCTGGCGCCAGTCGCCCGGGAGGGGCGTATAGCCGGGAGAGGCCACCCCGGCGGTCACCAGGTCGGCACCCTGGAGGGTCTTGCGGGAGAGCCAGGTCGCGCCGCAGTCGGTGGAGGAGTACACTTTCAGCGATTCCCGCACCATGTCCATATCGGACGTGCTGGTGGCGTAGGCGTACCAGAAGGAGAGCTGCATGCCCGAGGTGTGGCTCAGGTCCATGACCGGGCTGATCAGCACGTCCTTGTCGATCAGGGCGCCGTCCTCCGGATTGCTGAACTGGTCGATCACCAGCGTGTAGGTCTGGGAAGCGTTCAGCCACATGCAGCCGGGCTCGTTGTGTCCCGCGTTGGCGTTCCAGGACCAGGCGCTCATGTTGTTCTCATAGTTCACCGCGGGCCATTTGCTGCTGGCGTCCCAGTTGGGGAAGGGCTCGTTGAGCAGGCCTTGCACCTCGGGGTAGTCGGGCGCCACGATCGCCTGGTCGTTGCGGGTGCGGCTGCTGGAGCCGTGCTCGTTGCCCACGGTGAGGGTCACGTTGTGGTAGCCGCCCTCGGCGAAGGTGACCACGGGGTCCCGCTCGTTGGAGGTGGCGGGGCTGCCGCCCTCGAAGGACCAGGCCCAGCTGGTGGGGGTGGCACGGCGGCTGTTGTCGCGGAAGCGCACGGGCTCACCGGCGCAGACGAAGGGGTTCAGGGAGTAGAAGTCGGCTTCGGGGCCGCAGGTCAGTTCATAGCCATGGATGCCGGTGTTCTGGTGGTTGGTCTCCTTCCACAGGTTGTTGCGGCCGCTCGCCTGGTTGTTGAGCGAGGCCCGCATGCGCTGCTTCTGTCCCTCGGTGAACATCACCGAGCAGTAGGAGTAGTCCATGTAGTTCTGGTAGTTCTCGAACACGCCCGGGACGCACACGTCGGTGTTCTGGGGGAGGGGGCAGAAGAGGTCATAGCCCATGGTGATGGGGGTGTCCGCCACGCCATCATCACCGCAGGCCACACCGGGATCGTTGGTGTTGCCCCAGGGGTGGGCGAGGTTGAGGAAGTGGCCCACCTCGTGGGTGAGCGAGCGGGAGTTGTAGGGGCTGCCCTGCTCGATGGCGCCGATGTGCTGGTACAGGATGAGGATGCCGTCGATCATGGCGCCGGAGCCCTGCTGCACGTCGGGGGGATTGTAGGCGTTGCCGGCCACGCCCGCATCGCCGATGGTCTTCACCACCCACACGTTCACGTAGCGGTCGCGGAACCAGCCGTTCACCTTGGACCAGTTGGCGGCTTCGTTCGTGCGCAGGGTCGTGATGCGGTCGATGCCGTTGGTGCAGTTGCCGTACGGGTCCTTCGTGGCCAGCTGGAAATCGATGCGGGTGTCCGCGGCGATGGCCCCGAAGCCGTTCGTCGCGTTGTTCACGTCGGCGTTCAGCTTGCGGTAGTCCCGGTTGAGGATGTTGACCTGGTTGTAGATCTGCTCGTCGGAGATGTTCTGGTTGTCGTTCGGGGCGTTCTCCGGGTCGTGCAGGATGTGGAACACCAGGGGGATGTGGTAGACCGTGGTGTCGTCGTCATCGCGCAGGCCGGCACGCACCTGCAGGTACTCCTGAAGGCCGTGCTCGTAGTCCGCCTCCTGCTGGACGATCCGCGGGTCCTGGGCGATCAGGCGGTGCCGGGCCTGGGTGGCCCCGCACCGTTCCTGGGCCTGGAGGGGCAGGGCGGTGACCAGGAGCGCAGCCAGGGGAACAAGGGGTAGATGAACGTTCATGGGCGTGTGGATTGCTCCTGCCAAACTAGTCGGGTGGGCAGGCCTTCGGCGTACCGGTGGCTCCCGTCCAGGGAACGGCGGACATGCCGGATCGGCCCGGCCGGGAACGGGGCGTCAGGTCGCCGGAAAGTCAGCAGGGACGCGGTCGGTCGGAGGAGGCGGGACGTTCGGGGCGTCTCAGGGAACACCCTCCGGCCGGGGGTCGGACGTGTATATCGGAGGCTGAATTCGTGACGGAACGGGAGGCCGGAGGCGCACCGTTCATCCCCGTTCGTGCTTCACGATCACCTTGTCGATGCGGGCACCGTCCATGTCCACCACCTCGATGGTGAAGCGCATCCAGGTGAGGGTGTCGCCCGCCTTCGGGATGTTGCCGTGCTGGTAGAGGAAGAGGCCGCCGATGGTGTCCACGTCCACGTCGCGGGCCAGGGCGGGCTCGCCCAGCCGCACCAGCAGTTCGTGCAGGGGGAACTGGCCGTCGACGAGCCACGAGCCGTCGCTGCGCTCCACCAGGGAGAACTCCGAGGCATGGAAGTCGTTCACGTCGCCCACCAGCGCCTCCAGGATGTCGTTGATGGTGAGGATGCCCTGCACCACGCCGAACTCATCGGTCACCAGGCCGTAGCGCTGCTCCGAGCGCTTGAAGCGCTCCAGGGCCTTGTAGGCGGGCAGGTGCTCCACCACATAGGCGGGCGGCTGCATCAGCCGGGCGAGCGCGAAGTCGGGCGCCCCGATGCCGGTGAACAGCGCCTTCAGCGACACCACGCCCAGCACCTCGTCCGGCGCGTCCTTCACCACGGGGTACACCGAGTGCATCTCCCGCAGCACGGTCTCCCGCACCTCGTCCGCGGTGGCGTCGAGCGGCAGGGTCACCAGGTCGCGGCGGTGGGTCATCAGCGAGCTCACGCGCCGGTCGCCGAGGGAGAACACGCGCCCCACGATGTCCTGCTCGATGGCCAGCACTTCGCCGCCCTCGGTGCCCTCCTGCACCATGGCGCGGATCTCCTCCTCGGTGACGCCCCCGCCCGGCCGCGGCCGCACGCCGAAGAGCTTCAGCAGGCCTTCCGTGGTGAGCGTGAGCAGCCAGATGAACGGTGCCGTGGCCAGCGAGAGGATGCGCATCGGCAGCGCCATCAGCTTGGCGATGGGCTCCGGGTAGGTGAGCCCGATGCGCTTGGGCACCAGCTCGCCCAGGATGAGCGAGAAGAAGGTCACCGCCACCACCACGCCGGCCACCGCCAGCGAATGGGCGTAGGGCGCCAGCGCGGGCATGCGCAGCAGCAGGGCCTTCAGGTCCTCGGTGATGTGCTCGCCGCTGTAGATGCCGGTGAGGATGCCGATCAGCGTGATGCCGATCTGCACGGTGCTCAGCAGGCGGTTCGGCGCATTGATCAGGGCCAGCGCGGCCTGCGCGCGCATGTCGCCCCGGGCGGCCTCCCCCTCCAGGCGGGCCTTGCGCGAGCTCACCAGCGCGATCTCGCTCATGGAGAACAGGCCGTTCAGCAGGAACAGCAGCAGGAGGAAGAGGAGCTCGCCCATGGATCGGGGGACAAAGATGCCTCGGTCCGCCAACATGCCCGGCAACATCCCGGCCGCCCGTGCGTCATGGGAAGACCGATCCACCCGCCATGCGTCCGTGCACCCAGAAGCTTCCACCCG
>JAFDZF010000035.1 GCA_018267055.1 Bacteroidota bacterium
CATGAGCTTCTCCACCCTGAACACCCCCACCGCCCTGTCGCTGGCCGACGCCGAGGAGATCCGCGGCACGGCGCGTTGGGCACGCCTCATCGCCATCATCGGCTTCGTGATGCTCGGCATCATGCTGCTCTTCGGCGCCTTCTTCAGCACCTTCATGGCGCGGGTCATGAGCATGTCCGCAGCGATGACGGGAACCGCCGTTCCGGTGGACTTCTCCATGCTGGGCATGCTCTACACGGTCCTCTTCATCGTCATCGTGCTCATCTATTTCTTCCCCGTCCTGTTCCTTTATCGGTACGCCACGCGCACGCTGAAGGCCCTGCGCGGGCCGTTCGACGCGGCCGCGTTCAGTGCGGGGCTGGGCGCACATCGCTCGTTCTATGGCTACATCGGGGTGCTCACCATCATCAGCCTCGTGCTGAACGGCATCGGCCTGATCTTCCTGCTGATCGCCGGGTTGGCGATGGGCCGCATGGCGGACCATGCGGGCGGCATAACGATGTGATCCACCCGGGAGCTCCAAAACGAAAGGCCGGTCGATGACCGGCCTTTCCTGTTCGTTCAAGCAAGCGCTGCTTACTCCAGCGTGCGCTTGACCTCCACCATCTCGAAGGCCTCGATGTTGTCGCCGACCTTGATGTCGTTGAAGTTCTTGATGCTGAGGCCGCATTCGTACCCGTGGGTGACCTCCTTCACATCGTCCTTGAAGCGCTTGAGGTCGCTGAGGTCGCCGGTGTACACCACGATGCCGTCACGGATCAGGCGCACCTTGCTGTTGCGGGTGATCTTGCCGTCGAGCACGTAGCAACCGGCCACGGTGCCCACCTTGCTGATGCGGAAGGTGTTGCGCACCTCGGCGGTGCCGATGACCTTCTCCACCTCCTTCGGCGCGAGCATGCCTTCCATGGCCTGCTTGAGCTCCTCGATGGCGTTGTAGATGATGGAGTAGAGGCGGATCTCGATCTCCTCGGTCTCGGCCAGCTTGCGGGCGCCCACGGTGGGCCGCACCTGGAAGCCGACGATGATGGCGTTGGAGGCGGAGGCCAGCAGCACGTCGCTCTCGGCGATAGGACCCACGGCCTTGTGGATCACGTTCACCTTGATGCTCTCGGTGCTGAGCTTGAGCAGCGAATCGGTGAGCGCCTCCACGGAGCCGTCCACGTCGCCCTTGACGATGATGTTGAGCTCCTTGAAGTCGCCGATGGCGAGGCGGCGGCCGATCTCGTCCAGGGTGATGTGCTTGCGGGTGCGCATGCCCTGCTCGCGCTGGAGCTGCTGGCGGCGCGTGGCGATCTGGCGTGCCTCGCGCTCGTCCTCCATCACGTAGAAGTGGTCGCCGGCGTTCGGGGCGCCGTCCAGGCCGAGGATGGACACGGGCGTGGAAGGCCCGGCCTCGGTCACGGACTGGCCGCGCTCGTTGAACATGTTCCGCACGCGGCCGCTGAACTGGCCCACGAGGAGCACATCGCCCTTGCGCAGGGTGCCGGCCTCGACCAGCAGGGTGGTCACATAGCCGCGGCCCTGCTCCAGGGTGCTCTCGATCACCACGCCCATGGCGCGCTTGCCCGGGTCGGCCTTCAGGTCGAGCAGGTCGGCCTCGAGCAGCACCTTCTCCAGGAGCTGGTCCACGCCGGTGCCCTTCTTCGCGCTGATCTCCTGGGTCTGGAACTTGCCGCCCCACTCCTCCACCAGGATGTTCATCTGGCTGAGCTGCTCGCGGATCTTGTCCGCGTTGGCGCCCGGCTTGTCGATCTTGTTGAAGGCGAACACCATGGGCACGCCGGCGGCCTGCGCATGGTTGATGGCCTCGCGGGTCTGGGGCATCACGCTGTCGTCCGCCGCGATCACGATGATGGCGATGTCGGTGACCTGCGCGCCGCGGGCCCGCATGGCGGTGAAGGCCTCGTGGCCGGGCGTATCGAGGAAGGCGATGCGCTTGCCGTTGTCCAGCGTCACGCTGTAGGCCCCGATGTGCTGGGTGATGCCACCGGCCTCGCCGGCGATCACGTTGGTCTTGCGGATGTGGTCGAGCAGCGAGGTCTTCCCGTGGTCCACGTGGCCCATGACGGTGACGATGGGCGCGCGGCCGGTGACGCGTGCCGGATCATCGGGCTCCTCCACGGCGGATTCCTGGGTCTCGGCGCCGACGAACTCCACCTTGAAGCCGTACTCGTCGGCGATCACGGAGAGCGTCTCGGCGTCGAGGCGCTGGTTGATGCTCACCATCATGCCCAGGGCGAAGCAGGCCTTGATGATGTCGGTCACGGGCACGTCCATCATGGAGGCCAGCTCGCTGGCGGTGACGAACTCGGTGACCTTCAGGGTGCGCCCGGCGAGCTCGCGCTGTTGCTGCTGCTCCTCCATGCGCTGGTAGCGCTGATCGCGCTTCTCGCGGCGGATCTTGGCGCCGCGGCCCTTGCCGCCGCCGGTGAGGCGGGCGAGGGTCTCGCTCACCTTGCGCTTCACGGCGTTCTCGTCCAGTTCACCGGGGCGGCCGGTGCCGGAGGGCGGGGCGTTGCGCTGCTCCTGCTGCACGGCGCGGTCGATGTTCACCGGGCCGGGCTTCACGATGCGCTTGCGGCGGCCGTCGCTGCCGGAGCGTTCGGCGGGCTTGCGCTCGCGCTCCACGGGCAGCTCGATCTTGCCCAGGGTCTTGGGACCGGTGAGCTTGGCCACGTTGACGCGGATGGTCTCCGGCTCAGCGGGTGCCGCCGGCGGGGCCGGAGCGGCAGGCGCCACGGGAGCGGCCGGCGGGACCGGGGGTGCCTGGGCGGCGGGTGCCGCCGGGGGCGCAACAGGCGCGGTCTTCGCCGGAGCGGCCTTCTTCTTGGGAGCGTCGAGGTCGATCTTGCCCACGGTCTTGGGCCCGGCCGCTTTCGCGGCGGTGGCCTTGATGACCTCGGGCGATGCCGGTGCTTCCGGGGCGGGCGTGCTGACCGGGGGGGCGGGGTCCGCCTTAGCGACGGGTGCCGGTGCGGGCGGAGGGGCCGGGGCAGCGGGCGGTGGCGGCACGGCCGCGGGCGGCGGCTCGGGCTTGCGCACGGGCTCCTTGGGCGCGCTGGCCAGCGCGATGCTCTCGCGCTCCTGGCGCTGCTGCACGGTGTGCTTGCTGGCCTCCTTCTCCGCCTTGTCCGTGCCGAACTCCGCGTCCAGCAGATCATAGAGATCGCCGGAGATCTTCGTGTTCGGGTTGGAGTCCACCTGGTGGCCTTTCTTGGCCAGGAACTCCACCACGGTGTGCACGCCGAGGTTGAACTCGCGCGCCACCTTGCTCAGTCGCACCGTCTTGTCCGCCGTTTCGCTCATTCAGTTCCTCGTTCGTTCAGTGCCGTGCACTTCCCGTGACGCTTATCCGTTGTCCCTTGTTCGTACCTGCCTTTCCTTCCCAAAGATGCCACCTCGCGGCCGTTGGCCGACGATCGGCGTCTATTTCTCCAGTTCCGCCTTGAGGATGCGCAGCACCTCGTTCACCGTCTCCTCCTCCAGGTCGGTGCGCTTCACCAGCTCCTCGGCCGGGATGTCCACCACGCTGCGGGCGGTGTCGCAGCCGATGCCCTTCAGCTCGTCGATGATCCAGTGGTCGATCTCGTCGGCGAACTCCTCCAGGTCCACGTCGTCCGTCACCTCGTCGCTGTCGCGGTACACGTCGATGTCGAAGCCGGTGAGCTTGCCCGCCAGCTTGATGTTGTGGCCGCCCTTGCCGATGGCGAGCGCCACCTGGTCGGGCTTCATGTACACCTCGGCGCGCTTGTGCTCCTGGTCCAGCTTGATGTTGCCGATCTTGGCCGGGCTGAGGGCCCGCTGGATCAGCAGCTGCTCATTGGCCGTGTAGTTGATCACGTCGATGTTCTCGTTGCGCAGCTCGCGCACGATGCCGTGGATGCGGCTGCCCTTCATGCCCACACAGGCGCCCACCGGGTCGATGCGGTCGTCGTAGCTCTCCACCGCCACCTTGGCACGCTCACCGGGCTCGCGCACGATGCGCTTGATGGTGATGAGGCCGTCGGCCACCTCGGGCACCTCCTGCTCGAACAGCTTCTCCAGGAACTCCGGCGCGGTGCGCGAGAGGATGACCACCGGGCTGTTGTTGCGCATCTCCACCTTCCACACCACGGCGCGCACGGTATCGCCCTTCTTGAAGAAGTCCGTCTTGATCTGCTGGTCCTTGGGCATGATCAGCTCGTTGCCCTCGTCGTCCAGCACCAGGGTCTCGCGCTTCCAGATCTGGTACACCTCGCCGGTGATGATCTCGCCGACGCGCTCCTTGTACTTGTTGTAGATGTGGTCCTTCTCCAGCTCCATGATGCGGCTCTGGAGGTTCTGCTTGAGGGAGAGGATGTTGCGGCGGCCGAAATCGGGGATCTTGATCTCCTGGCTCACCTCCTCGCCCACCTCGAAGTCGGGCTCGATCTTCAGGGCCTCGCTCAGCTCGATCTGCTTGCCTTCGTCCTCCACCATGCCGTCCTCCACGATCTCGCGGTTCAGCCAGATCTCCAGGTCGCCCTTGTCGGGGTTGATGATGATGTCGAAGTTGGCCTCCTCGCCGTACTTGCGTTTCACGACGCCGCGGAACACGTCCTCCAGGATGCCCATCATGGTCACCCGGTCGATGTTCTTGAGGTCCTTGAATTCCCCGAAGGATTCGATGAGGTTCACGGTGCTCATGGCACTTGCTGCTTCAGTTGAAGTTGATGCTGGCTTGCGTTGACTTGATCTCGGCGAAGGGGACGGTGGTGGCCTCCTCGTCGAGCTTGGCGGGGCGCCCCTTCACCTTGCTGGGCCGCTCGATGCGGAGCAGGAGGCCGTCGGCGTCGAAGGAGACCAGCTGCCCCTTGAGGGTGCGGCCGTCCTTCAGCACCGCCTCCACCACGCGGCCGGTGTGCTTGCGGTACTGGCGCTCCACCTTGAACGGGCGGCCCATGCCGGGGCTGCTCACCTCCAGTTCCACGTCGTCCAGGGCCTCGCCGAAGGCATCGCGCAGCCCCTGGTTGATGGCCGTGAGGTCGTTGAGGGTGATGGCGCCGTCGTCGTCCACCTCCACGATGGCCTTGCCCGAAGGGCGCACCTCGGCGCTCACCAGGAAGCGGGGGGTGCCCGCGAACTGGCGTTCGAGCGCTTCGATCAATTGGCCGGTCGTGATCATCGGGTCCGTCGACCACGGGACACAAAAAAGAGGGGCGGCCCCCTCTTCCTCGTTCACCGCATGTCGGGTGCAAATGTAGCATTCCGGGCGGCATTTCCCAGCCGGGACGGTCCGGGGCGCCCCGGCGGGAGGGCATGGGAGGCACCGGGATCCGGTCACCCCCCGGCGTAGACATTGTAGCGGTCGCCGCGCAGGAAACCGATGAGCAGCAGGCCGCTCGCCCGGGCCACCTGCACCGCCAGGGAGCTGGGGGCGCCCACGGCCGCCATGGCCGGGATGCCGGCCACCACGCACTTCTGCACCAGCTCGAAGCCGGCGCGGCCGCTCACCAGCAGCAGGGTCCGGTCCGCCGGCAACCCGGCCCCCAGCATGGCCCCCACCACCTTGTCCACCGCATTGTGCCGGCCCACGTCCTCCCGGAGCAGGAGCGGCTCCCCCGCCTCGGTGAACAGGGCCGCCGCATGGATGCCGCCGGTGTGCCGGAAGACGGTCTGCGCCGCCCGCATGCGTTCCGGCAGGCCCAGCACCACCGCAGGGTCCAGGGCCGGACGCTGCCCGAGGGCGCGCGTGCACTGCGCATGCACCGCCTCGATGCTGCTCTTGCCGCATACCCCGCAACTGCTGGTGGTGTAGAAGTTGCGCTGCCAGCGCGCCGGGTCCACCGCGACGGCGGGGTGCAGCTCCACGCGCACCACGTTGCCCAGCTCCTCTGCCTTCACATCCTCGCAATAGGCCGTCCGCAGCACCTGCGCCGGGTCGGCGATGATCCCTTCCGTGAAGAGGAAGCCGAGGGCCAGCTCCGGGTCATGGCCCGGGGTGCGCATGGTGACGCTCAGGCGCACCTCCCGGCGATGCGCTTCCGGCCCATGGCCCAGGCGGATCTCCAACGGCTCCTCGGTCACCAGCAGGTCGTCGGCCGTGGACACGCCGTCGCCAACGTGGCGTTCCACCTGCACGGGGGTCACCGGCGTGCGCATGCCACAAAGTTCGCGCTCCGGCGGAGCCGGCCGATCTACTTCTTCCTCCCCTTCCGCCAGCACGTGTCCATGTGGTCGTCCACCATCCCGCAGGCCTGCATGAACGCATAGACGATGGTGGTGCCCACGAAGCTGAAACCGGCCTTCTTCAGGTCCTTGCTCATGGCATCGCTCTCCACCGTGCTGGCGGGAACGCCTTTCATGCTGGTGTAGTGGTTCACCTTGGTCCGGTGGTCCACATGCTTCCACAGGAAGTCGCGGAAGCTGCCCGGCCCGCCTTCCATGATCCGCAGGTAGGCCTGGGCGTTCTTCACCACGCTCTCCACCTTCTGCCGGTTGCGGATGATGCCGGGGTCCTGCAGCAGCCGCTCGATCTTCTTCGGCGTGTAGCGGGCGATCTTCTCCGCATCCCAATCGTCGAAGGCCTTCGCGTAGTTCTCCGTGCGGATGAGGATGGTGTACCAGCTCAGGCCCGCCTGGGCCCCGTCGAGGCAGAGCTTGGCGAAGAGCCTGCGGTCGTCACGCTCGGGCACGCCCCAGACGGTATCGTGGTAGTGGCGGTAGATGTCGTCCTTGTCGGACCACGGGCAGCGGATGCGTTCGGTCTTCGGCATGACGTATTCCCTGGCAAGGGGCGGGCCTCAAGGTAACTTTCGGGCGTGTCCCCCGCCCCGCTCACCGACCGTCACGGCCGCACGCACCGCAGCCTGCGCATCAGCATCGTGGACAAGTGCGACCTGCGCTGCACCTATTGCATGCCGGAGGACCAGCGTTTCCTGCCGCGCGAGGAACTGATGACCCGCGCGGAGATCGCGGCCATCGCCCGGCTGTTCGTCGAGCACTACGGGGTGACCAAGGTGCGGCTCACCGGCGGTGAGCCGCTGGTGCGGCCCGATGCGGTGGACATCGTGCGCGACCTGTCGGCGCTGGGGGTATCGCTCGGGCTCACCACCAATGCGATGTCGCTGGACAAGCACCTCGACGACCTGATCGATGCCGGCCTGGGCAGCATCAACATCAGCCTGGACACCTTCGACGCGGAGCGCTTCCGGCGCATCACCCGGCGCGACGGCTTCGGGCGCGTGCGGGCGAACATCGGGCTGGCCTTGCAGCGCGGCCTGCGCGTGAAGGTGAACACGGTGGTGATGCGGGGGGTGAACGACGACGAGCTCCTGCGCTTCGTGGAGCTCACGCGCGAGCATCCGGTGCACGTGCGCTTCATCGAGTTCATGCCCTTCGCCGGCAACCGCTGGGGGCGCGAGCGCGTGTACACCCACGCCGAGATGCTCGGCCACATCGGCTCGGTGCATTCCTTCGAGAAGCTGGACGACGATCCGCACAGCACGGCCAAGGCCTATCGCGTGCCGGGCTGGCCCGGCACCTTCGCCGTCATCAGCACGGTGACGGAGCCGTTCTGCAGCGGCTGCGACCGCCTGCGGCTCACCGCCGAGGGGAGGATGCGCAACTGCCTCTTCGCCCGCGAGGAGACCGACCTGCTCTCCGCCTTCCGCCGCGGCGAGGACATCGCCCCGCTGATCGAGGCGAACGTGCTGGCGAAGCAGGCGATGCTGGGCGGGCTGCCCCCGTTCAGGCCCGAGCGGCAGCAGGACGTGCTGCACGACCTGAGCGTGCGGCCGATGGTGAGCATCGGCGGGTGACGCGCGCCTAGAGCTCCTGGTCGTAGTAGATCTTGTAGAACTTCCGCCCGTCGGCGTCCATGCCCTGTTCGATCCTGTTGCGGTCGCCGTGCACGTAGATGTGGAAGTTCTTGTCGAGCTTGATCACGCTCTTGAACACGCGCGCCTGCCGCTTCACGGCGTGGGTGCTGATCTCGAAGCGGTCCTCGAGCTCCACGCCCCGCTCCTCCTCGTAAACGTCGCCGTACCGCTCAAAGGAGCGGGCCACCCGCTCGTCGGTGAAGACCTCCTGCACGAACTCGTCCCGGTCGAACTCCGTGCGCTCCTTGAAGTACTGCACCGACCGGTTCATCAGGTCGATCTGGTCGGCCTTGTCGATGGGCACGTCCTGCGGCAGCTGCTCGGTGATGAAGGCGCGCGTGAGCTGCAGCACGTCCGTGGTGTGGTTCACGTGGTCGCGCTTGGGCCGGTGGCCGATGAAATCCTTGTGCCAGTACTCGGTGTGCTCGTTGTCGTCCAGCACGAAGAGCGTGGGCGCATCGGGCGTGAACACCACCAGGCAGGCCTTGTTCGGCTTGAGGGCGCCCAGGCCGCGGTTGAGCCGCATGGCCACCTGGCGGCCTTCCACGCGGCTCTCGAGGTACACCTCCTTCTCGTCGAACTTGTAGATGCCGACCGCCGGGAAGGGCGGGCCGCCGATGCTGACGCCGCTGAGGCGCGCGATGAACAGGTCGCCGCCCTTGATGTTGTGGTGGCGCGAGACGGCGATCAGGTGCTTGCCGATGGCCAGCGAGGCCTCCACCAGCTCCTTGCCCGCCTGCAGCTCAAGGCACAGCCCATGCAGCACGTTGTACTCGAGCGACACGGCATGCGTGAACTCCGAGGTGGCCGCCATCTGGGCGAAGGGCCGCAGGAAGAGCTTGCGCAGGAAGGCCTGCTCCTCATCGCCCTTGAGCACCGCGCTGTAATCGTTGAAGACGTTGTCCAGCCCATCGCTGCCCACGCGGTGCAGCACGAACTCCTCCACCCAAGCCTCCTTGCCGTTGACCATGGGCGCAAAGAACAGGAAGTGCGGGCGAACGGGCCTTCACCCCGCCCAAGTGCGGACGAGAACGGAGCAACGGCGAGCGTATGTGTATTTTTGAAAGTTCCTGAGAGCATGGACGAACGCATCCGTTTCGAGACGAAGGAAGGGAGCAACGCCCGGCGCGAACGGGCTTTCCTCGCCCTGCCGCCCGCGGAGCGTTTCGAATGGTTCTTGCGCAGTTTCGTCGATCGTGCCATCACGGTCGCGGAGGCTCGGCCCGTGACGGGCAACTTCGTCATACGCAAAGACGGTGATGCACTTCGGGGATGAAGTGCGTGCGTTCCTGCGCGCAGCGAACCACCACGGCCTGAGGCTGCTGCTGGTCGGCGGCGGCGCCGTGAACTTCCATGGCTACCAGCGGCATTCCGCGGACATCCACCTCTGGATCGACCCTACGCCCGACAACTTCGCCAAGCTGGTGGATACGCTCCGCTCGCTGGGGTACGACCTGGACCATCTTCCGGATACCGTGTTGCGCGCCGAGCAGAACATCTCGATCAAGATCTCTCCGGACATGGAGATCGAACTGATCACGCGGTTCGACCCCGGGCGTTCGTTCGAGGACGCCTGGGCGAGAAGCGTGATCTCGGAGCTGGCGGAGGAGCCGGTCGCCCTGTACCGGGTACTGAACTACGAAGACCTGATCGAAAGCAAACGACGATCGGCGCGGCCCAAGGACCTGCTGGACATCCAGGAGCTCAGGCGGCGGCGCGGGTGATGCCGGCTCACTGCCCGTGCCGGAACGCGTGCTCCTGCACCTTGATCACGTGCAGCACGAAGGGGAACAAGGCGTCCATCGTCTCCTGCGCGCCGCGCGTGGAGCCGGGAAGTGTGATCACCAGCGTGCGGCCGATCATGCCGGCGATGCCGCGTGACATCAGCGCCAGCGGCATGCGCGCCTGGCCATAGCTGCGCGCGGCCTCCATGATGCCCGGCACCTCGCGGTCGAGGATGGGTGCGATGGCTTCCGGCGTGCGGTCGCGTGGCGAAAGGCCCGTTCCGCCCGTGGTGAGGATGAGGTCGAACCCCTGGTCCGCCCAGGCTTTCACGTGTGCAGCGATGTGCGCGGGCTCGTCGGCCACCACGGCCTGTTCCGCCACGCCCACGCCCAACTTCTTCAGGCGCTCCGCGATCGCAGCACCGGCCTTGTCCTCCTTCTTGCCGCTCGCCACACCGTCGCTGATCACCAGTACGGCCGCTCGCGGCGCCTTGTCGAACGCGTCCTTCCAATCGCTCTTGCCGCCCTTCTTCTCCAGCAGCCGGATGCGCTCGATGCGGAGGCCCTTGTCGATCGGCTTCAGCATGTCGTAGATCGTGAGCGCCGCCACGCTGGCGCCGTGCATGGCCTCCACCTCCACGCCGGTGCGGTAGATGGTACGCACCTGGACCCGCACACGGACGGCCTGATCCTCCAGGACGAACGTGACCTCGGCATGCTCGATGGGCAGCGGATGGCAATCGGGGATCAGCTCCGCCGTGCGTTTGATGCCCAGCAGTCCGGCCACCCGTGCGGCCCCCAGCACGTCGCCCTTCGGCACACGCTTCTCCCGTATCGCGGTGATGGTGTCCGCGGTGCTCGCCACCACGGTGGCTTCCGCGACGGCCTCGCGCAGCGTGGTGGGCTTGTGGGTGATGTCGATCATCGGTTCTCTTTCCAGACGTGCCCTCCTTCGGCGAAGAGCTCCTTGCCGAAGATCGGCAACCGCTTCTTCACCTCATCGGTGACGAAGGCGACGGCCTCGCGCGCCTGCTGCCGGTGCGGTGCGCTGGCGAACACGACGAAGCAGAGCCCGCCGGCCGCGATCGTCCCCAGGCTGTGGTGCACGTGCAGGCAGGTCATCGCCGGCCAGCGGGTGAAGGCCTCCTCGCGGATCGCGGCCATCCCCTCGTTCGCCATGTCCCGGTAGGCGGTGTAGTCGATCGCCTGCACCTGCCGTCCGTCGATGGTATCGGCCCGCACCTGGCCCAGGAAGATCTCGTGCCCGCCGATGTCGGTGCGCGTGGCATGCTTGGCGATGCTCTCCGCGATGAACGCCGGGGCGATGGCGCCTTCCACGAAGAGGTCGCGCTTCCGGTGGGGGGTGGTCGTGCTCATCCGCCGGCGAACGGGGGCAACAAGGCGATCTCCTCCCTTC
Source organism: Bacteroidota bacterium (assembly GCA_018267055.1). Taxonomy (GTDB): domain Bacteria; phylum Bacteroidota; class Bacteroidia; order Flavobacteriales_F; family PHOS-HE28; genus PHOS-HE28. The sequence goes on from JAFDZF010000035.1 coordinate 10,980, forward strand.
CGGTGAGCGGCCGGTCGTCGTGGACGATCGCCCGGTCCACCGCCAGAGCATAGCTCATGCGGTCCAGCCCGGGGATGCGCCGGCACAGGACGTCCTTCAGCTCATGCGTGCTCCCGGCCTGGACCTCGATCCGGTCGGCCTGCGCCTGTTCCGCGATGGCTCCGAAGAGCAGCACGTTCATGGCTCAAAGATCGTCAGGGCTGTTGAGGTTGCGGAAGAGGTCCACCGGCCAGCCCTCGGTCCCGGGCACCAGGTCGAGGTAGCTGGTGGACACGTCGGCCAGGGCGCTGCGCATGGACAGGTCATTGCTCCGAAGCCGCCCGAGGAAGGCGTCGGCGCAGCGGCGATGGTAGGCGGCCACCAAAGGCTCGATCAAGCCTTCATGGCGGGGAACGAACGCATCGCCCTCGTCCGGCAGCCCACGCTGCAGGCGCTGGAACAGCATAGCGTTCACCCCGATGACGTCGCAGGCGAGCACGAGCAGCCGGTCGTGCCGCGCATGGCCCATGGCCGTGACGATGCCGCCGAGCGGCCCCAGGCCTTCCAGGTCGTCGGGGACCACGTCCGTATGGAACGCCCCGTACTTCCGGGGATCGCCGATGACGAGCAGCTCGCGCACATGCGGACGCAATTGGTCGATGGCCCGCGCCAGCATCGGCCGGCCGTCGACCACCAGCAGGGCCTTGTCCTGCCCCATCCGCGTGCTCTTGCCGCCGGCGAGCACCACCCCGGTCCAAGCGTATTTGCTCATCGTGGAAGGAAGTGTACGTCCACCGGATCGCCGCCCTGCCATCGGCACACTTGGGCAGGCAGGTAGGCCAGCGCATCCGCGTCGATCAGGGACCGGAGCATGTGCGAACCTTCATCGGCCAGCAGCAGCACGCGGCCGTCGCGCACCTGCGCGGCGCGGAACTCCGCCCGCCCGCCTTTCACCTCCAGGGCATCGGCGAGGGGCAGTCGCGCGCTCCGCGGCCAGGGATCGGCGGCGCCCTGCAGGGCCAGCAGGAACGGTCGCACATATTCCCAGAAGAGCACCAGCACCGCGCGGGGATTGCCCGGAAGCCCGAAGAACGGGACGCCTTCCACCGAGGCGAAGAGCATCGGCTTGCCGGGCTTCTGGGCCACGCCGTGGAAATGGATACGGGCTCCCGCCTGCCGCAGTACCGGGCCGACCAGATCGAGGTCGCCCACGGACGCCCCGCCCGTGGAGATCACCAGGTCCCCGTCACGGACCGCCTCGTCCACGGCGTGGCGCAAGGCTCCGGCATCATCCGGCACATGCTTCACGGTGAAGGGGATCCGTTCCTGCCCGAGCGCCGCGGCAAGCAGGTGGTCGTTGCTGCTGAAGATGCGGCCGGGGACCGCCTGTGCGTCGGGCGCGAACTCATCGCCGGTCACCAGGACGCGCACCACCGGCACCTTCGCCACGCGCACCGACCGCGACCCGACGGAAGCCAGCAAGCCGATGGCCGCCGGGGACAGCAGGCCGCCCTTCGGGAACGCCACATCGCCGGCCCGCAGCTGTTCGCCCCGCCTGCGCACATTGGCCGAGGCCCGCAGCCCGGCGTCCGTATGCACGATGCGATCCCCGGTCCGCTGCACATGCTCCTGCATCACCACCGTGTCGGCCCCGGCGGGCATCATCGCGCCGGTGAAGATGCGCACGCACTCGCCGGCGTTCAGCGCGCGGGGGAACGCATCGCCCGCCGTGACCGTTCCCACCACGGTCCAGCCGGTGATCGATGGATCGGAACGGAACGCATAGCCGTCCACCGCGCTGCCATCGAACAAGGGATGATCATGGGCCGAGCGGACGTTCTCCGCCGCGAAACGGCCCAAGGCCCCGGTGAGCGGCCGATCCTCCGCGACGGGCGGCCGCACCGCATCCATCACGATCCGTTTCGCTTCCTCGACGTCGATCATGGGAACATCAGCTTCACGCTGGCGAAGAGCAGCACCAGGCCCAGGGCCTGCTTCAGGCGCAGCTCAGGCAGGCGGCTCGCGCCGATCCAGCTGCCGCAGAGGCCGCCGACGGCGGCCGCACCGACCCAGGGCAGCAGATCCGGACCGATCACCGCGGTGCCCGAAGCAAGGCCCACCATGCCCGCCGCGCTGTTGACGAAGATGAAAAGGGCCGAAGTGGCGGCGGTGGTCTTCGCATCGGCCCAGCGGCAGAGCATCAGCACGGGGCTCAGCAGGATGCCGCCGCCGATGCCGATCATGCCGGACACCAGGCCGAGCACCGCCCCGATGAGCAAGGCCGGCACCAGGGGAACGGGGCGCTCCGCCGGTCCGCCCCGGCCGAACAGGCCGAGCAGCCGGGCCACGGCGAACAGGAGGCACACCGCAAGGATCCGCTTGTAGAGCACGGGGTCGAGCGTGAGCTGGGCGCCCAGCCAGGCCGCGGGCACGGACAGCGCCGCGAACGGCCAGAAGGTGCGCCAGCGGAAATGCCCGGCGCGCGCATATTGCACGAAGGCGATGGCGCTCACGAGAAGGTTCAGCGTCAGCGCGGTCGGGCGCATCACCACCACCGAGCTGCCGGCCAGGGCGAGCAGGGCGAGGTAGCCGCTCGCGCCGCCGTGGCCGACCATCGCATAGGCGAACGCCACCAGCGCGATGAGGAAGAGCAGCAGCGTCCCGTCCATGCGTCAGCGCCAGGGCGGCTCCATGGTGATCCACTGCCGGCCGTCGTACTGGTCGATGCGGCCGTTCACCACAGGGGCGCCATGGAGGAGGGCGCGGAGGTGGCCGGCCATGCGTTCCGCCACCTTATCGAGCACCGCAGGCGGCACATCGCGCATGTCGCAGCCGTCCTGATCGGGACCGAGCGCACCGGCGAAGAGGTCGGTGAGCCGCTTATCCTCCCCTTCCCCTTCGGCGTGCAGCAGGATCACCTGCGCCTGCGCACCGTGCACGGCCCCGCTGACCAGGGCCACGCCGTAGTCGCCGCAGGTGCGGTCGATCAGGCGGCGGGCATGCGCGTCATCGGTGCAATCGGCCACCAGGTCGTGCAGGGCGATGAGCGTGGCCGCGTTGTGCTCATCGAGGAACACGTCCTCGTGCACCACGCGCGCGGGAATGGGCATGTTGCGGAACCACGCGGCGATCACCTCGCTCTTGGAGCGGCCGATGTCCACCGGCGCGAACAGTTCCTGCCGCTCCAGGTTCCCCGCCTCCACGCGATCGCCGTCCACGATGGTGATGCGGGCGAAAGGCCAGCGCGCGATGCGGGGCAGCAGTGCGTTCCCGATGGCCCCTCCGCCGATCACGAGGAGCCGGGGTCCTGAAGGCACCTCGTCCGCCATGCCGCAAAGTAACGGCCACAACGGCGCCCGTGAACGCGGAACGGCCCCGCTGGGCGGGGCCGTTCCATGCTTCCTGGCGATAGCGGCGCTACCGGACCACCACGCGGGTGACGCGGAGCCCTTGGGCATGGCGTGCGCGCAGGGTGTAGCCGCCGGGGGCGAGGCGGCTGATGTCGAGCACCGCACCCGCGCTGCCCGCCTGCACGCGCCGGCCGAGCACCGAACGCCCCGCGACATCGAGCAGGTCCACGTCCACCGGACCGCTCAGCCCGTCGAAAGCGATGGTGAGGCGGTCGTCCGCGGGGTTCGGGAACACGTGCAGGCCGTCCGCCGCGTCCACCTCGCCGATGCCGACCGGGCCCACATGCACGTTGACCGCGGTGCGCGGGCCGGCGCAGTAGGAGGCCGGGGACATCACCTCCCAATCGTAGAAGAAGTAGTAGTAGGCCGTGGGGTTGTTGTTCACGCTGCTGGAGGTGATGGCGCCCAGCGTGCCCAAGGCGTACGGGTAGGTCGGGTTGCTGCCGATCTGGTCACGCCACAGCTGTGGGTTGCCGCCTCCGATGCGCAGGCTGTACGGCCCGCCGGCAGGCACATGGAACCCGAGCTGCACGCGGCTCTCACCGGTGGGCACCTCGATGGTGGCTTCCGCCAGGAGGTCGCCGCTGGCCTGGTCCATCACGATGAAGGAGCGCTCGCCGCTCCCGTTGGCGTACACCTTCACGCTGTTGATCACCAGGTCCTCATAGGCGGTGAAGAGGAGGTAGTTGTTCGCATTGTCCAGGTAGCCGCCCACCGTGGACTTGTCGGTACGGCCACCGTTGGCGACGTCGCCGCCGTACTGCAGCACGTCGGCGCACCAGTAGGTGGTGTTGTCATTGAGGAAGGGCGTGGTCCAGGGGCTGCCCGTGCCCACCACCGCGCCGGCCGTGGCGGCGTCGTACCACACGACGCTGTCGCCCGTGGCGGTGAGGTCGGCCGTGCCGGGGGACGGGATGGAGACGTCATTGCTGGCCGGTGCGCCCGGGGCATCGAGCATGGTCAGGGTCACCGGATCGGAGGTGAATTGGCCGCACGTGCCGTTCACCGTGACGGAATAGGTGCCGCTGGCCTGCACCGTGATGCTCTGCTCCTGGCTGCCTCCGGTCCAGGCATAGTTGCTCGCCTCGGACGCGGTAAGGGTCACGGCGTCGAACTCGCAGAAGGTCGTGGGGCCGCTCGCGGTGACGACGGGCGTCTCATCGGGATCGAGCGGCAGGAAGATGCCGGCCTGCGTGGAGCAGCCACTGCCGTCGCTGACGACCACGGAATAGCTGCCGGGTTGCGATACGTTGATGCTCTGGCCCGTGGCCGACGTGCTCCAGGCGTAGGTGAAGCCGGCATCCGCGGTCAGCGTCACCGGGCCGCTGCCGGTGCACAGCGCGGCCGCGGTGCTGCCGATGTGCACGTTGGGCGAACTGCAGCCGCCCTCCACCACCGTCATCGTCTGGTCGGCGTGCACGTTCTCGAAGGTGTCCACCTCCCCGCTCGGCCAATCGATCGTCACGGTGTTGATCAGGGTGTACCTGCCCAGGCCGAAATGACAGGTGAAGCTGTTCACCAAGCCATAGCTCTCCCCGGCATGCACCTCGCGGATCTGCGTGCCCCAGGGGCCCGTGATGGTGACGCGGGCGCCCACGGCGTCGCGGTTGCTCATCACGCCTTCCAGGTCCATGTTGAACCAGTGGTTGCCGTTGGGTGTGTTCAGCCAGAGGCGGTCCGGGTTGCCGGGGTCGCCGTCCACGTAGTTCTGGCCATAGTTCGCATACACGTCCTCGAAGCCGTCCTGATCGAGATCGCCGAACGCGAACCCGTGCATGTCGGGGAACAGGTTGGCGTACTTGGTGAAGGTGCCGTCGCCATGGCCCCGGAAGTAGGCGGCCACACCTTGTCCGCCCGCGATGAGGATGTCCAGGAACCCGTCGTTGTCCAGGTCGCGGAAGAGCCCTTGCAGCATGAACCCTTGCGTACCGGCGAGGCCGCTGCCGGCGGTCACCTGCGTATAGTGGCCGGTACCGTCGTTCTCATACAGGGTGATGCTCGTGTTGTGGTTGGTGCTCACCACATCGAGGTCGCCGTCGTTGTCGTAGTCGCCGAAGTCGCTGGTCCAGGTCTGCTCGTGGCTGTCCAGGCCGTAGTCCGCGGCGAGGTCGGCATAGTGGTCCGCGCCGTCGTTCACGAAGAGGCGGTTCCAGCGGCGGCAATCGTTCGGGTCGATCACGCCCTGGCGGCAGTGGCTGATGAAGAGGTCGATGTCACCGTCGTTATCGAAGTCCGTGAAGGTGCTGCCGTAGTTGCCGCTCATGTCGCCGGACACGCCGCTGCAGGCCGTGGTCCAGTCGATGTAGGCGTTGTTGTTCACGGGCACGCCGCCGGCATTGGTGAACCAGAGGTTCGGCGGGCCGTCATCGTGGCAGGCGAGGACGTCCACCCGGCCGTCGTTGTTCACATCGGCCATGCTCATGCACTGGGTGTAGATGTCCGGACCGTCCAGGTCGGTGATCGTGTAGACCCCGCGGCTGCTGATGCGCACGAAGTGCGAGCCGTCGTAGTGGCCGCCGCTCACGATGTCCTTGTGGCCGTCGTTGTCCACGTCGGCGATGGCCCAGCCCCATTGCTCGCCGCTGCTCACGGTGCCATAATCGTAGGCCGTGAAGCTGTGGTCGGTGTTCTGGTAGAGGATGGTGATGTCGGTGCTCATGTCGAGCTGCACGATATCGTCCCGGCCGTCGCCGTCCATGTCGGTCACGGCCATGCAGTTGCCGCTGCTGGCCTCGTGGGGCAGGGCGGCCGAGCCGTTCGTGAAGACGGGCTGGGCCGCCGCCCGTGTTCCCAGGATGAGGGCCAGGGCCCCGAACGCGTATTGTTTCAGCATGTGTGGACGGGAATAGGAATGGAAGGACGGCACCCTTTCCGGCACCGCTGTTCGCAAAGTAGGCGGCGGTCCCCCTCAGTGGACCGTCGGCCCCGGGCCGGATGGTTCCGATCCTCGTGATCCTGAGGCGGGCACGGCCTGTTCCCACACGGCGGTCTGCCTGCGGATGCTCTCGGCATGGATCGCATTCATCACCTGCTCGATGAAGTGGGACGAAAGGCCCAGGCGCTGCCCCAGGACGAGCTGCCGCCGGAGGATGCGCTCCCAACGTTCCGGCTGGAGGATGGCCACGTTGTGCAGCTGCTTGAACTCCCCGATGCGCTCGGCGATGTCCATGCGGGCGCCCAGCTTCTGCGCGATCTCCTCGTCCAGCTGGTCGATCAGGTCGCGGTAGGCTTCGAGCTCGTCGTGGTGGCGGTGCTCGGGCACCGCGCGGCGGATGATGAGGCCCGCCAGCAGGGTCGCCAGGGCGGAGGGGGTCACCTGTTGCTGGGCATCGCTGCGGGCCTGGGCCGGGTCGCGGTGCGTCTCGATCATCAGGCCGCTGAAGTTCAGGTCGAGCGCCTGCTGGGCGATCTCACCCAACCGGTCGGGATGGCCGGCGATGTGGCTGGGGTCGCACACCAGCTCGAGCTGCGGCAGGGCGGCCTTCAGGCGGATGGGGAAATCCCACATCGGGCTGTTGCGGTAGGGTGTACGCTCGAACCAGTTGAAGCCGCGGTGGATGGCGGCCAGCCGGCTGATGCCGGCCGCGGCCAGCCGCTCCAGCGCCCCGATCCACAGCTGCAGATCGGGGTTGATCGGGTTCTTCACGAAAACCGGCACATCGACCCCCTGGAGCGCATCGGCGATGCCCTGCATGCTGAAGGGGTTCGGCGTGGTGCGGGCACCGATCCACAGCAGGTCCACCCCGGCCTCCAGGGCGGCGTCCACATGCTCGGGCGTGGCCACCTCGGTCATGGTGAGCAGGCCCGTCTCCGCCTTCACGCGGCGCAGCCAGGGCAGGGCCGCATCACCGGCCCCCTCGAAGCCGCCCGGCCGGGTGCGCGGTTTCCATACCCCGGCGCGGAAGGCCTTCACCTCCGGCACCGCACGCACGATGCCGTGCGCGGTGTCCAGCACCTGCTCCTCGCTCTCGGCGCTGCACGGCCCGGCGATCAGCAGGGGACGGTCGATGCCGAGGCGCCAGTCGGAAAAAGGAAGCGCGCCGATGGGTGGGCGTTGCATGCGGGACAAAGGTATCGGGCCTTGCGCAGGCCCGGGGCTTTCGCAAGGCCGCCCTTCCCGGCGGAACGCCCGATCCCTTACTTGAACGCCGGGATGCCCGTGACGTCCGCGCCGGTGATCAGCAGGTGGATGTCGTGCGTGCCCTCGTAGGTCACCACGCTCTCGAGGTTCATCATGTGGCGCATGATGGGGTACTCGTTGGTGATGCCCATGCCACCGAGGATCTGGCGGGCCTCCCGCGCGACACTGAGGGCGAGGGCCACGTTGTTGCGTTTGGCCATGCTGATCTGCGCGGTGGTGGCGCGGCCTTCATTGCGCAGCACGCCGAGGCGCCAGGTGAGCAGCTGGGCCTTGGTGATCTCGGTGATCATCTCGGCCAGCTTCTTCTGGGTGAGCTGGAAGCCGCCGATGGGCTTGCCGAACTGGATGCGCTCCTTGCTGTAGCGCAGGGCGGTGTCGTAGCACTCCAGGGCCACGCCGAGCGTACCCCAGGAGATGCCGTAGCGGGCGCTGTCCAGGCAGCCCAGCGGGGCGCCGAGGCCGCTCTTGTTGGGGAGCAGGTTGGCCTTGGGCACCTTCACGTTGTCGAACACCAGCTCGCCGGTGGGGCTGGCGCGGAGGCTCAGCTTGCCGTGCGTCTCGGGCGTGGTGAAGCCTGGCATGCCGCGCTCCACCAGCAGGCCATGGATGCGGCCCTCGGTGTTCTCGGCCTTGGCCCACACTACGGCCACGTCGGCGATGGGGCTGTTGCTGATCCACATCTTGGCCCCGTTCAGCAGGTAGTGGTCGCCCATGTCCTTGAAGGTGGTGACCATGCCGCCCGGGTTGCTGCCGTGGTCGGGCTCGGTGAGGCCGAAGCAGCCGATCTTCCGGCCCTGGGCCAGCTGCGGCAGCCACTTCTTCTTCTGCTCCTCGCTGCCGTACTTCCAGATGGGGTACATCACCAGCGAGCCCTGCACGCTGCAGAGGCTGCGCAGGCCGCTGTCGCAGCGTTCGATCTCCTGCATGATCAGGCCGTAGCCGATCTGGTCCAGGCCCATGCCGCCGTACTCGGTGGGCACCATGGGGCCGAAGGCGCCGATCTCGGCCAGGCCGGGGATGATCTCCGGATGGAACTGCGCCTTCTCGAAGCTCTCCTCGATGATGGGCTTGAGGTGCTTGCTGACGAAGGCCCGCGCGGTGTCGCGGATCAGCCGTTGCTCTTCCGTCAGCAGCTCGTCCACCAGGTAGTGGTCGTGGAACTGGTAGAGGTCGGTGGCGCTCTTCTTGGCGGCCTTGCTGGCGGAAGCGGTCGTGCTCATGTCGGTCGGGGATGATCGCTCGCCCACGATGGGCTGTTGGCGAACGGGCCGCGAAGGTAGGAAAGCGGGCAGGCGTACCCGGCTACCTTCGCGCGGCCCGCCGCGCAAGAACAGCGGGTGACCTTGGATACGTTGCGAGCGACCGACGCGCTGGGCGCGGATTGGGTGGTGGCGGTGCTGCTGCTGATGCTGGGCACGCTCGCCTGGATCAACATGGTGTCGCCCAAGAAGTGGCGGCTGCTGGCGCATGCGTTCTTCGGCCTGCGGCTGGGGAAGCAGCGCATGCGCGACGAGCTGGACCTGCAGGACCGCACCCTGGTGGGCCTGCTGGTGATGTCGGCGGTGCTGGTGGCGCTGTTCACCTACCAGGTGCTGGTGCTGCACGGCTGGGTGGCGCCGGGCCTGGCGCGCTTCGGGAAGCTCTTCGTGTACGTGCTGGCGGCGATGGTGGCGCAGGTGCTGCTGATCCGCGGCCTGGGCGTATTGCTGCGCGCCGACGGCGGCCTCACGGAGTACCTCTACACCGTGGTGCTGTTCGACATCGTGCTCGGGTTGCTGCTGGTGCCGATCACCGTGCTGCTCGCCTTCCCGCATCGGCTGGAATGGCGCTCCTGGCTGTGGGTCGCAGGGCTGCTCTTCGTCGCGGCCGTCGTGCTGTTCCGGTGGGTGCGCGCAACGCTGATCGGGGTGGGTGAAGGGGTCCCGCTGCGCTATATTTTCCTTTACCTTTGCACCGCCGAGATCCTACCTGCCGCGCTCGCCTATGAACAAGCGCGGCATTTTGTTCCTATCCCGACCAACCCCCTCTAAGCCGAGCGGACTTGAAGATCAAGACCATCCTGGTCACGCAACCGGAGCCCACGGACGAGAAGTCGCCTTACCACGGTCTTGCAAGCAAGTTCGGCCTGAAGATCGACTTCAAGCCGTTCATCAAGATCGAGGCGGTGCCGGCGCAGGAGTTCCGCCAGGAGCGCATCAACATCCTGGACCACACGGCGATCGTGCTCACCAGCCGCAACGCGGTGGACCACTTCTTCCGCATGTGCAAGGAGATGCGCCTCACCGTGCCCGAGTCGCTGAAGTACTTCTGCGTGAGCGAGAGCGTGGCCTACTACGTGCAGAAGTACATCGTGTACCGCAAGCGCAAGGTCTTCATCGGCAAGCAGAGCTTCAGCGACCTGATCGACGTGATCAAGAAGCACAAGGAGGAGAAGTTCCTGGTGCCGGGGTCCGACATCCAGAAGCAGGAGATCCCCCTGCTGCTCGACAAGGCCGGGGTGACCTACACCAACGCCGTGTTCTACCGCACGGTGGCCAGCGACCTCAGCGACATGAAGGGGCTGGTCTACGACATGCTGGTGTTCTTCAGCCCCGGCGGCATCGAGAGCCTGAAGAAGAACTTCCCGAAGTACAAGCAGAACGGCACCATCATCGCGGCCTTCGGCCCCACCACCGCCAAGGCGGTGAAGGACGCCGGCCTTCGGCTGGACATCGAGGCCCCGATGCCGGAGGCGCCGAGCATGACCGGCGCCATCGAGCTGTACATCAAGAAGGCCGCGAAAGAGGCCAAGAAGAAGTAGTCCGGCCCGCCCTGGGCGGCAAGGACCGGACACGCGCCCAACCGTCCATCCCCCGGAAGCCCCCGCACCGCAGCCCATGCGCGCTACCTTCCGTAAGCATGAGCGCCTGACCGGCCGCGACCGCGTGAAAGCCGTGGCCACGACCGGCAAGGCCGTGCATGAGACACCGTTCCGCCTCGTGGGCCTGCTGATGCCGCTCGACACCCCCGCTCCCGCCCAGGTCGCCTTCGCCGTGCCGAAACGCCACCTGCGCCTGGCCGTGCAGCGCAACCGCACGCGACGCCTCATGCGCGAGGCCTACCGCCTGAACAAGGAACGCTGGTACGCCCAGCTGCGCGCCGCCGACCGGCAATGCGCCTGGCTGTTCGTGTTCCAGGGCGACAGCGTGCCCAAGTGGGCCGATACGCACGAGAAAATAACCCGGTCGGTGGACCGTTGGCTCCTTCAGCATGTCGCTCGCCGCTAAACTGCTCGTGGGCTGCGTCCGCGGCTACCAGCTGGTGATCTCACCGCTGCTGCCCGGCTCGTGCCGCTATACGCCCTCCTGCTCGGAATACGGCGTGCAGGCCCTGCGCAAGCATGGCGCCTGGCGCGGCGGCAAGCTCACCCTCAAGCGGTTCCTATCTTGTCATCCTTGGGGCGGCCGCGGCTACGACCCGGTCCCCTGAATACCTCCCGCACATGAAGAACCCCCTTCGCTCCTGGAAGTCCGCGGCCTTGATCGGCGCGGTGGCCGTCGGCGGCGCCGTCACCATCGCCGCGGGCGACAACTACTTCGAGATCGGGAAGAACCTCGAGATCTTCAATGAGCTGTACAAGGAGCTCAACATCTATTACGTCGACGAGACCAAGCCGGGCGAGCTGATGACCACGGGCATCGACGCGATGCTCGAAAGCCTCGACCCCTACACCCAGTACATCGCCGAGAGCGACCTGGAGGACTACCGCATTATGACCACCGGGCAGTACGGCGGCATCGGCGCGATGATCCGCAAGAAGGGCGACGGGGTGATGGTGAGCGAGCCGTACGAGAACTGCCCCGCGATGAAGGACGGCATCGAGGCCGGCGACGTGATCCTGGAGGTGGACGGACGCAAGACCCAGGGCCTGGAGACCGACGAGGTGAGCAAGCTGCTCAAGGGCCAAGCCGGCACCCCGGTGAAGGTGATCACCAGCCGCAACGGCGCGGCGCCCGTGACGCACCTGCTCACCCGCGAGGAGATCAAGATCCCCGACGTGCCGTACAAGGGCTTCATCGATGAGCCGAACAAGGTGGGCTACATCAAGCTGAACAGCTTCACGCAGACCGCGGGCCAGGAAGTGCGCACGGCGCTGAAGGAGCTGAAGGACCAGGGCGCGCAGAAGATGGTGCTCGACCTGCGCGGCAATGGCGGCGGCCTGCTCCGCGAGGCGGTGAACATCGTGAACCTCTTCGTACCGAAGGGCGAGACCGTGGTGGAGACCAAGGGGAAGATCGCCGAGTGGGACAAGACCTACAAGACGCTGAGCGAGCCGCTGGACGCCACCATGCCGCTGGTGATCCTGGTGGACACCGGCTCGGCCTCGGCGAGCGAGATCGTCACCGGCGCGCTCCAGGACCTGGACCGCGCGGTGATCGTGGGGCAGCGCACATACGGGAAGGGGCTCGTGCAGCAGACGCGCGACCTCTACTACAACAGCAAGCTGAAGGTGACGGTGGCCAAGTACTACATCCCCAGCGGCCGCTGCATCCAGAAGATCGACTACGCGCACCACGACAGCACGGGCAAGGCCATGATCAAGGCCGACTCGACCATCCTCGCCTTCAAGACGCGCGGCGGCCGGCCGGTGTATGACGGGCGCGGCATCGCGCCGGACGTGCGGGTGGTGGAGCCCGAGCTGCCCAAGGTGGTGGGCGGCCTCTACACAGCGGACCTCTTCTTCGACTTCGCGAACCAGTACAAGTGGACGCATCCCACCATCGCCCAACCCGCCGATTTCGTCGTCACCGACGAGATCTACCAGCAGTTCCTCGCCTTCGTGAAGGACAAGAAGTTCGACTACCGCACCGAGAGCCTGGACGACCTGGCGAAGCTGGAGGCCGACGCGAAGAAGGAGCGCTACTACGAGCACGCCAAGACCGCCATCGATGCGCTGCGCGCCGAGCTGAGCCCCGACCGCAGCGAAGAGCTGGAACGCTTCCGGAGCGACATCAAGGAGGTGCTGAAAAGCGAGCTGGTGGGCCGCTACTACCATCAGACCGGCCGCGCCAAGGCCATGCTGGTGACGGACCCCGTGGTGCAGCGCGCGCTCGCCGTGCTCAACGGCGGCGAATACGCCGGCGTGCTCAACGGCACCATCAAGACCAACTGATCGGCCCATCGCCGCGTCGTGCGGTCCACCGCGCTTGAGCAGCAGGGGCCTGTGAGGATGGACGCCTTCCGGCGCGTGCACCTCTTCGGGCTCGCGCTGGCGCTGATCGCCCTGCCCTGGTCGGAGCTGCTGCTGAGCCTGTCGCAGTTCATCCTGCTGGGCAATTGGCTGTGGGAGGGCATCGTGCGCCGCGACCTCGCAGGCCGCTTCCGGCGGGCCTTCACCACGGCGGAGAGCGCGGTGTTCCTTTCCTTCTTCGGTGTGCATGTGCTGGGCCTGCTGTGGACCGGCGATCTGGGCTGGGGCCTGGACCTCTGCCGGATCCTGCTGCCTGTGTTATTGTTCGGCGCGGTGCTCTCATCGGTGCCGCGGCTCACGGCCGGCGAGCTGCGCTTCCTGCTGCTGCTGGGCGCGTGGAGCGTCATCGGCAGCACCATGGCCTGCCTGGCGTTCCGCCACCAGGTGGCCGCGCTGGGCGATTACCGCGCGCTCTCCATGTTCATCAGCCACATCCGGCTGGCGCTGATGCTGTGCTTCACCATCGCCGCCCTCGTGCACTACTGGCCGCGGCGCTGGGAGCTGCAGCTGGCCCATGGGCTCGGCATCGGCTGGTGCCTGTTCTTCCTCGACCTGCTCAGCAGCCTCGTGGGGCTGTTGGTGCTGCCGGTGCTCGTGCTGTTCGCCCTGGTGCGCTGGGCGCGCCACCGCCCAGCCCTCGTCCGCGGGCTCACCGCGGCCGTGGTGCTGGCGCTGGGCGGGGCCGCCGCATACTATGTACGCGCCTGCATCCGGGACTACCACGCGACGGAGCCCATCGACCTGCGGCACCTGGACGAGCGCAGCGCCGGGGGTGAGCGCTACTACCACGATCGCGTGGCACCGCAACGCGAGAACGGCCACTACGTCTGGATCTACGTCGCTGACGAAGAGCTGGAACGGGGCTGGTCGCACCTGAGCACCGTGCCGTTCACCGGCAAGGACGCCGAGGGCCAGCCCTTGCGCTCCACCTTGGTGCGCTACCTCGCCAGCCTGGGGCAGCGCAAGGATTCCCTTGGCCTGAAGGCGCTGCATCCCGAGGACGTGCGGCGCATCGAGCACGGGGTGGCCAGCGTGACGGAAGGGCGCCGGAACCCTCTGCGCGCACGCATCGACCAGGTGCTGTACGAGGTGGAGAGCGCACGCAACACCGGCGATCCCAGCGCGCATTCGGTCACGATGCGGTTGGCCTTCCTGCGGACAGGGGCGTCCATCGCCAGGGAACACTGGCTCTTCGGCGTCGGCACGGGCGATACCCAACGCGCCTTCGATGAAGCCTACGAACGGGAGCACAGCCCGCTGTTGCCCCGCTGGCGCCTCCGCGCGCACAATGAGTACCTCACCCTGGCCATCAGCTTCGGCGTGTTCGGCGCGCTGTGGTGCCTGTTCACCTGGTGGTGGCCAGCGAAGCGGCTCGAAGCCTTCCGCCATCCGCTCTTCCTCGCGTGGGGCCTCATCTTCCTGATCTCCTGCCTGAGCGAGGACACCATCGAGACGCAGATGGGCGCCACCTTCTTCGCCCTTTATTATACGCTCTTCACGTTCGCGGCGCCTCCAGCGCAGCGAGCACCCGCTGCGGCGGGATCCGCGTGATGCAGTCGCAGTCCGCACCGCGCGCGCAGTCGGGACAATGCGGATCGTTCACCAGCACGTGCGCATCCGGCCCCAGGGGTGCCCAGCGTCCGGGATGGATCGGCCGCCGCATGCTGAAGAGGCCGATGGTGCGGATGCCGCTCGCGGCGGCGATGTGCAGCGGCCCGGTGCTGGCGGCCACCAAGGCGTCGCTCGCGCCGATGAGGTCCATCAAGCGGTCGAGGGGCAGCGATCCGCCCGTGTCGGTGACGTGCGGCAGGTCCACGGGCAGCACGCGCCGGTAACGCTCGGCCTCGGCGGCGGTGCCGGTGAGGAGGCAGTGGTAACGCCGGGGATCGAGCAGGCGGATGAGCGCCGCGAAGTTCTCCAGGCCCCATTCCACGCCGCTGCCCTTCAGGGGATGCAGGATGACGTTGCGCCGATCGGGACGCAGCAGTGCCCGCACCTCCGGCGGCGGAGCGGGCACGCGCAGGCCGATGTACGGGATGAGCGCCTGGACGGGCGACGGCACCGGTACGCCGAAGGGCGCGAGCAGCTTGATGTTCAGCTGCGCCTCGTGCAGGTCGCTGCGCCGGCGGCTGAAATGCACCCGCTCGTTGCACGTTGCCCAATGCCACCACCGATGGCTCGTGCCGATGCGCCGCGGGATGCCCGCCGCCTTCGCCCACCACGCCACCTGCCGGTGCGGGAAGACGTGGACGATGGCATCCGCCCCCACCGCCCGCAGCCGGTCCGCGGCACCAGCATCGCCCAAGGCGGCCAGCTCCTCGAGCGTGATCACGGCGTCGATGTGCGTGCAGCGCTCCCAGACCGGGGCGGTGTAGCCCTTGATCAGGGCGACGATGCGCACGCCGGGCAGGTGGTGCCGCAGCCATCCCGCCATGGGCACGGTCACCACGGCATCGCCAAGGTTGTCCGGGCGGCTGAGGAGGACGGTCCGCGGCGGGTTCATGGACGCTCGCGCCAGCGTTGCTTCAGCTTGGCGTACTTCAGGAAGGTCGCGTGGGCGCTGATGCGCGCGATCACGAAGCCGTGGAAGCCGTCGCGGAACCCGCCGCGCAGCAGGTAGCCGCCGAGGAACTTCGCGCACGGGCTCACGAGCAGCTTAAGGAGGCCGGCCCGCCTCCCCTGCGCATGCAGCGCGTTCGCGGCGATGGTGGTGAAGTAGTCCACCTGCTTCACGTGGTCGCTGATGGAAGCGTAGCTGTGGTGCAGGAGGTCGCCCTCCAGGTGCGCGATGCGGGCACCGGCGTCCATCTCGTACCGGTCGTGCGGATTGGTGCCGCCCCAGCGCCCCTTGCGGCTGTCCCACAAGCGGAGCTTCGTATCGGGGTACCAGCCGCCGTGCCGGATCCAGGTGCCGCAGTAATTGGTGAGGCGGTGCATGGTATAGCCGTCGGCCGCGGGCCCCTGCTTCACGCGCCGGATGGAGGCGATCAGCGTGGCATCCAGTTCCTCGTCGGCATCGAGCGAGAGCACCCAGGGGTGCTTCGCCTGCGTCACGGCCCAGTTCTTCTGTTCGATGTGCCCTTCGAAGGCATGGCGGATGAAGCGCGCCCCATGCTCGAGCGCGATGGCCTCGGTGCGGTCGGTGCTGAAGGAATCGACCACCACGAGGTCGTCGGCCACCCCCGCCACGGAGCGCAGGCAGCGGGCGAGGTTCCCTTCCTCGTTGAAGGTGATGACGACGACCGACAGCTCCATCGTGCCGCCGAAGTTAGACCCCGGCGGCCATCGGCACCGGCCGCCGTGCGATCAGTGCGCCACCACGAAGCGGCCGCGGGCCATGTCCGTTCCGTTCCGCAGGAGGCGGTACACGTACAGGCCTTCGCTCCATCCCGTGGTGGCCAGCGTGAGCCGGCCGTTCACCAAAGCCTGGCGCGCCACCTGGCGGCCGGCACCGTCGAGCACCAGCAGGTCCGCCGTCCCGCCCGGCGCGGTGAAGGACACCGCCGCATCGGCCGGGTTCGGGAACACCGCTACCTCGCCACCGTCCACCTCCGCTACGCCGGTGCCGACGGTGAGCGCGATGCAGTAGTCCTCCGTCTCCCCGAAGTCGTAAACGGAACATCCACTCATTACAGGCTCATTAGCGCTCATTACTATACGCATACGTACAGAACCTTCCGGCGCACCTATTGGGACGGTCAGCGTGCCTTCCATGATCTGATCCGACGACCCGCTGAAGACCAGTTCATCAGGTGCCGAGAACTGGCCATCGCGATCGAAGTCCATCCATATCGTGTAGTATGCAATAATCGGGAATCCTAGATATGGGGTCAGCGTAATCGTATAGCCCTGGCCAGTAATGAGCTCGGTGCTCTGATCGCTGTTATCGGCATACCCATCATTATCTCCGGACATATTATCAATAGTACCTAATTGGACATGGTCGAGCCATATGGACCAGGTATTCCCGATGCTCTCACAAAAATCCCCTTCAATGCATTGGCCGCATCCAGGCACATGCAGCCCCACTGTGGCAGACCAATTGCCGGTACTATCAGCACATGTACTACTCATTTGGACCTCATAGTCTGTGCAGGGTTCCAACCCCTGGATGAGCATGGACGAACTTTCAAGTCCTCCGATCTCTTCCCACACGGACCCATCTATCGGCCGATAGCGTAAAGAATACGAGCCCGCCGCCAATACAGAATTCCAAGCCACTAAAGCATCCGCAGTATCCTGCATCGAAACCTCAATGGCCAGAGGCGCATGGCAACAACCCTCGCTCATCCAAATATGGGAAGGCGAGAATGCCCCCGCCGATCCCCCGCAAATCGGTGCCACTTGGAACTCGAATGGAACACAGGGCGGTAGATCGGAAAGGGATCGTTCAAAACCAAGCACATCCGTCAGTAAGCTCCAGTCCTCCTCGCCGACCACCCTATAGCGGATATCATACGTCGTCGAAAGTCCGTTCCAAGCGAGCGTGGTATGGCCTATGGCATCGCTGACGGTATGGAGGTCGTAGGCCTCCCAACATTCTGCACAATGGTCCATGATCCATTGTACGCTATTGTGCGCATTGATACGTCCACCTGTGACGGTATTGCCCGGCAGGTTACCCACCTGCTCCACCCCGCTGAACAGAGCTTGTCGCACGTACCGAGCACCTTGGCTCGGATCGTGGCGGACCAAGTCCATCATCCCAGAGCATGGAACGCTATATAGCAACCCGATGACGCCCGCGGTAAGTGGGCTCGCGAACGAAGTCCCGCTGACAGGTCCATCGCTACCATTAATGTTCGTGGTCACCACCAATGCGCCCGGTGCACCTAGGTCAATAGTGGTGCTTCCCCATGCTGAGAAGGTGCGCGCATCCAAACTGTTCGTGGCCGTCACGCTGATCATGAAGTCACTGGCGCAGGCGGTGGGCAGGTCGCCGACCTGATCCACGTTCACGGCATTATTGGCCGTGGCCCCGCAATTGAGGATACCTGCCGTACCAAGGGTATCGTACATCGCACACCATAGCGGTGCATCCTCCGGCTGGCCACCATCGATACCCCAACTCGCATTAGTGGCCACCACGAAGGCGCCGAGATCACCGCCGGTGGCATTGTACAGGCGGCGCATCACCAAGGGATAGGTATAGGCCGCGATCACCTGTGCTTCCTGCGTGCCGCCATACGGAACTGCCATCATCTTCACGTTCCAATTGGCACCGACCACCAAGGTCTCATTATTGCCCTTCGCGCCGATCATCCCTGCGACCTGGGTACCGTGCGAACCACCATAGACGTTGTCGTTCCCCTGCGGCGGGTTCCAGCCGCGGTAGTCGTCCACATAGCCATTGCCATCGTCATCGACGCCATTGTTGGGGATCTCGTGGCGGTTGAACCAGGCATTGGCGACCAAATCAGGCTGCGGGAGGTCGGCGTTCTCGATAATGCAAATCACGATGGTATCACCCGTAGCAGTCAGACCTCCCGTAGTGACTTCCCAAGCGGCTTCACTAGCGATGGTCTGATGATGCCATTGCGCTACATAATCGCTGTCGTTGGGCACTGCGCGCTCCTGGATGCGGTGGTTGTCCTGCGCCAGCATCACGGCCGGATGGCCCTGCACGGCACGCCGCATCAATGCCTGGGGGATGGCCGGCGCCTCATAGTGCAGCAGCCAGGCCCGCATCGGTGCGGAGATCTCCTGCACCACCCGCAGGTGGGTCTCGTGGCCATTGAGGAGCTTGAGGTCGGTCGCGATCGCCTGCGCCGACGCGTCCGGCTTCAGCATCACCAGCAGGTCACCGGGCACGATGGCCTCCTGGGCACGGAGCAGACCGGACAGACAGAGGATGCAAACAAGGAGGAAAGACCGCTTCATCATGGCGCAACAAGGGGTGGCGACCAAAGTTAGACGGGTGGCCAGGCGCGGACGATGCTTCGGCCTCCAAGGATCGGCCGCCCTTGGACGCCTGTCCGGGGGTCAGGCATGCACCAGCACCCGCTTCACCCGGGGGCTGATCGACGTGAGCACTTCGTACGGGATGGTGCCCAGGTCGCGCGCCAGGTCCTGCAGCGGATGCTCCGCGGAGAAGACCACGGCCACGTCGTCCAGCGCGCAGGCGATGTCGGTGACGTCCACCATGCACATGTCCATGCAGATGGTGCCGACGAAGGGGGCGGGCCGTCCATTGATCCACACGCGCCCCTTGCCATGGCCGAGGCGGCGGGCCAATCCGTCCGCATAGCCGATGGGCAGCACGGCGATGCGCATGTCGCGCGCCGCGGTGAAGAGGCGCCCATAGCTCACCGTGTCGCCGGCGGGGATGTCCTTGATCTGCGCGATCACGGTGCGCAGGGCGGCGGCGGGGCGCAGCAGCGCGGTCTCCCCGGCATCGGCACCGATGCCGTGCAGGCCGATGCCGAGGCGTACCAGGTCCAGGCGCGCCTCGGGGAAGCGGGAGGCCGCGGCGGAATTGGCGATGTGCCACAGCGGATGGTACCCCAGCACCGCATCGATCCCGCCTGCGAGGGCGCGGAAGCGCTCGATCTGCCCGCGGGTGAACGCGTCCTCGCGCGGGTCCTCGCTCGCGGCCAGGTGCGAAAGCACGGAGGCCACCCGCAGGAAGGGCGCCTGGCGGAGCGCGTCGAGCAGGGCCGGCACTTCGGCCGCCATGAACCCGAGGCGGTGCATGCCGGTGTCCAGCTTGATGTGGACAGGCGGGGCGTCGGGCACGTGGCGGGCCAGGTCGATGGCGGCCTGCAGCGAGCGCCGGTCGTACACCTCCGCCTCCAGGCCGAAGCGGTGCAGCACTTCCAGGGGGACGGGCTCCGGGTTCATCACCAGCACGGGCGTGCGGATGCCGTTCTGCCGCAGGGCGATGCCTTCGTCCACATAGGCCACGCCCAGGTAGGCCACCTGCTCGTGGGCGAACAGCCGGGCCAGCTCGGTCGCACTGGTGCCGTAGCCGCCCGCCTTCACCATCGCCATCACGCGCACCTGGGGACCGCAGCGCTCGCGGTAATGGTTCAGGTTGTGGCGCAAGGCATCGAGGTCCACCTCCATCACCGTGCCGTGGGTATGCTGCTGCCAGCGCTCCACCACGCGTTCCAGCCCGAAGCGGCGCGCGCCCTTCAGCAGGGTGACCGCTCCTTCGATCGGCGGTGCGGGGAAAGCCTGCAGCAGGGCTTCCGCATCGGGGAAGAAGCGGGCTTCCGCGGGGAACAGCGAGCGATGCGCGGCGATCGTCGGGCCGATGCCGATCAGGCGGTCCACCCGGGCCTGGCGAAGCAGGTCGGCCACCTGGCCATAGAGCTTCGCGGGCGCTTCCTTGCTCTCGGCGATGTCGCTGAGCACCACCGTGCGCGGACGGCCGTCGGCCATGCGGGCCAGGTGGTCGAGCGCGATGCGGAAGGAGCCCAGGTCGTTGCTGTACGCGTCGTTGATCAGGGTGCCGTCGTCCACGCCCGCCACTACTTCCAGGCGCATGGCCACAGGGGCCAGGCGGTGCAGGCGCTCCGCCACCTGCGCGGGCGTGCGGCCCAGGTGGAGCAGCAGCGTGGCCACGTGCAGCGCGTTCTCGATGGAGGCCGCATCGTTGAACGGCAGCTCCAGGGGGAACTCCGTCCCCGCATGCTCCAGCACGAGGCGGGCGACGGGCCCGATCGCTTCCTCGCTGCGCACGCGCACGAAAGCCTCCCGCGTGCGCGACCAGCCGCGCAGCAACGGTCCGTCCAGTTCGGCCAGCGCCTCATGCACCAGCACGTGGTCGCTGCAATGGACCACGGCTTCCGCCTGCGCGAACAGGAGGGCCTTCTCGCGGGCCTTCTCGCGGTCGCTGGCGAACTGCTCCGCATGGGCCGGGCCCAGGTTGGTGAAGAGGCCGATGGTGGGGGCGATGATCGGGGCCAGCCGCGCCATCTCGCCCGGCCGGCTGATGCCCGCTTCGAAGAGGCCGAGGGTGTGCTCCGGCCCCAGCTCCCACACGCTCAGGGGCACGCCCACCTGGCTGTTCCAGCTGCCCGGGCTGCGCGCGATGTGCTCCTCCTCCCCCAGCGCCTGGAACGCCCATTCCTTCACCACCGTCTTGCCGTTGCTGCCCGTGATGCCGATCACCGGCACGCGGAAGTGCGCGCGGTGCCAGGCCGCCAGGCGTTGCAGGGCCGCGAGCGTATCGGGCACCTCCACCACGTTCAGGCCCCGGTCGTCGAACGCCGCGCCCGCCTCCGCCAGCACGTCGTGCATCCCGTTGCGCGCGGCCTGGGCGATGTAGGCGTGCCCGTCGTGGTGGGCGCCGCGCAGCGCGATGAACAGCGTGTGCTCCGCCGCCGGACGGCGCGTGTCGATGCTCAGGTGGACGATCCGCCGGTCACCGGACCCCGCGCGCAGCCGGCCGCCGATGGCGGCGGCGATCGCGTGCAGGAGGTAGCCCCGTTCCATCAGGCGTGCTGGTGGCCGGTGCCGGCGTCCTCCGGCACGCGGGCGGCATTGAAGCAGCTGCGGCACAGCGGCTCATAGCTCCCGGTCTCCCCCAGGAGGATCAGCTCCCGGCTGGTGTTGGTGCGGTGGCTGAACACCGCGAGCTCGCCGCAGCGCACGCAGATGGCGTGCACCTTGGTGACGAACTCGGCCATGGCCATCAGCTGCGGCATGGGGCCGAAGGGCCGGCCCTGGAAATCCATGTCGAGCCCCGCCACGATCACGCGCACGCCTTGCGAGGCGAGCTGTTCGCACACCACGGGCAGCCCCTCGTCGAAGAACTGCGCCTCGTCGATGCCCACCACCTCGATCTCCGAGGCGAGGAGGAGCAGGTTGCTGCTGCTGGGGATCGGCGTGCTGCGGATGCTGGTGCGGTCGTGGCTCACCACGTCGGCCTCGTGGTAGCGGGTGTCGGTGCCGGGCTTGAAGATCTCCACGCGCTGGCGGGCGAACTCGGCGCGACGCAATCGGCGGATGAGCTCCTCCGTTTTCCCTGAGAACATGCTGCCGCAGATCACCTCGATCCAGCCCCGGCGCTGGGCGCGGCTACCGGTGCGCTCCAGGAACATCGGACGGAAAGGCTTGATGGACGGGCGTTACAGCCATTTGGGAAGCGGCCCGAATTTAGCCAATTTCGCACGGAGCCTGCCCGCTCGGCAGGCGGGCGCGGCGAACGGACCCCTGCAATGCCCCACGGGAAAGGCTATGAACGCATGCTGGAGCTGACCGCTTCCATCGAACGGGCGCTGCGCGAACTGGAAGCCGGGCGCCTCGACGCGG
The DNA here is from genome assembly GCA_018267055.1 of Bacteroidota bacterium. GTDB lineage: Bacteria > Bacteroidota > Bacteroidia > Flavobacteriales_F > PHOS-HE28 > PHOS-HE28. Next base: position 32,998 of record JAFDZF010000035.1, read on the forward strand.
AAGGCGTGGAACGATGCACGGAGGAGGCGCGCGCCCTGTTCGAGCGCCTGGTGGTGCTGCGGCACAAGGCGCGGGAAGCGGCGCTGGCCGCCAGCGGTGCGGCATCCGCGGTGCCCCCGATGCGGCTCGACACCCGCCCCCCGGAACCGCCGACGCGGCAGACCTCGCTCATCGATGCCATCGCCGAGACCGAGGCGAAAGTGCCCGCGCGCAAGGCCGACGCGCCGAAGCCGGCCCCGTCCCCCAAAGCGGCCGCAGGCAAGGCACCGTCCGTGGCCGACCGCCTGGAGCATGCGCCGGTGGCCGACCTCCACAAGGCCATCGCGCTGAGCCAGAAGTTCTGGTTCGTGGCCGAGCTGTTCAGCGGCCAACGCGACGCCTACGAGAAAGCGGTGGACACCATCAACGCCTGCGGTACTGCCGAACAGGCCAAGGCCTTCATCGACCGTGAGGTGCTGGCGAAGCTGCCCAAGCCCCCGGGCGAGGACGTGCTCACCACCTTCCTGGAACTGGTGCAACGCCGCTTCCAGTGAGGCGCCTCCCCTGCTCCCTCGCCTGGTCGCTCATGGCCGGGGTGCTGGTGGCCCAGCCGCCGCCATCGGTCCGTGAGCAGGCGCGCGGCTATGTGGCCACGCTCGCAGGGCCCGCGATGCATGGCCGCGGCTATGTGAGCGGCGGCGACAGCCTGGCGGCGGACTGGATCGCGGCGCAGTTCGATCGCCTCGGCCTGGCCCCGCTCGATGGGCAGCGGTACCAGCGCTTCCACTTCCCGGTGAACACTTTTCCCGACAGCGTCCGCGTCGCGATCGGCGGAACGGTGCTGCAGCCGGGCATCGACTTCATCACGGACCCCGCTTCGGGCCCTGCGGAAGGGCGCTTCGCGCTGGTGCGGCCCACGTTCGCGGACCTCGCCGATCCCGACGCACGGGCACGCCTGTTCGCCCGCCCGCCCGGATGGGCCGCCTACCTGGACCGGCCAGCGACCACGGACAAGGACTCGCTCCACGCCTATGCGGCCTTCGAGGCCGAGCTGGTGCGGCACGCACCGGTGCTCAAGCAGGGCGGCAGCAAGCTCACGTGGAGCGTGGCGAACGAAGCGCTGCCCCATGCGGTGATCGAGCTGCGCGCCGGGGCGATGCCGGCCGGTGCCGACAGCGTGGAGCTGCACGTGCGCGACCGCTTCATTCCCGCGCACGCCGCCCGCAACGTGTTCGGCGCGGCGCGTGCACGCAAGAAGGGCAGCACCGACTGGCTGGTGATCACCGCGCATTACGACCACCTGGGCCGCATGGGTCCGGACGCGCTCTTCCCCGGAGCGAACGACAACGCCAGCGGCACGGCGATGCTGCTCTGCCTGGCGGAACGGATCGCGCGGCACCCGCTGAAGAAGGTGAACGTGCTCTTCATCGCCTTCGCGGGCGAGGAGGCCGGGCTGCAAGGCAGCATGTGGTGCGCCGCGCATCCACCGGTCGACCTGCGCCGCATCAAGCTCCTCATCAACCTGGACCTCAACGGCACCGGCGACGACGGCATCACGGTGGTCAATGCCACCGAGCAACGGAAGGCCTTCGACGCGCTCGTGGCCATCAACAAGCGCACGCGCCGGCTGGCGCAGGTGAAGCCCCGCGGCCCGGCGTGCAACAGCGACCATTGCCCGTTCGCCCTGAAGGGCGTGCCCGCCATCTTCCTCTACACCATGGGCGGCGTAAGCTGGTACCACGATGTGAACGACCGCCCCGAGACCCTTCCGCTCACCGCGTTCGACGGCCTCTACCGCACGCTGATCGACCTCGTGGACCGGTATTGAGCACGTCGTGCGCTTTCGTTCCTTCGCCCCCATGTCCGGCCGGCTCTACCTCGTCCCCACCCCCATCGGCAACCTGGAGGACATCACCCTGCGCGCCAAGCGCATCCTCGGCGAGGTGGACGCCGTGGTCGCGGAGGACACACGTGTGAGCGGACGGCTGCTCCAGCATTACGACATCCGCAAGCCGCTGATCCCCTTCCACGCCCACAACGAGCACCGCATGGTGGAACAGCTCGCGCAACGCCTGGCGCATGGCGAGCGGTTCGCGCTGGTGAGCGATGCCGGCACACCGGGGATCAGCGACCCCGGCTTCCTGCTCGTGCGCGCCGCCGTGAAGGCCGGTGTCGCGGTGGAATGCCTGCCCGGACCGACGGCCTTCGTGCCCGCGCTGGTGGACAGCGGCCTGCCCTGCGACCGCTTCGTGTTCGAGGGCTTCCTGCCGGTGAAGAAGGGCCGGCGCACCCGCCTGGAGGCCTTGCGCACGGAGGAGCGCACCATCGTCCTTTACGAGAGCCCGCACCGCATCGCGCGCACCCTGCGCGAGCTGGCCGAGGCGTTCGGGCCCGAGCGGCCGGCGAGCCTCTCGCGGGAGATCAGCAAGCTGCACGAGGAGACCGTCCGCGGCACGCTCGCGGAGCTGGCGGCGCATACCGAGGCCCATGAGCCGCGCGGGGAGTACGTGCTGTGCGTCCAAGGCGCCCCCGACGCATAGCCGGAGGGCACATTGCGGTAAATTTCACCCGATGATGCGATCGGTCCTGCCGACGGCGGTGCTCTGCCTTTCGCTACACGGCGCGAACGCGCAGGGCATGGTGTTCCGCACCTATGCGGAAAGGGTCGCCGGAACGGGCGAGGCGTTCACGGGCCCCATCGAGGTGGTGCCTCTCCTGGGCCGCTTCGTGGCCGTGTACACGGGCTCCGACGGCAGGGAGCACACGCCCTGCAAGGACCTCTGGGGGTTCACCTACAAGGGCGTGGTGTTCCGCATCGAGCCGGAAGGCCACCTGCCGGTGCGGCTGATGACGCAGGGTTCCGTGTGCTACTATGAGAACGGCTTCGCGCACCTCCAGATGCAGCGCGATTCCACGGAAGCGGCCGGCTTCGCCTACGGGCACCAGTCCTACTTGAGCAAGGACCTCGAGGACGCGATCGTCCCCGCCGTGTTCGCCGAGAAGGACGAGCGCTCGCCCAGCGCGCGGTTCCGCGAGGCGCATCCGGAATACGCCGCCCTGTGCGGCTGCATTGGCGACCGGCAGGACATGGACCACACGCGGCAATGCGTGGTGGACTTCGAAGTGGACATGGAAGAGAAGCGGTGATGCAAGCCTGGCGATTGCTCGGACATGGGGAACCGGAACGCGTGCTGGCCCTGCGCGAAGTGCCGGACCCGGTCGTGGGGCCGGGGAGCGTGCTGATCCAGAGCGAGGGCTTCGGGCTGAACTATGCGGACGTGATGGCGGTGCAGGGCCTCTACCGCGATGCGCCGCCGCCCCCGTGCGTGCTGGGCTACGAGGCCGTGGGCCGTGTGGTGGGGCTGGGCGATGGTGTCCCCGCCGGGCTGCTGGGGAAGCGCGTAGTGGCGATGACCCGTTTCGGCGGCTACGCGGAGCGCGTGGCCACCGACCACCAGGCCGTGGCCGTGATCCCCGAGGACATGCCGCTGGGAACGGCCACGGCGCTGGCCACCCAGGGCTGCACGGCCTGGTACATGGCCACGCTGGCCGCCCCCCTGCGCAGCGGCCAGCGCGTGCTGGTCCACAGTGCCGCGGGCGGCGTGGGCCAGCTGCTGGTGCAGCTGGCGCTGCGGCGCGGATGCACGGTGTTCGCCGTGGCCAGCGGCGAGCGGAAGATGGCCTACCTCCGCACGCTCGGCGTGCAGCATGCGATCGACCGCGCCCTCGGCGACCCCGCCGGACAGGTGCGCCGGCTGCTCGGCCCCGCAAGCATCGACGTCGGCTTCAATGCCGTGGGAGGCCGCAGCTTCAAGCAGGACCTGGCCCTGCTCGGCAGCGGCGGTGTGCTGGTGCTCTTCGGCGGCGCGGAGCGCGGCAGCAAGGGCGCGTTCGGGACGCTGCGTTTCGTGTGGAGCATGGGCCTGGTGGTGCCCATCCTCCTGATGATGCGCAGCAAGGGCCTGATCGGCGTGAACATGCTCCGCATCAGCGAGCACCGCCCGGAGCTCATCGCCGAATGCCTGCGCGGCGTGGTGGAGGCCGCGAACGACGGCTGGCTGGTGCCGGCGGTGCACCGCGTCTTCGACCGTGACGGGCTGCCGGAGGCCGTCCGCGCCCTGCAGGGCGGGGCCACCATCGGCAAGGTGGCCGTGCGCTGGTGATGCCCGGTGCGCCCGTTCGGGCCGGAGCACCGAACTTCGCCGACCATTCCCTTTCTCCCATGCGTTTCGCCACCAAGGCCATCCACGCCGGTGTAGAGCCGGACCCCGCCACCGGCGCCATCATGACGCCGATCTACCAGACGAGCACCTACGTGCAGAAAGCGCCCGGCGACCACAAGGGCTACGAGTACTCGCGCACGCACAACCCCACGCGCACGGCGCTGCAGAAGGCCCTGGCGGCCCTGGAGAACGGGAAGCACGGCCTGTGCTTCGCCACGGGCATGGCCAGCATCGACACGCTGGTGAAGCTGCTGAAGCCGGGCGACGAGGTGGTGAGCACCGACGACCTCTACGGGGGCACCTACCGGCTGTTCACCAAGGTCTATGCGGGCTTCGGCATCAAGTTCACGTTCGTCGACATGAGCGACCCGCGCAACGTGGAGGCCGCGCTCACCCCGAACACGCGCCTGATCTGGGCCGAGACGCCCACCAATCCCCTGCTGAAGATCATCGACATCGCCGCGCTGGCCGCCCTGGCGAAGAAGCACGGCTGCTGGCTCGGGGTGGACAACACCTTCGCCACGCCCTACTTCCAGAACCCGCTGGACCTCGGCGCCGACATCGTGATGCATTCGGTGACGAAGTACCTCGCCGGCCACAGCGACGTGGTGATGGGCGCCCTGGTGGTGAACGACGACGCCCTGGCGGAGCGGCTCGCCTTCCTGCAGAACAGCAGCGGCGCCACGCCCGGCCCGCAGGACTGCTTCCTCGTGCTCCGCGGCCTGAAGACGCTGCACCTGCGCATGCAGCGGCACGGCGAGAACGGTGCCGCCGTGGCCACCTGGCTAGCGAAGCATCCCAAGGTCGACCGCGTGTTCTGGCCAGGCCTGCCCGGCCACGTGAACCACGCGGTGGCCGCCCGCCAGATGCGCGGCTTCGGCGGCATGATCAGCTTCACCCTCAAGGGCGACCGCATGGCCGATGCCACGCGGGTGCTGAGCGGATGCAAGGTGTTCGCCCTGGCCGAGTCCCTGGGCGGCGTGGAATCCCTGCTCGGCCACCCCGCCAGCATGACGCACGCCAGCATCCCCCGCGAGGAGCGGCTGCGCATCGGCCTGGCCGACACCCTCATCCGCCTGAGCGTGGGCGTGGAGGACGTCCAGGACCTGATCGACGACCTGGACCAGGCGCTGGCGAGCCTCGGTTGAGCCCGCTGGAACCCAAGGATATACGCACATGATGCGCCGCCGGCCATCGGGCCGTGGCACGTACCGGGCTAATTTTGTCGGCTGTACCCCTTGTTGACATGACCCCTCGTCCTTCCCGCCTGCTCTGCCTGGGCCTCGCCGCCATGCCCTTCCTGGCCCTCGGCCAGGAGAACGGCTTCTCGTGCACGGCCAACGACCCGGACCTCATGGTGGAGCTCCACCACAACGACCCGCACCGCCTGCAGGAGATGCAGCAGGCCGAGGCGCAGCTGGAGGCGTTCACCCAGGGCTTCACCGCCGCCGAGCGCGGCGGCGGCCAGGGATACGTGATCCCGGTCGTCTTCCACATCATCCACGACAACGGTCAGGAGAACATCAGCGATGACCAGATCATCGACGAGATGCGCATCCTGAACGAGGACTTCAACAAGCAGAACCCGGAATGGCCCAATGTGCGGCCGGCGTTCCTGGACCTCGTGGCCGACGTGGGGGTGACCTTCCGCCTGGCCCAGCTCGACCCCAACGGCAACTGCACCAAGGGCATCACCCGCACGCAGAGCCCCCTCACCAATGACGGCACGCAGACCATGAAGGACCTGATCCAGTGGCCGCGCGACCGCTACCTGAACGTGTGGGTGGCGGCCAGTGCCGATGGCGCCGCGGGCTACGCCATGTACCCCGGCTCCGTGGCCTCCAGCTGGGCCGCCGGCGCGGACGGCATCGTGATCCTGCACTCCTACGTGGGCAGCATCGGCACCAGCAACGCGGGCCGCTCGCACGCCCTCTCGCACGAGGTGGGGCACTGGATCAACCTGGCGCACTGCTGGGGCTCCACCAACGACCCCGGCGTAAGCTGCGACGGGGACGACGGCGTGGCCGACACGCCCCAGACGATAGGCTGGGACCATTGCGACCTGAACGGGGCCACCTGCGGCTCCACGCTGGACAACGTGGAGAACTTCATGGAGTACGCCTACTGCCAGAAGATGTTCACCAACGGCCAGAAGGCCCGCATGCTCGCGGCGCTGAACAGCTCCACTGCGGGCCGCAACAACCTCTGGACCGACCAGAACCTGGCCCTCACCGGGGTGAACCTGGCGCCGGCCCTCTGCGCGGTGGAGATCATGAGCAACGTGCGGCAGATCTGCGCCGGCTCGACGGTGCACTTCAGCGACATGAGCTACAACGGGGTGACCCAGCGGAACTGGGTCTTCGTGGGCGGCCTGCCCGACGCTTCCGATCAGGAGGACCCGGTGGTGACCTATCCCCAGCCCGGCCTCTATCCCGTGACGCTCACCGCCAGCAACGGGGTGGAGTCGATCACGCATACGGAGAACAACTACATCCTCGTGCTCCCATCGACCGGGCTGCCCACCCCGTGGTCCGAAGGGTTCGAGGCGGTGAGCGCCCTGCCCAGCACGGATTGGATGGTGAACAACCCCGACGGCGACGTCAACACCTTCTCGCTCCGCACGGATGCCGCCTACTCGGGCACGCACAGCGTGCGCCTGAAGAACTCGGGCACCTTCACCGGCCGCATCGATGAGCTCATCAGCAACACCATCGACCTGAGCGCCACCAACACGCCCCTGCTCACGTTCCGCCACGCGTTCGCACGCCGCATGGCCAGCAACAACGACCTCCTGCGGGTCTACCTCAGCAACAACTGCGGCGCCACCTGGAGCCTGCGTTATGTGCTCCATGGGCAGAGCGACCTGCCCACCGTGCCGAACCAGGCCGGCTCGTTCACCCCGAGCAGCCCGACGCAGTGGGCCTACAACGAGATCGACAACATCGGCCCCGAGCTGCAGGTGAGCGATTTCCGCATCAAGTTCTGGTTCCAGGGCGATGGCGGCAACGACCTCTGGCTCGATGACATCAACATCAACGGCATGGCCGTCGGGTTCAGCGATGTCGGGGACCAGGGCGACCTGGACGTCCGCGTGGTGCCCAACCCCACCTCCGACGACGCCCAGCTGCTGGTGACGCTTCCCGAGGCCGGTGCCGTGCGCGCGGAGCTGCTCGACCCCACGGGCCGGGTGGTGCAGGTGATCGATGACGGCCGCCGGGCGGCCGGTGCCCAGCGCTGGACCCTGCCCGTGGCCGGCCTGCGCAGCGGCCTCTACCTGGTGCGCATCCAGTTCGGCGAACAGCGCCGCGTGGTGCGCTTCACGAAGTCCTGATGGAAGGCCGCCACTGGGCCGGATACCTGGCCGCCCTGGTGCTGCTGGCCGCCTGCGGCCGCGCCAAGCAAGGCGCCAAGGACGCGCTGAACACCGGCGGTGAGCTGGCCGGCAAGGCCGCCACCGAGGTGCTGGAGGGCGTGGCCTCCGGCGTGGAGGATACCTGGAGCGTGCAGGTGCGGCTGAGCCCGCAACGCCGGCAGCAGGGCCTGGGCCTGGGCAAGGTCGCCGTGGAGAGCGACACCCTTGGGAAGTCCAACAAGCTGATGCTGTACCTCACGAACACCGCCGCCATGGACGATACCCTGCGCGTGACGGCCTTCGGCAAGGACAGCCTGGAGATGGGCCGCGCGCTGCTGCCGATCAAGGCGGCGGCGGGCTCCGGGGCGTACTACGAGGTGCATTTCCCGGCGCGCACGGACCTGGGCCGCAAGGACCGGGTGATCGTCGAGTAGGGGCCGGGCGCGAAAAAGCCCCTTCGTGAGGGGCCGTCCAGCGGGTGGCTCAGGATCGCTTATTCCTTGAAGCCGACCAGGATGCCGACACAGCCCACGGTGAGCATGCCGTTGCCGCCCTTGGGCGTGCCGGGCACATCGATGTGCACGGTGAGCTTCTGCGTGGTGGCCACCTTGAACTCGAAGCTGGGCTTGGGGTCGTCGGCGGTGCTTTCGAACAGGGGCTTGCCGGTGGCGTCGGAGAGCTTCCAGTTCACGTTGCCCAGGATGGGATGGGCGCAGACGAGCAGGCGGTATTCCTGGCCGCTGTAGAAGGTGAGGTCCACCTCGGCCTCCTCCCCGGGGGCCAGCTGGGCGGCGCTGAAGGTCTCATTGAACTTGTACGGGGCCAGCGCAGGGACGCACTTGTTCTTGGCGAAGCTGCGGCATTGGGCCTGCGAGGCCAGGGGAAGGGCCGAAAGGAGCACGACGGCGATGAGGGAGGAGATGTGCTTCATGGGCCGAGGGGATCAATTGATATAGGTCGCGCGGACGGCCGCGGTCTTCTCACTGAGCGCCTTGAGCTGCTCATCGGTGATGGACGCCACGGGGGCCGTGCCGCCGATGACGGCCACGCCGTTCTCCTGGGTCACCGTGCTGCCGCCCGCGGGGACGGTGACGGGCTCGAAGAGCACGCTGATGCCCTTCAGGTCGGCCAGCACGCTGGACACGGCGGGGTCATCGGTGCTGTAGGTGGAGATGAGCTCGATGAGGTCGGCCAGCGGCAGCTTCTGCTCGGCGATGCGCTGGCGCAGCTCGGGCGTGTCGTGCGCCTTGGCCACGACCGTGGCGATGTAGAGGCCTTCCACCCATCCACCGGCGATCATCAGCGCGCTGATGTTGTCACGCTGGCTCTCCTTCAGGTAGGCGTCCACGTTCCAGTAGGTCTCGCTGATGATGCTCAGCAGCGAATCGCGGTCATTGCGGTTCTTCTCCAGGCGGCCCACCACCTCCTCGTTGAACGCTCCGCTCACGTCCAGGTGCTTGGCGAGCTTCTGCGCGCAGCTGGTGTAGAGCATGCTCTCCTGCGTGTTGTTGTACACGCTGGCGTAGCTGAGGTCCGCGCCGTAGATGCCCAGGTTGAGGGCCCGCTTGCTCGCCGCGGTGTAGTTGTCCACGTGCTTGACATCGTTCAGGATGTCCTTGTCGTACTCGGCGCCGGCCTTCTTCAGCAGGGCGGCGGTCTCCATCGGGGAGGGGATGTTGTGGAAGATGTTCTTCGTGCGCTTCACGCGCTGGACGGCCGTGGTGTCGGTCGCCTCCACCTTCAATGTGTCCTGCTGGGGTTGGTCACTGCCGCAGGAAGCCAGGAGGAGGCCGGCCAGCAGGCCAAGGGTCCATCGGATCGCTCGCATGTCCATGCCCGGTGTTGTAGGGAAGAGCGGGCTCGTAAAGGTGCGCGGCGGCCGCATGTGTTCAGTGGGCCTCGAGCCAGTTTTTCCCCACGCCCATGTCAACAACCAAGGGCACGTCCAGTTGCAGCGCACCCTCCATCAGCTCCTTCACCAGGGCCTTCATCACCGCTTCCTCGTCGCGGTGCAGGTCGAACACCAGTTCGTCGTGCACCTGCAGCAGCAGGCGGCTGCGGAGGCCTTCCTGCTTGATGCGGTCGTGGATGCGCACCATCGCCACCTTGATGATGTCCGCCGCGGTGCCCTGCATGGGCGCGTTGATGGCGATGCGCTCGGCCTGGGCCCGCACGGTGTTGTTGGCGCTGGTGATGTCGGGCAGGTAGCGGCGGCGGCCCATCAGCGTGCGGATGTACCCGTGCTCCCGGCAGAACGCGATGGTGGTGTCCATGTAGTTGCGGATGCCCGGGAACTGCGCGAAGTAGCCGTCGATGATCTCCTTGGCCTCGCCGCGCGGGATGCCCAGCACCTGGCTGAGGCCGAAGGCGCCCTGGCCGTAGGCGATGCCGAAGTTCACGGCCTTCGATCGCGAGCGCTGCTCGCGCGTGACCTCCCCGATGGGCACGTGGAACACCTTGGCCGCGGTGGCCGCGTGGATGTCCAGCCCCTGGCGGAAGGCCTCCTGCATGTTGGGATCGCCGCTCATGTGGGCGATCACGCGCAGCTCGATCTGGCTGTAGTCGGCGCTCAGCAGCAGGTGGTCCGCGTCGCGGGGCACGAAGGCCTTGCGGATCTCACGGCCCTTCTCGGTGCGGATGGGGATGTTCTGCAGGTTGGGATCATTGCTGGCCAGGCGCCCGGTGGCGGCCACCGTCTGGAGGTAGCTGGTATGCACGCGGTGCGTGCCGGGATCGGCGGCCTCGGGCAGCGTGTCCACATAGGTGCCCTTCAGCTTCCGCAGGCTGCGGTAGTCGAGGATGAGGGGGATGGCCGGGTGGGCGCCGCTCAGCTCCTGCAGGATGTCCTCGCTCGTCTGGTACTGGCCGGTCCGGGCGGTCTTCTTCACCTTGTCGCCGCCCACCTTCAGCGTCTCGAAGAGCACGTCGCCCAGCTGCTTGGGCGAATCGATGTTGAACACCACCCCGCACTTCTCGTGGATCTCGGTCTGCAGGCGAACGAGGTCATTGGCCAGCTCCCCGCTGAACTGCTTCAGCGCGGGGATGTCGATGCGGATGCCTTCGCTCTCCATCGACGCCAGCACGCTCACCAGCGGCATCTCCACCTCGCTGAACAGGGGCATCATGTCGTCGGCCTGCAGCAGCGGGCCGAACTTCTCCGCCAGCTGCCAGGTGACGTCGGCGTCCTCCGCGCTGTACTCCTTCACCGCTTCGATGTCCACGTCGCGCATGCTCTTCTGCACCTTGCCGCGGCCGCGTTCGCCGATGAGCGTGGTGATGCTCACGGGGCGGTAGCCGAGGTAGGTCTCGCTCAGGTAGTCCATGCCGTGGCGCAGGTCGGGCTTCAGCATGTAGTGCGCCACCATGGTGTCGAAGAGCGGGCCGCGCAGCTCCACGCCGTAGTTGGCCAGCACGCGGATGTCGTACTTGCCGTTCTGCGCCACCTTGCCGATGGCCGCGTTCTCCAGCACGGGCTTGAAGATGTCCACGATGCGCTGGGCCTCGGCGCGGTCGGCGGGCACCGGCACGTAATGGCCTTCGTGCGGCTTCCAGCTGAAGGCGAGCCCCACCAGCTCCGCCGTGCGCTCATCGGTGCCGGTGGTCTCCGTGTCGAAGCAGAACCGCGGCTGCTTCTTCAGCTGCGCGGCCAGCATGTACATCGCCTCGTTGGTGTCGTCGAGGACGTAGCGGTGGTCGGTGGTGTCGATGGTGGCCAGCTCGGTGAGGGCCACCGTGCCGTCCGCGTTCACGCTGGTGCCGAAGAGGTCCACCTGCGCGGTCGGGACCGCGGCCCGCTTCGCCTTCCCGTTGGTGGCGACCGGCTCGGGCGGCGTGCCGAGCACGCGCGCGGAGAGGTTGCGGAACTCCAGCTCACTGAAGACCTCCAGCACCTTTTCCTTGTCCGGCGGGTCCAGGTGCAACGCCTCGTGATCGAGCGTCACGGGCGCGTTCACATTGATGGTGGCGAGCATCTTGCTCAGCCGGCCCTGCTCGGCGAAGCCCACCACGTTCTCCTTCTGCTTGCCCTTGAGCTGGTCGGCATTGTCGATCACCGCCTCCAGGCTGCCGAAGCGTTGCACCAGGGCCATGGCCGTCTTCTCGCCGATGCCCGGGATGCCGGGGATGTTGTCCACCGCGTCGCCCATCAGGCCCAGGATGTCCTTCACCTGCTCGGTGCGTTCCAGGCCCCAGCGGGCACAGATCTCCTTGGGTCCCAGCACCTCCGGCGGGTCGCCGCCGCGGCCCGGCTTGTACATCAGGACCTTCTCCGTCACCAGCTGCCCGAAATCCTTGTCGGGCGTCACCATGTAGGTGGTGTAGCTCTCCTGCTCCGCCATCCGCGCCAGGGTGCCGATCACGTCGTCGGCCTCATAGCCGTCGGCCTCCAGGATGGGGATGTTCATCGCCTCGATGATGCGGCGGATGTACGGGATGTTGCTGCGGATGTCGTCGGGCGTCTCCTGGCGGTTGGCCTTGTAGTCCAGCAGGGTCTCGTGGCGCTCGGTGGGCGCGGCGGTGTCGAAGACCACGGCGATGTGCGTGGGCTTCTCGCGCTTGATCAGGTCGAGCACCGTATTGGTGAACCCGAAGGCGGCGCTGGTATTGAAGCCCTTGCTGTTGATGCGCGGCGCGCGGATGAAGCTGAAGTAGGCGCGGTAGATGAGCGCGTAGGCGTCGAGGAGGAAGAGCCGCTTGTCCTCGGTGGCTGCTATGGTCGTGTCGGTATCGGCGGACATGGCGGGGAAGTTAACCCCGCGCCGGGAAGCGGGACGGTCAGGCGGAGGTCAGCAGCCACGCGTGGCTGAAGGCCCCGTCGAAGGAGGTCCAGAAGTAGCACAGGCGCTTGCGGCGGCTCTTCAGCAGGCCCTGCACCTCGGGGTGGTCGCTGTCCGCGTAATGCAGGTGGATGCGGCCGGTGGCGGCATCGAGCGTAGGGGCCGGGAGCGGCGCGCCGTTCCCCACGAAGGAGACCAGCACGCTGTGCACGCTGCTCTGCGAAGAGCCCGGCGCACCGGCGAAGAGCAACTGGCCCGGCGGGGCGCTCAATTGTCGCGTGATGTTCAGCACTTCCAGGTGGCCGAAGGAGCGCAGGGAGCGCGCCGTGTCGGCACCGGTGCGGTACGGCTTGGCGGCTTGGGCGGGAGCGCTGGCGATCATGGCGGGACGGCTGGCGGCGGGCCGCGGATCGAAGGTGGGAGATCCCCGGCACGGAACGGGCACCCCGACCCGTGACTTCATGGAAACTTCACATTGGCTTTACATGAGGCGGACCGGAACGTCGGTCCGCCGGTCCCCCTCCGTACTTTTCGGCGGATGAACGAGCGCCGGATCGAACTGCTGCCGCCCGACACGCATACGGGCCTGACCCTCAGCGACCGCAAGGACCGTGCGGCGGGCCTGCCCGCCCTGAAATGGTCCATGGCCCACCTGATGGAGGAGACCGGCGTGCTCAACGGCATCAGCATCCTGAACAAGCTGAACCAGCGCGACGGCTTCGACTGCCCCGGCTGCGCCTGGCCCGACCCCGAGCACCGCAGCCGCTTGGGCGAATACTGCGAGAACGGCGTGAAGGCCATCGCCGAGGAGGACACCACCAAGCGGGTGGACCGCGACTTCTTCGCCGCGCACAGCGTGGAGGAACTGAGCACGTGGAGCGACCTCCACCTGGGCAAGGCCGGCCGCATCACCGAGCCCTTCGTGCTGCGCAGCGGAAGCTCGCACTACGAGCCCATCACCTGGGACGAGGCCTTCACCCTCATCGCCGGCCGGCTGAACGGGCTCCCCTCGCCCCACGAGGCCATCTTCTACACCAGCGGCCGCGCCAGCAACGAGGCGGCCTACCTCTACCAGCTGTTCGTGCGCCAGTTCGGCACCAACAACCTGCCCGACTGCAGCAACATGTGCCACGAGAGCAGCGGCACGGGCCTGGGCGAGACCATCGGCGTGGGCAAGGGCACGGTATCGCTGGAGGACATCTACCAAGCGAAGCTGATCATCGTGATGGGGCAGAACCCCGGCACCAACCACCCCCGCATGCTGAGCGCCCTGGCGAAGTGCGTGCGCAACGGCGGCAAGGTGGTGAGCGTGAACCCCCTGCCCGAAGCCGGCACGCACCGCTTCGTCGACCCCCAATCGCCCCTGAGCGTGCTGGAGGGCGGCACCCCGCTCAGCGGCCTGCACATCGGGCTGCGCGTGAACACCGACGTGGCGCTGCTGAAGGGCGTCATGCGCCTGCTGCTGGACAAGGAGGACGCCGCGCCGGGGTCCGTGTTCGACCACGCGTTCATCCGGGAGCGGACCGAGGGCTTCGACGCCTTCATCGCCGACCTGCGCACCGTGGACGCCCGGGCCATGGCCGACACCTGCGCCATCCCCTTCGCGGACCTGGAGCAGCTCGCGGACCTCGTGGCGAGCACCGACCGCATCATCATCACCTGGGCCATGGGCCTCACCCAGCACGTGAACGCGGTGGCCAACATCCGGCAGGTGGTGGACCTGCTGCTCCTGCGCGGTGCCTTCGGCAAGCCGGGGGCGGGGGCCTGTCCCGTGCGCGGGCACAGCAACGTGCAGGGCGACCGCACCATGGGCATCTACGAGAAGCCCTCCGAGGACTTCCTCGCCGCGCTGGACAAGCGCTACGGCTTCACGGCACCCCGGGCCCATGGCCACGACGTGGTGGAGGCCATCGCGGCCATGCGCGATACGCGCGGCAAGGTCTTCATCGCCCTGGGCGGCAACTTCATCAGCGCCACGCCCGACAGCGAGGTCACCGCGAAGGCCCTGATGAACTGCGCCCTCAGCGTGCAGGTGAGCACCAAGCTGAACCGCAGCCACGTGATCACCGGCGAGGAGGCCATCATCCTCCCCTGCCTGGGCCGCAGCGAGCGCGACCTCACGCCCGCGGCCGCGGGCACGGCGCCCCGGCCGCAGTTCGTCACCGTGGAGGACAGCATGAGCGTGGTGCACCGTTCGCAAGGGGCGCATGAGCCCGCTTCGCCGCACTTGCGCAGCGAGCCCGCCATCCTCTGCGGCCTGGCCGCGGCGGTGCTGGGCCCCCGGAGCACGGTGGACTGGCACGCGCTGGCGCAGGACCACGACCGCATCCGCGACGAGATCGCGGCGGTGATCCCCGGCTTCACGGACTTCAACCGCCGGGTGCGCACACCGGACGGTTTCGTGCTGCCCAACGGCCCCCGCGACGGCGCCCGCTTCACCACCCCCAGCGGCAAGGCCCGCTTCAGCGTGGACCCCGCCCTGCCCTGGACGGTGGGCCCCGGCGAGTACCTGATGATGACCATCCGCACGCACGACCAGTTCAATACCACCATCTACGGGCTGGAGGACCGCTACCGCGGCATCCACGGCGAGCGCCGGGTGGTGCTGATGCATGCGGACGACATGCAGGAGGCCGGCCTGCGCACCAAGGACCGGGTGGACCTGGTGAGCGACTACGGGCATGAGCGCACGGCCACGGACTTCTTCGTGGTGCCGTACGACATCGCACGGGGTTGCGTGGCCACCTATTTCCCCGAGGCCAACGTGCTGGTGCCCCTGGAGCTGCGGGCGCTGAAGAGCGGAACGCCGGCGAGCAAGAGCGTCGTCATCCGGCTGCGCAAGCGGCCCGTCGAAGGCTGAGGGATCCCCCTGCCTTCACCCGTCCTCCTTCCCTACTGCTCCAGCTTCGCCAGCACGTGGCGCGTGAAGAGCAGGGCGCCGTCCGCGTTGAAGTGGCTGTAGTCCGAGAACAGCTCGTCCGGCCAGGGGCGGTCGTTGCCGTCCACCACGGTATGGCCGAGCGGCGCCAGGATCGCGCGCAGGCGGTCCACATGGGCACGCACCCGGGCACGCAGGGCATCGTCCATCAGGCCTTCGCGGAAGGGCACGTGCACCCAGATCAGCTTCGTGCCCTGCGCCTGCAGGCGCCTGCCCAGGTCGGCCACGGTGGCGTAAGCACTGTCCACCATGGCATCCGGCGGCGGCGGCGGGTGCTGCCAGCGGGCCTTCGCCCGGCGTTCGGGCGGCACGTCCAGCGTGGAGCCCCCGCCGGCATCGAACCGCAGGTACTCGTAATTGCCCGGGTCGGTGGCGCGGATGCGGTTGCTCTCCATCTGCCGCAGGTAATAGCTGGGATGCGGCCGGCGCAGGTAGGCCACCGGCTCGCTCTCTCCCCAGAGGTAGCGCGCCACGGCGGCGCTGTCCAGCGGCATGCCGGGCAGCTCGGTGCTGAACTCCATCAGGTTGGTGCAGACGATCACCACCGGCGCCGGCTGCCGCGCCTGCAACACCGCGACCAGGGAACGCGTGTTGTCCAGTCCGAAGCCCCAGGTGCCGAAGTTCAGGTACGGCACCGGACCGAAGTGCTCCCGCACCGCCTGCGTGGACAGGTTGTTCAGGGTCATGCTCGATCCCGCCGCGTACACGCTGAGCCGTTCGGGACCCGTGCGCTTGAAGAGCCGCAGTTTCTCGTTCAGGGAGATGTTCGAGGTGATGCGCGGGGCCGGGAACGTGTCGCGGTAGCTGTACGCATAGAGCACGATCCCCAGCAGCACCGGGAGGCCCAGCAGCACCGTTTGCTTGAGGAACGTGCGCACCATGGCTCAGAACTGGAAGTAGATGAAGTCGCCCCCGTCCGAGGGCGCGTACAGCACGATGAGCGCCACCAGCCCGTAATAGAGCGCCAGGCGCAGCGGGCGGCTCCAGCGTCCGTCCAGCTGCAGGCCGTGCTCGCGCCCGCGGTTCATCCATTCCAGCACGAGCATGATGGCCGTCCCCAGGACGAAGATCTTCAGGCTCTTGGGCCGTTCGAGCGGCGGCAGGCTGAACAGGCTGTCGGAGGCCATCCGATCGAACGCCAGCAGGGCATGGTCCAGCGACGTGGCGCGGAAGAACACCCAGGCGATGCAGACCAGCATGAAGGTGAAGGCCATGCCGCCGGCTTCGCGCAGGGAGGGCAGCCACCGCCATTCCGCCGGCGGGCGCACGTAGCGCTTGCGGTCGCCGAAGAACACCAGCGGCAGGAAGAACAGCGCGCTCACCACGCCCCACACCACGAAGTGCCAGGCCGCCCCATGCCACAGGCCGCTCACGGCGAAGATGATGAAGGTGTTGCGCGCCACCGCCCAGCGCCCGCCCCGACTGCCGCCCAGGGGGATGTACAGGTAATCGCGGAACCAGGTGTTCAGGCTGATGTGCCAGCGCTGCCAGAACTCCGCCACCGAGCGCGAGAAATAGGGGTAGGCGAAGTTGCGCATGAGCTCGAAGCCGAACAGCTTGGCGATGCCCAGCGCCATGTCCGAATAGCCGGAGAAATCGCAATAGATCTGGAAGGCGAAGATCACCGTGGCGAGCAGGTGCGCGCTGCCGCCGTAGGCCGCCGGGTCGCCGAAGACCAGGTCGGGGTAGAACGAGCAGTTGTCGGCGATCACCACCTTCTTGAACAGCCCCCAGAGGATCTGCCGCAGGCCGTCGCGGGCCAGGTCGGTCCGGAAGGTGCGCGGCCGCTCGAACTGCGGCACCATGTGGCGCGCGCGCTCGATGGGGCCCGCGAGCAGCTGGGAGAAGAAGCCGACGAAGGCGAAGAACGTGATGGGGTCGCGCGTGGCCTCCAGGTCGCGGCGGTACACGTCGATGGTGTAGCTCAGGCTCTGGAACGTGTAGAAGCTGATGCCCACCGGCAGCACGATGTGGAGCGTGTGCAGGTCGGGCGCATGGCCCAGGAAGGTGAACGCCCGGTGGAAGCCCTCGGCGAAGAAGTTGTAGTACTTGAAGAAGCCCAGCAGCCCCAGGTTCGCCGCCAGGCTGAGGCCCAGGAGGAGCTTGCGCCGGGCGGGGCGCTCCACCCGCATCAGGCCCCGCGCCACCAGGTAGTCCACCCCGGAGGTGAACAGCAGCAGGCCGAGGAAGCGCCAGTCCCACCAGCCGTAGAAGACCACCCCGGCGGCGATCAGCAGCAGGTTCTGCAGCCGCAGCGGACGCTCGAACACATACCAATAGAGCAGGAACACGATCGGCAGGAAGACCGCGAACTCTATGGAATTGAAGAGCATGGAGGGGTGTTCCTCACGCCGCCCCGCCGATGCCAGGGATCGGGCCGAGGGCGGCAGTGTACTGAACGCATAAGGACGCCCGGCGGTTGCCAGGAGTCACTCCGCCAGCGCGTGCCGTGTGAAAAGATACGCCCCCTGCGCGTTGAGGTGCCCGTAGTCGCAGAAGAGGCTGTCGGCCCACAGGGCGTCGGTGCCGTCGTCGAACCGGTGGCCGTGGGCGGCCAGGATCGTCCACACGCGGCGCTTGTGCGCGGCCACGTCCGCCTCCACCGTCACCGAGCGCACCCCCTGGCGATAGGGGGACTGGATGAGGATGAAGCGCACGTGGCGGCGTTCCAGGTAGGCCGCCAGCCGTTCCAGGGCGCGGTACTGCTCCTCCGACAGCTCATCCAGCCGCGGCGGCCGCTTGTCGAACCGCTCCTGGTCGATGCGGTCCTTGGGCACGTTCAGCTGCACCCCGCCCCAGGGATCGAAGACCAGGCGCTCATAGTTGCCCGCATCGTTCATGCGCACCGCGTTCAGCTCCATCTGGCGCAGGTAGTAGCCGGCGTCGCGGGCGTGCAGGTAGGCATCGGCCTCGCTCCACTTCACCAGGTAGTTCGCCATGCGGGTGCTGTCCACCACGTAGCGCTCGGCGTTCGCGCTGAAATCGCCCAGGTTGGTCACCATCAGCACCACCGACGGACGCACCAGCGGCACGATGTCCTCGGCCAGCTCGAAGCTCTGCGCCAGGTCGGTGCCCCAGGCGCCCATGTTCAGGTAGCTGCTGTCGTGGAAGGCCTCCAGCACCGCGCGGCTGCTCAGGTTGTTCAGGGTCATGCTCGACCCCAGGGCCAGCAGGTGGATCGGCTGGCCGCGCCGCTGCTTCAGCATCCGCAGCTTCGCGTTCAGCGAGATGTTGTTGGTGATGCGCGGGGCCGGCACGTAGGCGCGGTAATGCCAGATGTAGCCGGCGATCCCCGCCAGCGCGAGCAGGCCGAAGAGCAGGGCATGGAGGAGGAAGCGGCGCATCAGAACTGGAAATAGATGAACTCGGCCCCGCCCATGGGCGCATAGGCCACGATGACCGCCACCACGAAAAGGTAGATCGCCCAGCGCAACGCACGGGGCGTCCCCGCCTCCAGCTGTAGCCCGTGCTGCTTGCGCCGCTGCACGTACTCCACGGCGAACATCCCCCCGGCCAGGGCCAGGCATTCATACAGGTAACCGGTGTACGGCAATCCGAGCGGGGCGAACAGGCTGGCCGAGAACATCCGCTCCAGCATCGTCCACGCGGTATGCAGGTCCGGCGAGCGGAAGAACACGCGGGTGAAGGCGATCATCACGAAGGTGACCACCAGGTGGCGCAGCTCGAAGAACGTGGGCAGGACCCGGTCCTGGGCGATCACGTCCAGGAAGCGCCGGTGCCGGCGGCGTAGGATCGAGGGCAGGAAGTACAGCCCGTTGATGGCGCCCCAGATCACGAAGGTCCAGTTGGCCCCGTGCCAGAAGCCGCTCACCAGGAAGATCGCCATCGTGTTGCGCGCCACCAGCCAGCGCCCGCCCCGGCTGCCGCCCAAGGGGATGTACAGGTAGTCGCGGAACCAGGTGTTCAGGCTGATGTGCCAGCGCCGCCAGTACTCGCCCACGTCGCGGGCGAACAGCGGGAAGGCGAAGTTCCGCACCAGGTCGAAGCCCAGCAGCCGCGCGCTGCCCAGGGCGATGTCCGAATAGCCGGAGAAATCGCTGTAGATCTGGAAGGTGAAGAGCAGGGTGGCCAGCACGGCCGCGCTGCCCGTATGGCCCGACGGGTCGCCGTAGACCATGTCCACGAAGTAGGCGCAGTTGTCGGCCACCACCACCTTCTTGAACAGCCCCCAGAGGATCTGCCGCAGGCCGTCGCGCGCCTGCGCCTCGTTGAAGACGCGCGGGGCCTGGAACTGCGGCAGCAGGTGGTAGGCCCGCTCGATCGGGCCGGCCATCAGCTGCGGGAAGAAGAGGATGAACGGGAAATAGTCCAGCGGATGGCGGCAGGCCCGCATCTGCCGGCGGTACACGTCGATGGTGTAGCTCAGGCTCTGGAACGTGTAGAAGCTGATGCCCACCGGCAGCACCAGGTGCAGCGTGGACAGGCCCAGCGGGCGGCCCAACAGCGTGAACGCCTCGTTGAAGTTCGTGACGAAGAAGTCGTAGTACTTGAAGAAGCCCAGCAGGCCCAGGTTCGTCACCAGGCTGACCGCCAGCAGGGCCTTGCGCCGCGCCTTGGCCTCGGTGCGCTCCAGGGCGATGGCCACCACGTAATCGATGCCCGCGCTGAAGAACACCAGCCCCAGGTAGCGCCAGTCCCACCAGGCATAGAAGAAGGCGCTGGCGGTGAAGAGGAAGGCGTTCTGCAGGCGCCGCGACCGGCGGAGCGCCCAGTACAGCAGGAACACCACCGGCAGGAAGATCCCGAACTCGATCGAGTTGAACAGCATGCCCGCAGCGGTGGTGGACCGAACGCCTCGACGAAGGTGCCCTTCCCGGCGACGGACCGGTGGCTCCCGCCGTCCAGGTTTTCCATGCGGGCCTGTTCACGCCGCGGGAATATCGGCCCCTGAAAAGCCCCGGACCGCCGCCCCGCCGCGGCCGCTCCATCGCCCGGATCGCCCGCCCCGTCGCCTGCCTGACATTCCCGTGACGCTGGCCGGACCCCCGTGTTGGACCTTCGCGACCCGGAACGCATGACCTCGTTCACCGTCCTCAGCATCGACCACCAGCGCGTCCCGCTGGAGCTCATCGGGCGCTTCCATGGGGACGAACAGGAACTGCGCGCATCGGGCGAGCGCCTGCGGGCGGCCGGCCTGGTGCAGGAATGCATGGTCATCGCCACCTGCAACCGCGCCGAGCTGGTCTTCACCGCCGGGACGGCCGCCAAGGACGTGCAGGGCCTCATCGCCGCCTGGCGCCCCGGCCTGGATGCGGCCACCCGCGAGCAGGCCACCGCCGCCGCCCGGCTGTACACCGGGGATGCCGCCGTGCACCACCTCCTCAGCGTGGCCTCCTCCCTGGAGAGCCTCGTCATCGGCGAGCGCGAGATCCTGGCCCAGGTGCGCGACCAGTACGAGCGCTGCCGCTCGCTGGGCCTCACCGGCGACGGCCTCCGCCTGCTGATGAAGCAGCTGGTGACCACCGCCAAGCGCGTCTATACCGAGACCAGCATCGCCAGCCGGCCCGTGAGCGTGGTCAGCCTGGCCTACCGCCAGCTGCGCGACCTGGGGGTGAAGAAGGACGCGCGCTTTCTCATCATCGGCGCCGGCAAGACCTGCGCCGACATGTGCCGCTATCTGCGCAAGCACGGCTTCCGCGACCTGCACATCTTCAACCGCACCTTCAGCAAGGCCAACGCCCTCACCCAGGAGGTGGGCGGCGAGGCCTACCCGCTGGACGAGCTGTGCGCCTACACGGACGGCTTCGACGTGCTCATCAGCGGCATCGGGCGGGGCACGCCCATCGTGGACAAGTCCCTTTTCCGCCAGCTCACCGGCGGCATGGCCAAGCACCGCGTGATGGTGGACCTCGCCATCCCGCACGACATCGTGCCGGACTGCTTCGGCCAGGAGCCGGTGCGCCTGGTCCGCATCGAGGACCTGAACGCACAGGCCGAGGAGAACCGCAGCGCTCGACAGCAGGAGATCGGGGCCTGCCTGCGCATCGTGGAGGAAGGCGTGGCCGAGTTCCGCGCCCTGGCGAAGGAGCGCCGCGTGGAGCGGGCCATGAGCGCCGTGCCCGAGGAGGTGCGCGCCATGCGCGAGCGGACGGTGCGCGAGGTGTTCGCCGACGACCTGGCCACGCTCGACCCCCATGCCCGCGCGGTGTTCGATCGCGTGCTGGACCACATGGAACGCAAGTACATCAGCATCCCGATGAAGCTCGCCAAGGAGCTCATCCTGGAGGAGACGAAGCGTTCGGCCGAGGCTGGACGCCCATGAACGACCCCTTCCGCATCGGCACTCGCGGCAGCCGGCTGGCCCTCTGGCAGGCCGAGCACATCGCCGCGCGGCTCCAGGCCTTCGGCCACCCCTGCGAGCTGCGCATCATCAGCACCAAGGGCGACCGCGTGCAGGACCTCAGCTTCGACAAGCTCGAAGGCAAGGGCTTCTTCACCAAGGAACTGGAGGAGGCCCTGTTCGCCGGCACCATCGACCTGGCCGTGCATTCCTGCAAGGACCTGGAGACGCGCGGCCCCGAGGGGCTGGCCATCACCGCCATCGCAGGGCGCGCGGCGGGCGAAGAGCTGATCCTGGTCCGGCCCGACGCCGTGGACCCCGGCCGCCCGCTCTTCGTGCGGGAAGGCGCCGTGGTGGGCACCTCCTCCGCGCGCCGCAAGGCCCAGCTGCGGGCGTTCCGCCCCGACGTGCTCATCCGCGACCTGCGCGGCAACGTGCCCACCCGTGTGGACAAGTTGCGCAACGGCGAGCACGACGCCATCCTGCTGGCCAAGGCCGGCATCGACCGCCTGGGGCTCGACCTGGATGGGCTGCACGTGCAGGTGCTCGACCCGCGCCTCTTCGTGCCCGCCCCCGCGCAGGGAGCGCTCGCGGTGCAGACCCGCGCCGACGATGAACGCGTGAACGCCGCCGTGCGGCAGCTGCACGATCCCGCCGCGGCCCTTACCGCCGGCTGCGAGCGCGAGGTGCTGCGCGCCTACCATGGCGGCTGCCAGGTGCCCCTGGGGGTGCACGTGGCGGCCGCCGGCGCAGGGCTCTCGCTCTGGGCCGCCGCCGCACCGCGCGCCGACGGCATGCCGCGCTGGATCCACCTCACCGGCACCGACCCCGACCACCTGGCGCACGAAGCCGTGATGCGCCTCCAAGGGCCCGCACGCCCCTTGCGCGTAACGATGACCCGCGCGGTGCAGGGCGACGAGCTGATGGCGCGCGCGCTGCATGCCCACGGCCTCATGCTGAACGGGCTGCCGCTCTTCGAGCCCCTGCCCCTGTCGTTCGACCCGGTGACCGGCCACGACCGCACCTTCTTCACCTCCCGCAACGCCGTGCGCTTCTTCGTGGACGGTGGCGGCGACCTCCGCGATGCCCCCAACGATGCCGTGGGGCCCGGCACGGCCGACGAGCTGCGCAAGCACGGCGTGGAGCCCGGCTTCGTGGGCGAAGGGCCCGACACGACGGCGATCGCCGCGGCCTACGCGGAGCGCTTCGGCGGCCTGCACATCCTCTTCCCCTGCGCCGAGGAGGGGCAACGCACCGTGCAGCGGGCCCTGCCCGAGGCGAACGTCATCGAGGTGCACGTGTACGCCATGCGCCCGCTGGAGGAAGCGGACGTGCCGTTCACGGACGTCGCGGTCCTCACCAGCCCCGACAATGCGGAGGCGTTCCACGCCCTGCAGCCGCTGGAAGAGGTGCCGCACCTGGTCGCCATGGGCACCAGCACCGCACGGCGCATCCACGAGCTGAGCGGGCGCGACGCGATCATCCCCTGGGCCAGCAGCGAGATGGCCCTGCTCAATGCCGTCCTCCACCTCGCCACCGCACCCTGAACCGATGGACCTGCTGCACCGCCCCCGCCGCCTGCGCAAGAACGATGCGATCCGCGATGCCGTCGCGGAGACACGCCTGCACCCCGCACAGTTCATCCAGCCCTACTTCGTGAAGCCCGGCAGCGGCTACCGCGACCCCATCGCGGCGATGCCCGGCATCTGCCACTTCACCACCGATACGCTGGTGAAGGACGTGGAGGCCGGCCTGCAACTGGGGCTCGACAAGGTGCTGCTCTTCGGCGTGAAGGAGCCCAAGAGCGAAGAGGGCGAGGCCGCGTGGAGCGAGCGCAGCGTGGTGCCCGGCGCCGTCCGCGCGCTGAAACAGGCCTTCGGCAGCGACCTGTACGTGATCACCGACGTGTGCCTCTGCGCCTACACCACGCACGGCCATTGCGGCCTGGTGCACGACCACGAGGTGGTGAACGACGCGAGCGTGGAGCGGCTCACGCGCATGGCGCTGGCGCACGCCCAGGCCGGCGCCGACATGGTGGCCCCCAGCGACATGATGGACGGTCGCGTGGGCGCCATCCGCCGGCACCTGGACGCGCAGGGCTTCACCGGCACGGCGCTCATGAGCTATGCCGCCAAGTTCGCCAGCGCCTACTACGGACCCTTCCGGGAAGCGGCGGGTTCCGCTCCCGGGTTCGGCGACCGCCGCAGCTACCAGATGGACCCCCGCAACGGGCGCGAAGCCCTGCGGGAAGCCCTCCTCGACGAGCAGGAAGGCGCCGATGTGCTGATGGTGAAGCCCGCCCTCGCCTACCTCGACGTGCTGGCACGGCTGCGCGCGCGCACCGACCTGCCCCTGGCCTGCTACAACGTGAGCGCGGAGTACAGCCTGGTGAAGACCGCGGCCGCGGCCGGCCTGGTGGACGAGCGCCGGATGACGCTGGAGAACCTGCACGCCTTCGCGCGGGCCGGCGCCGACCTCATCATCACCTACCACGGCCGCGAGGTGCTGGAGCAGCGCTGGCTCTGATCCGCCGGGCGCTCACGCCCGCGTGCGCCGCAGCCACCGCGGCAGCACCACCGCACCGGCGAACAGGTAGAGGTAGTAGGTGAGCAGGCGCCAGAGGATGGCCACCACCACCAGCAGCGCGCCGGCCGGCAGCAGGTCGCGCATGAAGCCGACGAAGGCGAACTCCGCGGCGCCGCTCGCGCCGGGCGTGGGGCTGATCAGCAGCACCACCCACAGCACGATCTGCCGCGCGTACATCAGGGCATGGCCGCTCACGGGGAAGAAGGCGGCGGCGATGAAGTTGAGCACGAGGAAGCGCGCGCCCCATGAGCACCAGGTGGCGGCGATGGCCTTCAGCCAGAACCCCACGGAACGGCCCTTGAACTCGTCCGACGCCGAGATGAGGTCATCGCCCGCCTCGGCGATGCGCGGGCGCAGCCGGCGCAGCCAGCGGTGCTTGAACAGGTTCACCAGGAAGAACTTGATCGCGCGCGGCCGGAAGAACACCGCGTAGAACACGGTGAGCTTCATCACCGCGATGAAGATGTAGCCGACCCAGAACAGCGCCTGGATGGGCAGGCCCCAGAGCGCCTGGTCGAGCTGCGGCGGGAAGAGCCGGTCGATGCCCACCTGGAAGAACACCAGCGGCGCGAACACCAGGAAGAAGAGCTCGTCCAGCATGGCCGTCACCAGCACGATGGCCGCGCTGCGCCCCAGCGCGATGCCGTCGCGCGCGATCACATAGATGGCCACGCTGGTGCCGCCCAATACCGCCGGGGCCACCGCCGTGGCGAACTCCCACAGCGCCGTGATCTCGAACGACCGCCGCCAATCCAGCTCGCCGCGCGTGAGGATGCGCAGGCGCAGCATATAGCCCAGGTCGCGCAATGCATTGGCGATGAGCGCGCACACCAGCATGAGGGCGCCGAAGCGCGTGAGCTGCAGCGTCCGCAGGCGGTCCACACCGCTCACCCGGCGGTAGTCGCCGTGCGCATCGGCCACGAACTCCTGCGGGTCGTCGACGTCCACCACCCCGTTGCCGTTCCGGTCGGTCCAGCGGTGGTCGCCGGTGCCCGCGGGCACCGGCTCGAAACCCGCGTGGCGGAGCTCGCCCCAGAGCAGCGCGCCCACGGCGAACACGCCGATGACCATCGGCAATAACAGCTTCCACGTGCGGAACGATCGCCGCAATTCCCCCTCCGCCGGTGCGTCCGGACGTGCCTCTACCTTCGCCATGTCGTTGCGGTCACAAGGTATCCGGTCACCGCGATCGCCCTGTCCCCACCATGGACCGTCGCTCGCTGGCCGGTGTGGCCCTCTTCGTGGTCAACCTGCTCTACGGCATCAACTACGTGGTGGCCAAGGGCCTCATGCCCGTGGTCATCGGCCCTTCCGGCTTCATCCTGCTGCGCGTGCTGGGCGCGGCGGTGCTCTTCTGGGGCGTGTGGTGCTTCCGGCGGCAGCGCATGGCGTGGAGCGATGCCCCGCGCCTGCTGCTCTGTGCGGTGTCCGGCGTGGCGGTCAACCAGCTGATGTTCTTCCACGGCCTTATGCGCACCTCGCCGGTCCACGCGAGCATCATCATGGTGGCCACGCCCATCCTCGTGCTGGTGCTCAGCGGCGTGCTGCTCGGCGAGCGCATCACCTGGCTGAAGGCGGGCGGCGTGGCCCTGGGCGCGGCAGGCGCAGTGGTGCTCATCGCCGCGCGCTCGTCCGGCGGGGTGGAGGCCACGAAGCTCGGCGACCTGTTCATCCTCATCAACGCCACGTCCTATGCGGTGTTCCTCGTGATGGTGAAGCCGCTGATGGTCAAGTACGACGCGGTGACGGTGATGGCCTGGTGCTTCCTCATCGGCTCGGTCATCGTGGTGCCGTTCGGCCTGGGTGACCTGGGCGCGGTGCAGTGGGCCGCACTGACGGGCGTGCAATGGGGCGGCCTGGCCTTCGTGGTGCTCATGGTCACCTTCATGGCCTACCTGCTCAACACCTGGGCGCTGCGCCACGTGCATCCCAGCGTGGCGGGCACCTTCATCTACCTGCAGCCCGTGCTCGCACTGATCGCCACCTGGGTGATGACCGGGGCGCTCGGCATCGGCGTGCCGCAGGTGCTCGCAGCGGCCTGCGTCTTCACCGGCGTGTACCTCGTGGGTCGCGCGGACCGCATCAAGGGCGAGGGGTGAGCCGGGCTACATTTGCGCGACCCATCCGCAACATATGCTGCGCTCCATGACCGGCTTCGGCCGCGCCGAAGGACCCGTGAACGAGAAGAAGGTGACCGTGGAGGTGCGCTCGCTCAACAGCAAGCAGCTCGACCTGCTGGTCAGAGTGCCGGGCGCCTTCCGCGAGAAGGAGGCCGAGCTGCGGCAATGGGCCGTGGAGCGCATCGTGCGCGGCAAGGCCGAGCTGCACGTGAGCGCGGAGGCCCTGCGGACGACCAAGCGCACGGCGTTCAATGCCGACCTGGTGCGGGCCTACCACGAGGAGCTGCGCGCCCTCGCACAGGAGATCGCGCCCGAAGCGCACACCGACCTGCTGGGCCACGTGCTGCGCATGCCCGACGTGATGAACACCGCCCGCGAGGAGCTCGACCCGGCGGAGTGGACGGCGGTGATGGCGCTGGTGACCGAGGCCCTGCGGGCCTTCAACGGCTTCCGGGAGGCGGAGGGCGTGAAGCTCCGGGAGGAGCTGGCGGCGCGCACGCGGAACATCACCGCCCTGCTCGGCGAGGTGGAGGGCCTGGACAAGGGCCGTGCGGAGCGCACGCGCGAGCGCATCCTGGCCCGCCTGCAGGAGCTGAAGGCCGATGTGGACCAGGACCGCCTGGAGCAGGAGCTGGTGTTCTACCTGGAGAAGCTGGACATCACCGAGGAGAAGGTGCGGCTGAAGGCCCATTGCGCCTACTTCCTGGAAACGCTGGACAATGAGGACCAGCAGGGGCGGAAGCTCGGCTTCATCTCCCAGGAGATGGGCCGCGAGATCAACACCCTGGGCAGCAAGTGCAACGACGCGGCCATGCAGAAGCACGTGGTGCTGATGAAGGACGAACTGGAGAAGATCAAGGAACAAGTGCTGAACGTCCTCTGAGCCGTGACCTTCGCCACCACCGGTAAGTGCATCATCGTGTCAGCCCCGTCCGGCGCGGGCAAGACCACCATCGTGCGGCACCTGCTCGCGCAGGAGCTCGGCCTCGCCTTCTCCGTCTCGGCCACCAGCCGCCCGAAGCGCGACTACGAGGTGGAAGGCCACGATTACTACTTCATCACCTCCGACGCGTTCCGCCAGCGCATCGTGGACGGCGCCTTCGTGGAATGGGAGGAGGTGTACCCGGGCCGCTTCTACGGCACCCTGCGCACGGAGATGGCGCGGATCTGGGCCGAGGGACGCACGCCCATCTTCGATGTGGACGTGGTGGGCGGCCTGCACCTCAAGGGCATCTTCGGGGAGAACGGGCTGGCCCTGTTCATCGCGCCGCCCTCGCTGGACGCCCTGGAAGAGCGCCTGCGCCTGCGCGGCACCGAGACCCCCAAGACCCTGACGGACCGGGTGGACAAGGCCGTGCACGAGATGACCTACGCGCCGCGCTTCGACGCCGTGGTGATCAACGACGACCGTGACCGGGCCTGTGCCGAAGCGTACCAACGGGTGCACGATTTCCTGCACGCATGACCATCGGTTGCCTGTTCGGGTCCTTCGACCCACCGCACAGCGGCCACATCGCCATCGCCGAGCACATGCTGCGCACGCAGGGGCTCGACCAGGTATGGCTGGTGGTGACGCCCCAGAACCCGTTCAAGCAGGACCGCAAGCTGAGCCCCGAGCAGCACCGCCTGGCCATGGCGCGGCTCGCCGTGCAGGGCCATGCCGGCCTGAGCGCGAGCGGCCTCGAGCTGGACCTGCCGCGGCCCAACTACACGGTGGACACCCTGGCCTTCATGCGCCAGCGCTGGCCGCAGCACCGCTTCTCGCTCATCATCGGCAGCGACAACCTGGCCTCCTTCCATACGTGGAAGGACGCGAACGTCATCCTGGAGCACCACCGCGTACTGGTGTACCCGCGGCCGGGGGTGGACGAGCACCTGGCGCAGGCCGACCTGCTCTACCACAAGGCCATCACCTTCGTGCCCGACGCGCCGCTGCTGGACGTGTCGTCCACGGGCATCCGCGTCCGCCTGCGCAACTGGAAACCGGTGGACGGGCTGGTGGCCCCGGAGGTACTGGCCTACATCCGCCAATACGGCCTCTATGCGGACTGAACCTCGGCGAGCTCGCGGACGCCGGTCTTCCACATCAGGTGGTCGCACAGCACGCCCAGAGCCTTGTCGAAGCGCTCCTCGTTGATTACGTGCAGGTCGCACTGCGAACGGTAGGGCAGCAGGTAGTCCCGGTGGGCCGGCAGCACGTGGTGCTCCCACTGGTACCGGATGTCGTCGTGGCTGTAGCCCCGCTCGCGGATGTCGCGGGCCAGGCGGCGGTCCAGCTGCACCCCGTCGCTGGCCTCCACGAACACCTTCAGGTCGAAGAGGGCGCGGACCCCCGGATGGTGCAGCACGAAGAGGCCTTCCACCAGGATGATGCGCGCCGGGCCGATCTCCATCCACCGGGGCTCCGCACCGGGCAGGTTGAAGGTGTACTCGGGCCGGTAGATGGGCTCGCCCTGGAGCAGGGAACGGAGGTCGCGCTCCAGCAGGTCCAGGTCCACCGAACCGGGCAGGTCGAAGTTGACCTTGCCATTGGCATCCGTGACCTGCCGCTCGATGGGGTGGTAGTAATCGTCCTGGGACACCAGGCACACCGTACCGGAAGGAAGCCGATCGCGCAGGGCGCGGATCAGGGTGGTCTTGCCCGATCCACTGCCGCCGGCCACACCCACGAGGTAGGCTCCGCGATGCATCGGACGCGAATATAGGGCGGGCCGCCATCGCAGTGCCAGTGCGGCGAGGACCACCGGACGGCGGCGGCCCCGACCCCGGGCCGGACGGGTGCCGATGCAATTTGGCACGGTGGTTGGAAGTTGTATGGGCAGACCCATTGACCCCGAACGCCATGTTCAGCCACGCGAAACGCTACTTGACCCTGAAGCGGGAGGCCACACGCCTGATGATGGCCGGTGACGTACGGCGCTACATGCGCGCCCTGCGATTGATGAGCGATCTGCGGTCCCGCCCCGGGATGGCCGCGGCTTGACGAGATGGGACGGTGCCCTCCCCTCGGGCCCTCCCAGGTTTTGGTGAAAGGCCGCAGCGGGCCCCCGAGCGATCGGGGCGCCCGCTGCGGTTTTTCGGGGGTGCCCTCAGGCGGGGCGCGGGCTGCAGCGGGGATCCCGGTCCGATGGATCCTTTTGGCCCCCGCCTCCGTAGAAGGTGACCATGACGAAGAAGGATAAGATAGCCTTCATCAAGAGCAGCAAGCGCAAGACGCATGTCTACAACGACCTGCACCGGTTCTCGGACCAACAGCTGAACGAGCTGATCCGGGAGATCGTGCAAGGGTTGGTGCGGGAAAGCGAGATCATCGCCAACGCCTACATCAACGGCTATCGTTGAACGCATGCCACCGCGCTGGCCTCGGGATAAGGCTGGAACACACAGGTAAAAAGGCCTCGGCGACCGCCGGGGCCTTTTTACTTCCGCTGGGGCTTGCCGGCTGGTGGTGGCGGGGTGCGCTTCACGGCCCCGTTCTCGTACTCGGTCCGTTTCACCACCTTCCCGTCGATGCCGTAGATGGTCATGGTGCCGTGCAGCCGGCCGGCCTTGTAGGTCATCTCCTGCACCACCCGGCCGCGCTGGTCGTACACCACGCACTTGCCTTCGGGCTCCCCGTTGAGCAGGGTCTGCTCGCGCATCTTCACCCCGGC
Source organism: Bacteroidota bacterium (assembly GCA_018267055.1). GTDB lineage: Bacteria > Bacteroidota > Bacteroidia > Flavobacteriales_F > PHOS-HE28 > PHOS-HE28. The sequence goes on from JAFDZF010000035.1 coordinate 62,925, forward strand.
GTCGTCGTAATAGGTCCAGGGACCGGAAGGCTTGTTCTCCACGTACATCCCCTCGCTGATGGGCGTCCCGTGCGTGTTGTACGCGGTCCAGCGCCCGCTCTTGAGGCCGGCCTTGAAGCCGCCGTCCTCCTTGATGCGGCCGTTCTCGTACCAGGCCTTCCAGGGGCCGTCCTTCTCGTCGTTCTTCCAGAGGGCCTGGTACTCGGGCTTCCCGTCGGGCAGCCAACCCTGCCAGCTTCCGTTCATGCGCCCGGCGGTGAAGTGGCCCACGTCCTTCGGCTGGCCGCCCTCGAACCAGCTCTTCCATTCCCCGTCGGCCTGGCCGTTCAGGTAGGCGCCCTCCTGCAGCTTGTTGCCGTTCTCGTACCAGGTGGTCCACAGGCCGTCCTTCTGCCCGGCCTTCCAGGTGCCGCGCTTCCAGTTCTGGCCGCCCTCGTAGTAGTAGAGCCATTCGCCCTCCTGCTTGCCGGCGCGGTAGAGCCCGGTGGAGCTCAGCTGCCCCGAGGGGTACCAGTACTTCCACAGGCCGTCCTGCTCCCCGGCCTTGAAATGGCCCAGCATGTCGCGGGCACCGGCGGTGGTGTACCAGGTCCACACGCTGTCCTTCCGGTCGTTGGCATAGAAGCCGGTGGTGTTCACCTGCCCGTTCTCGAAGTACACGGCGTAGGGCCCTTTCAGCTTGCCCTTGTCGTAGGTGGCCTCCTTTTCCTTGCGGCCATTGGAATGCCAGTAGGTCCAGAGGCCGGTGCGCACCCCGGCGATCCATCCGCCCTGCACCTTGGCGTTGCCGGCCGGCCACAGCTCCTTCTGCTCCCCGCTCCGGACCCCGTAGTGGTAATGCGTCTCTTCGGCCAGGGATCCGCTGGGGTAGTAGGTGCGGACGAGCCCCTCGCCCTTCACCAGGGTCTGCGTGCTGTCCCGGTCCCAGGCCTCCAGGCTCAGGCATACGCTGTCCTCCCAGAGCTCCTTCAGCATCGGTGCGCCGTTGGGGTACCAATAGCTCCAGGGGCCCTGCTTCACCCCTTTGGCATAGGCCCCCTCCTCCATCGGCTGGCCGCTGCGGTAGTAGGAGCGCATCAGGCTGTCCTGCGCCCCGCGGTGGATCCAGCCATCGTGCTGCACCTGGCCGTTGTCGTAGTAGATCACCACGTGGCCGTCGCGCGCGCCGCTCTTGAAATCGGCCTTCTCGGTGAGGCGGCCGTCACGGTCCCAGAACTTCCATTCGCCCCACTCGCGGCCGTTCACGAACAGGCCCTCGCTGCGCTTCTTCGTCCGCAGGCTGTCCCAGTGGTCCACGTACGGCTGGACGGGCTGGGCGGACGCCGTGCACACGCACAGCAGCAGGAGCGGGAAGAGGACGGTGCGCATCGGTCCCAAAAGTAGGGGCGGGTCCTGCCGCCCTTCGGGGAACAACGCGGAAGCATCCACGGTGGTGTGCGCACAACTACGGGCCGCACCGCAGGCGGATCACGGCCGGCCACGGATGCCCCGGGGCGGGTGGTGCGGGGACTTTTGGCCCGCTCCTCATGGCTTCCGCCGCTGTGAACGAACACACGATCCTTTCCCGGGCCTGCGCCCTCGCTCTGCTCTGCCTGGCCACACTGGTGGTGCTGGGGCAGGTGGTGGACGAGGACCGGCTCCGCAAGCTCGTGCTGGAGGGCAGCACCGCACAGATCATCGACCTGGAGGCGCTGCCCGACGGGCATACCGTGCTGGCGAGCTGTGCGAAAGGTGCACCGCTGCTCCTCATCGATACGGCGGGCTGGCGCATCACGCGCACCTTCCCGGTAGACGGCTTCACCGACGGCGCGCACCTGAAGGTCTCCGCCGACGGCCGCTATGCGGTGCTGCTGGAGGAAGCCCGCGCCGGCGCGGACCCCAATGCCGATCCCGGGACGCGCGCGGCCGTGCTGGACCTGGCCACGGGCGCCCTGGTGCTCGACGTGCCGAAGGCGCGCGACGCCGAGCTGACGCCGGATGCCGGTCAGCTGGTCACACTGGGCGACGGGGCGGTGCAGGTCCGTCCGCTCACCGGCGAAGGGATGCGCGAGATCCCCCTGCCGATGGCCGCCCAGGCGATCGCGATCGCCCCGGACGGGCGCACGTTCGCCGTGAGCCACCGCCCCACCGCGGCCGAGCTGGAGGCCGTGCCGAGCCTGCGCACGGACAAGAAAGCCCTGAAGCCGGCGCTGAAATACCGCCAGCTCGTGAGCTTCCATGCGCTCGCCGATGGCCGGCGCATCCGCACCGTGCCGGAGGTCTACGACGTGGTGAAGGCGCTGCGGTTCACCCGGGACGGCGCGCACCTGCTGGTGTACAGCGTCCCCGACACGCGGTGGCAGCCCGGTGCGGGCGACGGCGGCGTGATGCGCATCGGCCGTGTGGAACAGGTGGACGCGGCCTCCGGGACGCCCCTGCGCGCGGCCTGCATGAGCCGCATGAACGGGCCGCGCCTCGCCGTGAGCCCCGATGGCGCCACGCTCGCGCTCAGCAGCACCGAAGGCCGCAACAAGCGCCAGCTCGTCCTCTTCGACCTGGCCACGGGTGACACCCGGCTGATGATCGACCTCGCCCAGCGCCACCGCAACGACAAGGAGGAGGGCGAAACGCACGACGGCCGGCTCGGCTACGGCTGGCTCAATGACGGGCGCCTGCTGGTGGCGCAAGGCCATGACCTCGGATGCTACGCCCCCTGACCATGCGCGCCCTCCGATCCATCCTCCTTCTTTCCCTGGCCCTGGCCTGTGCCGCCGGCACACAGGCCCAGCGGCCCGAACTCAACACGCAGGCCGACGTGGAAAAGCATGTCCATGACGTGCTCACCGCGGACAAGGCGCACGGCCGACTGGCGGAGCTGGCCGTTGCGCTCGGCCTGCGTGGATCGTTCACGTTCGACCTCACCGTGGGCGACAAGGGCGAGGCCGAGACGGTGTTCCCCATCGCGAGCACCATCGAGCGCGTGGAGGACCGCAACCGCCTGAAGGACCTGCTCAAATCGATGCGCTTCGGCTGCAAGCTGCCGAAGAACAAGCGCTTCAAGGTGCGCGAGACGCTCGATTTCCCCTGAACGGAAACCAACACCACACCCCCATGCACTTCCGCCACCTGCTGCTGCTCTCCGCATGCGCGAGCCTTCCGGCCTTCGCCCAGGAGGAGATGCCCACCGAATGGACCACGCGCCTCGACCACAAGATCCAGTACACCGGCACCGACGTGGTGGACAAGATCGGGATGGGCTACGCCGCCAGCGACAAGGAGATGACCGTGTTCGAGAACGGGACCGGCAAGGTGGTGTGGACGAAGGCCTTCAAGGAGATCGCACCGAACCTGCGGAAGATCGACGAGCTGGTGCCGTTCTGGGAGAGCGACTGCGTGTTCCTGTTCGACCGGAAGCTGGGCAAGGACCAGATCGCGGTGATCGGCCTGAAGGACGGGAAGCTCCTGTGGACGAGCGAGAAATACCAGGACCTCACCGAGGACAACATCATGTACCTGCGCGAGCGTGAGGCCTTCGCGGTGAGCACCAAGAGCGCATTGCACTTCGTGAAGGCGCGCACGGGCGAGGAGCTCTGGAGCACCGACAAGTTCAAGGGCGTGGTGGGGCAGTACGTCTTCATGCCCGACGGCCACGTGGTGATGGTGAACTTCATCCCCGACGGCCTCGGCGCGCTGTTCTCCGGCTTCAAGAACCAGATCGCCAAGGTGGACCTGAACAACGGCGACATCGTGTGGGAGGCGACCTATGTGGGCCGCGCGGAGCGCAAGGTGCTCACCCGCGAATGGCTCTTCGACCTCAACGTGGATGGCGACCGGGTGTACCTGCGCATGAACGGCATCCAGGTGTACGACTACAAGACCGGGCAGCAGCTGTGGAGCGCAGCCTTCGACTTCACCCCGGACCGCGTGGTGGGCCGCCCCGCCGGGGCCAAGCGCTGGGGCGTGTACGGCGCCGTGGCCGACCCCGTGGTGGTGGGCGACGACCTCTACGTGCTGGACTGCCAGAACCGGAAGTCGCAGTACATCAAGAAGTACGACCGCAAGAGCGGCAAGCTGATCTGGACCTCGCCGGAGATCCCCGAGGCCAAGGCCATCCCCAACATGTACGTAGTGGACGACCGCATCGTGCTGCAGATCGGCGGGCAGGTGGAGACGCAGGCCTACATCCAGCGCACCCAGCGCAACGCGGACGGGAGCACCACCGTGGTGACCGAGAAACGCATCGCCTATGTGAACGTGAAGCCGTACGGCGTGAAGGCCTTCAATACCACCGACGGGGCCATGGTCTGGGAGAGCGAGCGCTTCCGCAAGGGCGTCACCAATGTGTTCCCCGACAAGGACCGGCTGTACGTCTGCAGCGGCAAGGCGCTCTACTGCATGGACACCAAGGCCGGCACCGACGTGTACGAAGTGCCGCTCGGCGACGACAACATCGGCAACGCGGAGATCATCCTGCCCTACCAGGACAAGGTGGCCGTGGTGGGCGAGAAGGGCGTGAGCACCCATACCCTCGCCGACGGCAGGCTGGTGACCAGCGGCAAGTACAAGAGCGCACACCTCAATGAGCGCAACGAGGACATCGTGCTGCTGGAGACCGACGGGGCCGACATCGCGGCCTTCGACCTGGCCACTTGCAAGTTCCTCCAGTACAATGCGCGCCGCGAATCCGTGAGCGAGCTCACCGACGACGGCAAGTACGTGTACGTGTTCGAGAAGAAGGACGTCTCCAAGCTCCGGACGCACTGAGGAGCGCATCCTTGGAGGGCCGTCCGCCGACCGGCGGGCGGCCCTCCGCTTTTTAACACCCGCGCGCCATTGCCGGACGGCGCGGGGGCGCGATAACTTGGCGGCGCATGGAACGGACCTTGACGCGGCCCAGGCGGGTGCATGTGCTGGTGGGGTTGGGACTGATCGTGATGCTCTTCACGGCCTGGACCGAGGCCACCACGCCGGTGGCCGGGCCGCACAGCCGCATCGAGCTGGCCCTGCTGCGCAACCAGATCCAGGGGCTGGAGGTCTACTTCGGGCAGTACTTCGTGACGGCGGGCCGCTGCGCCGGCTGCCACGGCCATGACTCGCTGGGCATCGCCATGATCGCCGGCGAAGGCGAGGACGTGAACGTGGCCGACGACTGGCGGAGCACGATGATGGGCAACAGCGCCCGCGATCCCTTCTTCCGCGCCAAGATCGAGCACGAGACGCTGGTGAACCCCGGCCATGCGGGCGCCATCGAGAACAAATGCCTCAGTTGCCACGCCCCGCTGGGCATGCACGAGGAACGGATGCTGGGCCATGCGCCCTTCACCCTGGCCATGCTGGACACCAGCCGCCTGGGCCTCGACGGGGTCTCGTGCCTCGCCTGCCACATGCAGGACCCCGACACCGCCGGCCACCGCTTCTCCGGGGAGCTGGAGTTCGACAGCGCACGGGTGTGGGGACCCTACACGGACGAGCAGATCAACCCGGCGATCATGCAGTTCTTCGTCGGTTTCACGCCCGACCAGGGGTCGCACATCCTGGACGGCCGCGTGTGCGCAGGCTGCCACACCCTGATCACCAATACCATCGACCTCAACGGCGACCTCACCGGCCAGCAGTTCGTGGAACAGGCCACCTGGCAGGAATGGAAGAACTCCATCTACGACGGCACCGAGCAGAACTGCCGCGGCTGCCACCTCCCGCGCATCCAGGACTCGGTGATCCTCGCCTCCGAGTACATCTTCCTCTCCGGCCAGTCGCCCTTCGGCAAGCACCACCTCGCGGGCGGGAACACCTTCATGCTGCGCCTGCTGAAGGAGCATCGTGAGGCGCTCGGCATCCCCGCCACGGCCACGCAGTTCGACAGCACCATCGCACGCACGCTGCGCAACCTGCACAGCTCCGTGGACCTGTCCACGCATGTCATCGACCGCACGGACGATACCGCGTTCGTGGAGGTGCGCCTGGTGAACAAGGTGGGCCACAAGTTCCCCAGCGGCTATCCCAGCCGCCGCGCCTTCGTGCAGCTGATCGTGCTCGACGCCACCGGCGACACCCTGTTCCAGAGCGGCCGCTGGGACGCCACCAACGAGGTCTACGGCCACGATGCGGGCTACGAGCCGCACCACGACGTGATCACCCAGGGCGACCAGGTGCAGATCTATGAACTGGTGATGGGCGACGCGAACGGCGGGGTGACCACCGTGCTCGAGCGCGCGGCCACGCCCATCAAGGACAATCGCCTGGTGCCACAAGGGTTCAGCACCGCGCATCCGAGCTACGACACCACCGTGATCGCCGGTGTGCCGCCGGAGGACCTCGACTTCAACCACGACGCGCTGGGCATCGAAGGGAACGGCGGCGACATCGTGCACTACCACATCCCGCTGGGCGGCTACACCGGCCTCATCCAGGTGAAGGCCAAGGTGTACTACCAGCCCGTGCCGCCGCTCTGGAACGCGGAGATGTTCGGGCACCACGGCACGGCCATCGATGCCTTCCGCACGATGTACGAGGCCGCGGAAGGCACGCCGGAGCTGGTGGCGGCCGACAGCATCAACGACCTGAGCACCGGCCTGGCGGAACGCAGCGGCGGCGCATCGGTGTTCCCGAACCCCACGAGCGACGGCACCTTCACGATCGCCGTCGCAGGCCCGGCCACCATCACGGCCTACGACGCGGCGGGCAAGCGCGTGCCGCTGCGCACCGTGCGCACGGCCAACGGCTGGCGCTGCACCCTGCCTGGGGAGACGGGCGTGTACCACGTGGTGGTGGCCGCGCCGGCATCCTGGAGCGGCGAACGGCTGTTCCGCGTGGTCCGCAGCAGCCCGTAAATGATGCGTTCACTGGCCTCGATCCATGTCCATCCGGTGAAATCGATGGGCGGGTTCGCGGTACCGGAGGCGCGGCTGACCGACCGGGGACTGGAGCACGACCGGCGCTGGATGCTCGCGGACGAACGTGGCCGCTTCCTCTCCCAGCGCGAGGATGCCCGGCTCGCTCTGTTCGCGTGCGCGCCGCACGCCGACGGCTTCCGCGTGACCGACCGCCGCGACGGCGGGACGCTGGACCTCCCCTGGACGATCGCCGAAGGCCCTGCGCATACCGCCACCGTATGGGACGACACCGTAGCGGTGCGGTGCGCGCCGGAAGCCTGGTCGGCCTGGTTCCGCGAGCGGCTCGGACGGACGGTGACCCTGGTGCACATGCCCGAGGACACGCACCGGCCCACCGATCCCCGGTACGCGGACAGCTTGACCTCGCTGAGCGATGCCTTCCCCTACCTCCTCCTCTCGCAGGCCTCGCTGGACCGGTTGAACGGCCAGCTGGGAACCCCGTTGCCGATGGACCGTTTCCGCCCCAACCTGGTGATCGCCGGTGGCGAGGCGTTCCAGGAGGACGGATGGCGGGAGGTGCGCATCGGCGAAGCCCTGTTCCGCGTGGTGAAGCCCTGCGCACGCTGTGCGATCACCACCATCGACCAACGCACGGGCGAGCGGGGCCCGGAGCCCTTGCGCACGCTCGCGCTCCACCGGCGCAGCAACGGCCAGGTGCTCTTCGGGCAGAACGCCGTGGCCCTGGGCGGCGTGCGCGTGCGGGTCGGCGATGCCGTGGTGCCGGTCGGCGCATGAGCGCCCCTCACCCCATGTGCTCCTTCGGGGTGCGCGGTGCGGTGGGCAGGGGATCCGTGCGTTCCGGCAGGAGCGACCAGAGCTGCGGATGGTGCCAGCAAAGCGCATGCCCCGTGCTGTCGCGGTGCATGCGGATGCCCGCGCGCAGGCGCTTCACCTCAGCGATCAAGGCCGTCCTGTCCAGCGTTCCCAGGTCCTCGTCCATGCCCGGAGAATAGCCGGCTCCCCGGGCCTGTTCGCGCACGGTTGGCGATGCGCCTCCGCTTGACCAACTTGCCGGGCATGATCCACGCCATCCTGAAGGACAAGGCCATCCGGCTGTTCATCGTGCTGGGCAGCTTCTTCGTGGCCAATGCGCTCCTGGCGGAGATGATCGGCGTGAAGCTGTTCCAGCTGGAGACCGCGCTGGGCCGGCCGAAAGCGGACTTCACCCTGCTGGGCCAGCACCACCTCTCGTTCGTGCTCAGCGTGGGCGTGCTGCCGTGGCCGATCATCTTCATCATGACCGACGTGATCAATGATTACTACGGTGTGCGCGGCGTGCGTTTCCTCACGCTGCTGACGGCGGGCCTGCTGGCCTTCGCTTTCGCGGTGATGTACTTCGCCATCCACATGCCGCCGGACCTGGGCTGGTGGATCGCCAGCGGCGCCCGGCAGGGCGTGCCCGACATGCAGGCGGCCTTCACCAGCATCTTCGGGCAGGGCATGAACATCATCCTGGGCTCGCTCACCGCGTTCGTCATCGGCCAGCTGGTGGATGCGGTCACCTTCCGCCGCCTCAAGCGCCTCACCGGCGACCGGCGGATCTGGCTGCGCGCCACCGGCAGCACGCTCGTGAGCCAGCTGATCGACAGCGTGGTGGTGACCTACATCGCCTTCTGGGTCTTCAAGGGGATGCCGTTCGCGCAGTGCACCGCGATGGTGCTCACCGCCTATTGCTACAAGTTCATCGTGGCGCTGCTGTCCACGCCGCTGGTGTACCTGGTGCACGCGGGGGTGGAGCGCTACCTGGGGAGGGAGCGCGCGCACGCCATGCGCGAGGCGGCCCTGCGGCTGAAGGCGGAGCAGTAGCTCACCGCCCCGGCGGGGGCGTCCACTTCTCCACTTTCCCGGCCACGGCCGGCAGCGTGCGCAGGTAGTCCCAGATGGCACCGAGGTCCTGCTCGGTCATGCCGGTGTACATGGTCCAGGGCATCACTGTCTGGAAGTCGCCGGCGTTCCAATCCACGGCGGGCGGCACGTAGGCGCTGTCGGCATACTGCTTGAACCGGGCGATGAAGGTGTCCTTGTCCCAGGCGCCCAGGCCGTCCGCGTGCGGCGTGAGGTTCGACGAGCGCACCACGGAGCCGTTGGGGAAGTTGAACGCGAACCCGCCCGCGAAGGGCGCGCCCACCTTCTTCCCTTTCTCCGCCCGGGTGTGGCACTCGCCGCAGCCGGCCGCGTTCACGAGGTAGGCGCCGTAGGCCACGGCATCCGAGGGCGAGGGCTTCGCCACCGGATGCGGCTCCTCGGGGATCGTGCGCAGGATGATGCTCACCGGGAAGTCCGCCTCGCTGCCCTCGGGCGTGCTGGCCTGCGGCGGCAGCGTGCGCAGGTAGGCGATGAGGCTGTAGATGTCCTCCGTATCCATCTTGCCGTAGTTCGGGTACGGCATCACCGGGAAGAACGGGTGCCCGTCGCGGCTGACGCCGCTGGTGATCGCGCGGTAGAGCTCGCCGTCCGACCAATCCTTCAGGGCGAAGGGGGTGATGTTCTTGGAGACGAAGACGCCCGGGAAGCCCAGCGCCCGGTCGAACCGTTCGCCACCCTTGCCCAACGTGCCGGGCGTGAGCGGGCCGGAATACGCCTGCCAGTCGCGCGTGCTGTGGCAGTCCATGCAGACGCAGATGTGGTTGGCGAGGTAGGCGCCGCGCGCCACCCGCTCGGGCGTCGCCTCCACCTTCAGGTCCGGCTGCACGGCCACCTGGGGCAGGGCCTGGGTGATGTAGAGGACGAGGCCGCCGCCGGCCAGCACCAGGACGAGCAACAGGATGCCAAGGACCTTCAGGAACTTCTTCATGGGGGAGAGGAATGGTGGGCGGTGAAGATGACGATCCCGGCGCGATCGGCCATGCGGGCACCGAACTTTGTCGTCCCATGGCCCGGAAAAAGACTGCCACCCAGCGGCGCAAAGCGACGACGGACAAGCAGGCCCTGCTCGGCATCGAGCGGGGCGCGAAGCGCGCGGAACAGAAGGCGCAGGGCGCGCTGGACGGCCGTTTCCGCCAGCGGAAGGTGGAGAGCAAGAAGGCCTACTCCCGCAAGACGCGCCGCCGCACGGACGACGCGTGAGGCTCAGCCGAGGAAGCGCACCATCACGGTGTTGCCCTTCTCCTCGCGGGTGATCTCGAGCCGGTCGTGCAGCGCGTTCACGAGCGACGAGAGCGAGGCATGCCCGTAGCTGCGCGGGTCGAAGCCGGGGTCGAGCCGCCGCAGCGCCTGGCCGATGCGGCTCAGCGACGCCGTCTCCTCCTCCCCCTTCGCGATGTTGAACGCCTTGCGCAGCTTGCGCATCAGGGCCGCGTTCGCGGACAGCGAGGCCGGGGCGGACGCCTTGCGGGCGGTGCCGGGGCGCCGCTCCGGCGTGCGCGGCTCGTCCTGCACGTCGAGGTTCTCCACATAGATGAAGCGCTCGCAGGCCTTCACGAAGGCGTCGGGGGTCTTCTTCTCGCCCACGCCCATCACGAACAGGCCCGACTCGCGCAGGCGGGTGGCCAGGCGGGTGTAGTCGCTATCGCTGCTCACGATGCAGAAGGCGTCCACCAGCTGCCCATGGAGGATGTCCATGGCATCGATGATGAGGGCGCTGTCGGTGCTGTTCTTGCCCTTGGTGTAGGCGAACTGCTGCACGGGCTGGATGGCGTTCGCGTTCAGCAGGTCCTTCCACCCGCTCATGCCGGTGGTGGTCCAGTCGCCATAGATGCGGCGGATGGTGATGGTGCCTTGCTTGGAAACCTCTTCCAGGATGGCGGCCAGCCGTTTCGGGGCCGCGTTGTCACCATCGATCAGCAGGGCGATCGTGGTGTCGTTGATCTTCTTCATGTTCCCCACGAAGGTAGGGCCGGGCCGGGGCCGCCCATGGGAAAGCCCGGCGCGAGGCCGGGCTTTCCGCTCATCAGGGCACGACGGGATCAGGCTTCCGGCGCGCCCTGCTTCACCAATTGCACTTCGCAGCTGATGCGCACCTCGTCGCTCACCAGCACACCGCCGCCCTCGAGCGCGGCGTTCCATTCCAGGCCCCATTGCTTGCGGTCGAACTTGCCGTGCACGCTCACGCCGGCCTTGGTGTTGCCCCAGGGGTCCTTGGTCACTCCGCCCCATTCCACGTCGAGCTTCACCGGTTTGGTGATGCCCTTGATGGTGAGGTCGCCGTACAGCTCCCAGCTGCCGTCGCGGTCCACGTTCTCCGTGCGCACGGCCTTGAAGGTGAGCCGGGGGAACTTCTCCACGTCGAAGAAGTCGGCGCTCTTGAGGTGGCCGTCACGCTGGGCGTTGCCGGTGGTGACGCTCGCGGTCTCCGCCCAGAACTCCACCTTGGCGGAGCTCAGGTCGTCGTGCTCGGCCTCGATGTCGGCGCCGAAGTCCTGGAAGCTGCCGGTCACGGTGGTGATCATCAGGTGCTTCACCTTGAACTGGATCTCGCTGTGCGCGGGATCGATGGTCCATTTCGTCATGTCCTTGGGATGTATTGGTGTTGGTCGAGAGGAACGATGCGGTCAGCTGATGGCCATGGGCACGTCCAGCAGCAGGATCTCGGCGCCGTCGGGCCCGGTGCGAAGTTCGGCCGGGCGGCCGTCGGGGATCCCCAGCGCGTCGCGGCGGCCGAGCGCGTGCCCGTTGATGGTGGCCGAGCCGTCCACCACCAGGGCATAGATGCCGTTGCCCGCGCGCTTGGACGCGTACCGTTCCGTGCGGTCCGCATCGAACCGGCCCAGGTGGAGCCAGGCGTCCTGGTGGATCCAGGTGCCGGCATCGGCGGGGTCGGGCGACACGATCTGCTGGAACCGGCCGTGCCGCGCCTCCGGATCCAGGGTGATCTGGTCGTACCGCGGGGCCACGTTGCGCTTGTTGGGGAAGAGCCAGATCTGGAACAGGCGCGTGCGCTGGGCGGGGTCGGGGTTGAACTCGCTGTGGAACACGCCCGTGCCCGCGCTCATCACCTGCACGTCGCCGGCCTTGATCACGGCGCTGTTGCCCATGCTGTCCTTGTGCTGGAGGGCGCCTTCCAGGGGGATGGTGATGATCTCCATGTTCTCGTGGGGATGCATGCCGAAGCCCTGGCCGCCGGCGATGGTGTCGTCGTTCAGCACGCGCAACACCCCGAAGTGCACGCGGTCCGGGTCGTGCCAGTTCGCGAAGCTGAAGGAATGCCAGGCGTCCAGCCAGCCGTGGTCGGCGTGGCCCCTCTCGCCTGCCCGATGCAGGACGAGCCCGTCCGAGGTGATCGTGGTGTCCATGGGATTAGGTTCGAGGGCACAAATATATTTTACATGGAGAATATTTCCAAGCCGGGGTTCTGAACGCCCCGGGCCGCACTTGGAAAGCCGGTGCCGGAAGTCCGTTCCTCGATCGTCGCATGCCGTTCCCCGGTCCCGTCCCGGGGCGGTGCACGCGGAAGGGGGTCGGCGCCGTTCGGTCGTGCACGGCGGGGACCCCTTGCCGGACCTGGATGGACAGCCCGCTGACCGGCCCTTTCCGCACGCTCCGGACCCCGTCCTGCGTAAACTTCCCTTCACATGGCCCGAACGGTGAACTTGCTATGTTTGCGACCCTGCGTTCGGGCCCGGACCCCTTGTGCATCCAAGGCCCGCGCGGCATCAACCGATAGAACCAGACACCCCCAACTTCGAAACTTGACCTTCACATGAGCAACGGAAGCAACTCCGGGAAGATGTCCAGCATGTTCGTGGCCATCGTCATTCCCCTGGCGCTGATCGTCAGCGTTCTTTTCTACATGTTCGTGCTGGGCGATCCCGCGAACTTCGAGGGGGGCGACCCGATCAAGGGGCATCCGATCAAGGCCGAGCCCGCGCACACCTTCGGCCTGATCCACAAGGGGGGCTTCATCGTGCCGATCTTGATCACGGTGAACCTGCTGGTGATCATCTTCTCCATCGAGCGCTTCCTGACCCTGAACCGCGCCAAGGGCAAGGGCCGCATCGACAGCTTCCTGGGCAATGTGCGCCACCTGCTGGCGGGCGACCAGGTGGACCAGGCCATCGCGGCCTGCGATGAGCAGCAGGGCAGCGTGGCCAACGTGATGCGCAGCGGCCTGGAGAAGTACCGGACGGTGTTCCGCGACGGCTCGCTGGACAAGGAGACCAAGATCAACACGGTGAAGCAGGAGATCGAGGAGGCCACGGCGCTGGAGCTGCCCATGCTGAGCAAGAACCTGGTGATCCTGTCCACCTGCGCCAGCATCAGCACCCTGCTGGGCCTGATCGGTACGGTGCTGGGGATGATCCGCTCGTTCGCCGCGCTGGCCCAGGCCGGTGCCCCGGACGCCACGGCGCTGTCCACCGGTATCTCCGAGGCCCTGATCAACACGGCCTTCGGTATCATCGGCTCGTGCATCGCCATCATCATGTTCAACTACTTCAGCACCAAGATCGACGCCATCACCCACGGCATCGACGAGGCGGGCTTCAGCGTGAGCCAGACCCTGGCCAACCACAAGTAAGGAAGGGCTCCATCGTGCGTACAGGCGGCGTTCGCGCCGCCCGCCATACCCGATAACAACCAAGAAGCCATGCCCAAGATCAAGATGCCCCGGAGCAGTCCGGCGCTGGACATGACCCCGATGGTGGACCTGGCCTTCCTGCTGGTGACCTTCTTCATGCTCACGGCGCAGTTCCGGCCCGAGGAAGTGGTGGCCGTGGACACCCCGAGCAGCATGTCGCAATCGGCCATCCCCACGGAGAACCTGATGACCATCGTCGTGGACAGCACCGGCCGGGTGTTCTGGGATTTCACCGACAAGAAGGTGCGCACCGCCGTGGTGAAGGAGATGATGAACCGCTACCACCAGCCCCCCTTGACGGAGGAGCAGGTGGCCCGCTTCACCAACCTGACCGTCATCGGCATCCCCGTGCAGCAGCTGCCCGCCTACCTGGACCTGCCCAACGCCACCGCCCGCAAGGAGGTGGACCTGAAGAGCAGGGGCATCCCGATGGACAGCACCAACAACCAGTTGCAGGACTGGATCCGCGTGACGCAACTGATCTTCAGCAGCGACGCGGAAGGCAAGAACCCGCTCGTGGCCCTGAAGGGCGACGGCAACGTGAACTACGAGACGATGAACAAGGTGATCAAGATCTTCCAAGGGCCGACGATCAAGATCAACCGGTTCAAGATGATCACGGACCTGGAGGAAAGCCGCATGTAGGACCGCCTTGAACCGATCGGGACGACCGGTGTACGGCACCGGAGGACCATCGGCCAGGCCAATACGAACCCCATGGCAGAAGTACCCGGAGGAGAAGGCGGCGGAGGTGGACGGCACCAGAAGAAGCGCGCCAAGAAGGGCAGCACCCGCGTCGACATGACGCCGATGGTGGACCTGGCCTTCCTGCTGCTCACGTTCTTCATCCTCACCACCACCATGTACAAGCCGTCGACGCTGCAGTTGACGTTCCCCGTACCGCCCGAGAACCCCAATGAGAAGCCGAAGCTGGACAGGGTGAACAACGCCTTGACCCTCTTCCTGACGAAGAAGGACCAGATTCTCTACTACAAGGACGCGTTCAAGCCCGGTGAGACGCAGCTCACCCGCACGGACTTCAGTGCGGTGGAGAAGATGCTCATCGAGATGAACAAGCCCACGGTGGAGCGCATCAATGAGCTGGGCAAGCAGCTCAACGAGAAGAAGATCGAGAAGGCCGTGTACGACTCGCTGAAGAACGAGGCGCAGAAGCGGCCCGAGGCGCTCTTCGTGATCATCAAGCCGGAGAAGGACGCCAAGTACCGGAACATGATCGACATCGTGGACGAGATGGACATCAGCGGCATCGGCAAGTTCGCGGTGCAGGACACCATCAAGCCGGAGGAGCAGGTGCTGATCGACCAGGAGAAACTCAAATTCTGACCGCCATGACCTATGTGATCGTCATCGTGGTGCTGCTCGTCCTGAGCCTCCTGCTCACGCTGGACGGCAGCTGGATGAACGTGCTGCAGCGCGTGCGCAACAACCTGGTGTTCGCGGACCGCAACAAGGCGTACGGCGCGTACGAACTGCGCACCGACTACAACCGCCGGCTGGGCCTGGCGCTGGTCTGCGGCGTGGCCTTCTTCGCCGTGGTGATCGGCGCCCCCTACCTGATCAACAAGCTGGGGAGCAGCGTGGAGAAGGAGGAAGCCGTGAAGATCGTGGACGTGAACCTGGACAACTACCAGGAGCAGCCCGAGGAGCCGCCCCCCCCGCCGGAGGTGATCCCCCCGCCCCAGCCGCAGATCGAGACCGTGCAGTTCGTGGCCGTGGAGGCCGCGGACGAGCCGGTGAACGAACCGCCCCCCACGCAGGCCGACCTGACGGAGACCACCGCCGGTGAGACCACGCAGGAAGGCGAGCGGATCGACGCCCCGCCCCCGCCCCCCCCGGTGGAGGAGGAGACCTACGACCTGGCCGCCGTGCAGGAGCAACCCGATTTCCCGGGCGGCATGGCGCAGATGTACGCCTACCTGAAGAAGACCACCAAGTATCCCGACATGGAGTTCGAGGCCGGCATCCAGGGCAAGGTGTACGTGGAGTTCGTGGTGGACAAGGACGGCAGCGTGGAGGAGGTGAAGGTGAAGCGCGGCGTGAGCCCCGGCCTGGACAAGGAGGCCCTGCGCGCGGTGCAATCGATGCCGAAATGGTCGCCGGGCAAGATGAACGGCAAGGCCGTGAAGTGCCGGTTCACGATCCCGGTGGACTTCAAGCTGCAGTAACGGACATCTCCCTTTCGCGCGAAGCCGCCCGATGGTCATCGGGCGGCTTCGCGCTTTTCTCCTGTGCCTAGTGATCGAAGGAACGGCGTCGCTGACGCAGGGAACGGTAGGCGGTTGCCTGTGTTTACAAGATTTTTACGCTTGCGTGATATAAGGCGACCCTTCTATTTTGGGCATAGGACCGGTCCGAAAGGACTTCCCCAAAACCCTCCCTTGGCCATTCTTTCGAACCCAAAACCCACCTATTATCCTGTCCCGTTCAATTCCAGTATCCGGTCTTGTGAAGATAGCCGGGCACGGCCCTGAGCGGGGCGTCCTTGGGTGAGGCCTTCCTCCACGGTCACCAGCCGTGCGGATCGCCACCAAGGA
Source organism: Bacteroidota bacterium (assembly GCA_018267055.1). Classification (GTDB taxonomy): domain Bacteria; phylum Bacteroidota; class Bacteroidia; order Flavobacteriales_F; family PHOS-HE28; genus PHOS-HE28. The sequence goes on from JAFDZF010000035.1 coordinate 78,866, forward strand.
CCTGTCATAGTTCCCTACCCCCCTTCATGCATCGGTGCTTGCTCGACAGCGCACCGCCGGTCCCCGGTCCATCCCCCGGAGACCCCTGATCACGGTCCCGATGGGCCGCACACCATCGCTTCTTCTCTTGAAACAAACCCAAAACCCTTGATCATGAATTGTCGGAACGCATCGACACCACCCTTGCGCCGAACATCGCGCTGGCGCAAGATGGCTTTGGCCCTGGCAGCGTTCACCCTGCTCGGGACGGCCAAGGCGCAAGTGGCCTGGTACCTCTTCTCCCAATCCTCCGGCACCTATACGCCCATCACGACCGGAGGGGGTGCCGTAGCAGCCATCGCCGCCGGATGGGATGACAACGTCGTGAACGTGACCATCCCGTCCTTTTCGTTCAACGGCGTGGCGTACACCGCTGTGAACGTGAACTCGAACGGGTACATCACGTTCGGGGCCACGGCGCCAAGCTCCACGAGCTACACCCCGATCAGCAGTTCCACCGCCTATGCAGGCGCCGTTTCCGCCTTCACCCGCGACCTTATCGACGGGGACGTGGGCGCGCAAAACCCCATCCTGCAGCAAACCGTCGGCAATGAGGTCGTCTTCCAGTGGACCAATGCCTTCCGCTACAGCGGGGGACGGATCGCGGGGGATGCGCTCAATTTCCAGATCCGGCTGAACACGGTCACCAACGTGGTGAGCGTGGTCTATGGCACCTGCACGGCCACCAGCACTTCCCTGACGGGACAGGTCGGCCTCCGTGGTGCGGCCAATACCGATTACAACAACCGGACGACGACAACGAACTGGGCCGCGACCACCGCTGGTACGGCCAATAGCTCCACCTGCACCACATCGGCCACGGTGATGCCGGCCTCCGGATCGACGTTCACGTGGACCCGGAGCACCTGTCCTCGTCCGACGGCTCCGACGGCGACCGGCCTCACCCCCAGCGGCGCCAACATCGGATGGACCTGCACCGGTTGCACCGGCTCCTTCATCCTGGAGTATGGTCCTGCATCCACCTTCACCGATCCAGGCGCAGGCGCCACTGCTGGTCCGAACGGCATAGTGGTCAACCCCGCTACCGCGCCACAGGCTATCGCCGGGCTGACCCCCAGCACACAATACCGCTATTTCATCCGACAGGATTGCGGTGGCGGTGCCTTCAGCAACAACTCCGCCGCGGCCACCTTCACAACAACGGCCGCCTGCCCCACCGTCACTTCCTCCGCTGCTACAAGCGTCACACAGACCGGCGCGAACGCGAACTGGTCCTGCACGAGCTGCACGGGGTCCTTCATCATCGAGTACGGCCCTTCGAGCACCTTCACCACCCCTGGGACCGGTACCTCCCCCGGTACTAATGGCACTGTGATCACGGCCCTCGCTGGAACGACCACGACCCCGATCACCGGGTTGACACCGGCCACGGCCTATCGCTATTTCGTCCGCCAGGACTGCACCGGCGCCGGGTTCGGCTATGGCCTGAACTCCGCAGGCCAAGTATTCACCACCGCCTGCGCGGCGGCCACGATGCCGTTCGTACAGAACTTCGATGCGGTCACGACACCGTCCCTGCCTTCGTGCTTCACCAAACAGACCATTGCCGGCAACTCCAGCGGCTGGTTCACGGTCAATGATGCCCTGAACCTGCAGCTCGGTTATACCGGCAATGTCATCCTGTACCAATACAGTTCGTCATCCGCTGCGAACGCGTGGTTCTTCACGCCCGGGTTCGACCTCACCGCTGGTGTGAGCTATCGTCTCCAATACCGGTATGGCAATGACGGAGGGAGCTCATACCCCGAGAAGATGAAGGTCGCCTACGGCACAGCGGCCAATGCGGCCGGCATGTCGCTGCCGATCTTCGACCATGGGACCATCTCCAGCACGACCAACGCGCTCAAGATCGTCGATTTCATCCCTCCGAGTTCCGGGACGTACTACATCGGCTTCCAAGCCTATTCCGATGCGGACATGGACCTGCTGATCGTGGACGACATCCGCGTGAAGGTGACACCGACCTGCAATGCGCCCACCCCGACGGTCAGCAACGTCACGCTCAACAGCGCTGACCTGAGCTGGACCAACAATGCTTCGGAGAGCTACAACTACGAAGTACGCAGCAGCGGTGACGCCGGAAGCGGCGCCACCGGACTGGTCGCCAGCGGCAACGTGGCCGGGGGACCCGTGGCGCTCAGCGGCCTGGTCGTGAATACCCGGTATACCGCTTATGTACAGGGCGTATGCGAGTCCGGCACCGTGCTGAGCGATTGGAGCGTGGGGGCCTCCTTCTCGGCCTATTGCACCCCCACGCACTCGGCCACCTGTGGCAATGGCGACATCACGAACGTGACGTTCGGTCCGATGACGAACACCTCGACCTGCGGGCCTACTCCATACACGTTCTATCCCCCGTCATCGGTGACGGCATCCCTCAATCAGTCCCTGAGCTACGATCTTTCGGTCACGAACTCCGCTTCGTCCATCATCTCGGTCTGGATCGATTGGGATCACGATCTCCAGTATGAAGCCAGCGAATGGACACAAGTGGCCACGGCGAGCACGGCCGGTGCACCCGCTACGGTCACCATCGCCATTCCCGTCGACGCCCCCCTTGGTGAAACGTACATGCGCATCCGGGCCCGGAATGCCGGGAACACCAATGGCTCCGGAGATGCATGCTCAAGCTTCGGCTCCGGTGAGAGCGAGGATTATGTCTTCACGGTAGCCCCCCCTCCCACTTGCTTGGCGCCGACCGGCATCGCCGCAAGCAATGTCACGTTCTCGACAGCTACCATCAATTGGACGAACAACTCCTCGGAGAGCTACAATTATGAGGTGCGTTCGAGCGGCCTGCCGGGCAGCGGTGCCACGGGACTGATCCAAAGCGGCAACATGTCCGGAGGTCCGGTGGCCGTATCCGGTCTGTCCGCATCCACGACCTACATGGCCTACGTGCAAGGGATCTGCTCGGGGGGCTCGGACCTGAGCAGCTGGAGCAGTGCGGTCACCTTCTTCACGGGCTACTGTTCAGCCACCAGCACCAGCACCAGCTTTGAAAAGATCGGTCAAGTGACCGTGGCCGACATTGATAATAGCTCGACCTCCACGGCTGGCTATGAGGACTTTTCCGCCGTGATCGGGACCATGGATGCCGGTGGCAGCTACCCGGTGACCGTGAACATCACTTCCTCCTATACCGGTGACCAGGTGCTTATCTGGATCGATGCGAACCAGGACCTGGATTTCGATGATCCCGGCGAGCTGGCGTTCTCATTGCAGCCTCCCACCATCGGCAGCGCGGTGCCTTATGCCTTTACCGGCACGTTGAGCGTCCCACCGACGGCCCTGGCTGGCCAAACGCGCATGCGCGTCCGTCTGCACGACACGGGTGGAAGCCCCGCCAACAGCACACCCTGTGGCATCGCGCAATACGGTCAAGTGGAGGATTATACGCTGAACATCACCATCCCACCCTGCCTCCCGCCTTCACTGACATTGAGCGTGTTGTCCGCAACGGGTGTGACGATCTCCTGGACGGACAACCCCTTGGCGGCCTATGAATATGAAGTGCGCACCTCGGGTGCGGCGGGCAGCGGCCCTTCCGGCCTGGTGGCCAACGGTACGTTGACCGGCTCCCCCATGGACGCAACAGGGCTCCTGACGCCGAACACGTCATACACGGCCTACGTGCGCAGCTTGTGCGATGGCGGGGCCACGCAGAGCGCTTGGGCACAGCTGACCTTCTTTACCGGCTACTGCACAGCTTCCGCTACGGATATGACGAACGCCGGTCTGCTGATCAGCAACGTGGCCGTGGCGGACATCAACAACCCGACGACCGCAGTGATCGGCTATGAGGACCTCACCAGCGTGGTGGGCAATGTATTGGTGGGCCAGGATTACCCCTTGGTGATCACCCGCGGCAACAACTATAGCAATGACCAAGTGCTGGCCTGGGTGGATTGGAACCAGGACCTGGATTTCAATGATGCGAACGAGCTGGTGCTCACCTCGGCGATCAACGGCCCGATGAGCGGTACCATGCATGTGCCGGCAGGGGCTCTGCCAGGCCCGACGCGTATGCGCATCCGCCTGCACAATACCACGGCCGGCCTTACGGCGAACGCTACCCCCTGTGGCACATCGACCGTGGGTCAAGTCGAGGACTACACCTTGAACGTAGTGGTGTCCACCTGTGTGTTCCCAAGCGATGCGGCGATCAGCAGCATCACGACCACCGGTGCCATGATCAATTGGACCGCCGTGGGCTCGAACACCTACGAGTACGAACTGCGCACCAGCGGTGCCCCCGGCAACCCGACGGGCTTGGTCTTGAGCGGCACGACCGCATCGACGAACGTCGACCTCTCGGGTCAGTTGACACAGAACACGGCCTACCGGTTCTATGTGCGCAGTGTGTGCACGGGCCCGGAGACGAGCCTGTGGTCTCCGTCTCTGAACTTCCGTTCAGGATGCGGTGTAGGGAACGTGCCCTACAGTGAGGACTTCGGTTCGCTTGATCCTCCCCCGACCGCCCTGCCATACTGCTACGGATCGGAAGTGATCGGCGTCAGTGGTGGAGCATGGGGAACGTATTTCATCAACGGTGGCGCGTTCCAGGCTTCTTCACCGGTCGCCCTTTGCCCCAACAATACTTCGGCCGCGACGGACGCCTGGATGTTCGTACGCCAGTTGCACCTCATCGGCGGCACCAGCTACCGCCTCACCTATCTCTATGGCAACAACGGCGGTGCATCGGGCCTGAACCTCTCTGTACACTACGGGGCGTCCGCAAGCGCTGCGGCCATGACCAATCCGATCGTGGACCATGGCGCGGTGCTGACCATTCCGAACAGCGGTCTGACGGACTTCGTTCCGGCGACCACGGGTGATTACTACATCGGCTTCCACGCCACAGGGCCCGCCGGAGCGGCCACCTTCGTTGCAGTGGAGAACCTTGTGGTGGACCTCTCGCCCCCGTGCATCGCTCCAACGGCGATCACCGTAAGCGGTGTCACCTATACCTCTGCTACGCTGAACTGGACGAACAGCACGGCTGCGGAATATGAATATGAGCTACGCACCAGCGGCGCTGCCGGTTCCGGCGCCACCGGCCTGGTGGCGACGGGCATTGTCCCAGGTGGACCGGTCCCCCTCAGCGGTTTGACCCCGAATACGAGCTATACAGCGTATGTGCGCGGTGTCTGTGACCCGATCACCAGCACCTGGGCCGCACCGGTATCGTTCGTCACGGGATACTGCTCCGTGAACGCGACGGACTGCGAAGAGAACATCGGCCGCGTGCAGATGGGCGCGCTCGACCATACCAGCGGCCTGGGCTGCAACGGCGGCTACCAGGACCTGACCGCCCACACCGGCACCCTGATTCTGGGCATACCCCAACCGATCACGGTCACGCTGATGACCAATGGCTCGCTCTACTCTGCGGACTCCGTATCCGTCTTCATCGACTGGAACCAGGACCTCGACCTCAGCGACGCCGGTGAGAAGTACAGGCTGCTCTCCTCGGACGGCAGCGTGCACTTCACCGGCACGATCGATGTGCCTCCCACGGCCTTGGCCGGTCCGACCCGCATGCGGGTGCGCCTCACATACAATACCGCACCCCTCCCCTGCGGCACGCAAGCCTGGGGCGAAACGGAGGACTACACGGTGGATGTGGTGATAACGGACTGCCTTCCGCCCACGGACCTGAGCGTGATCAACATCACCGGTACCACCGCCGACCTGACCTGGACGGACAATGGCGCAGTGAGCTATGATTACGAGGTGCGTTCAAGCGGCGCCCCTGAATCGGGTCCCACCGGCCTCGCGGCCAGTGGCAATGTGACCGGAAGCCCCGCGAACGTGACCGACCTGACCGGATTGGCGACCTACACGGCTTACATCCGGGCGAACTGCGATGGGCCTTCCACCGGTCCGTGGATGGGGGTTCCCTTCACCATGGACTGTGCCGGCTCGACCTGCAACTATTCCGTCGCCGCCTATGACCTCTATGGTGACGGCTGGAACGGCGGCACGGTGGACGTGTTGGTGAACCACGTCGTGGTAGCGACCGTTGGGCCGGAGTTCTCGGACTGCGGTCCGTCCATTACCTCCTTCCCGGTGTGCGAGACGGCTCCGATCGCTTTCCAGTTCACCAGCGACGGCGGCTTCTTCGGGTTCCCTGAAGAGATGGCGATGGAAGTGGTGGATCCTTTCGGCACGGTGTTGTATGCCTTCCGTGGGGATGAGCCTGAGAACGGCAGCGGCGATTGTGGCGCGGTGACCTACCCGGTCACCAGCAACCCACTTCCCACCCTGGGCCAAGTGTTCTTTTCCTCGTTCGGCTATTGCACCCCACCCGCTTGTACGACACCGGAAAATGTGGCCGTGGGTCCCATTGGCGCCAGCTCGGCCACCATCTCGTGGGATTGCTCAGGCTGCACTGGAACGTATCTCGTGGAGTATGGGCCCGCAGGCTTCACTCCAGGCTTCGGTGATGTAGCCGGCGGTGGCACCCTCGTGTCCGCAGCCGCCTCTCCTGTAACGATCCCCGGCCTCAGTGCGAACACCTCGTACTCGGTATATGTCCGTCAGGATTGTGATGGAGAGGGCACTTCGTTCAGCAATAACGGGATAGGCGAATTCGCCACGGGCCCGACCTGCGGCGACAATTTCTATGACAGCGGCGGACCGTCCGGTCCCTATTCGAACAATGAGAACACGCTCACTTCGATCTGTCCCACCACGCCAGGAGACCAGGTCCGTGTGATCTTCTCTTCGACGGACTGGGAAGGATGCTGCGACCACTTGCTGGTATTCAACAACAATGCGAACACCGGCCCTTCCACGGAGATCGTGACGGGCACAACACCGACCCTTTCAGCGTCGAACCCATCCGGCTGCCTCACCTTCGCGTGGAGCTCGGACGTCAGCGCGACCGGGAACGGATGGGCGGCAACGGTGACGTGCTTCACACCGAACAACACCTGCGCGACCGCTGCGCCGATCACCTGCGGCAATGTGTATAGCGGGTTCACCACGGGTGTGGCCCACAGCATGCCCGCCAACAGCTGCCCGTTCAACGGCGCCCCGTCGACCGGTGGTCAGAACTGGTGGACCTACACGGCAGCGGCCAATGAGGAAGTGACGCTGAGCACCTGCGGTGCCACGGACTTCGACGTGCGCCTCTCGGTGTTCACCGGTACGGCCTGCGGCGACCTCGCCTGCTACAGCATGGTGGACAACAGCCCGGGTTGCGCCGATGGCAGCGCCCAGCTGAGCTTCGCGGCCACCAGCGGTACCACCTACTACATCGCCGTGCATGGCGCCGGTGCTGCGGAAGGGAACTACCAGATGGCGGTGAGCTGCGCCCCGCTGTGCACGCCGGCCACAGGCAACGATGCCTGCGCCTCGGCGACGCCCATCACCTCGGCCTTCGTCGGCACGGGTGTGGCCAGCACGGGTGACAACGGGTGCGCCCACAACGACGCTCCCACCGCCTGCTCGGGCGCCGATCCGGTGCAGGGCGTGTGGTACAGCTTCAACTCGGGTAGCCACAACCACCTGCTGCTGACACCGGCGGACAACTCGGACAACGCCGTTTACACGGCCACGACGGTCAACTATGCGCTCTACAACGGCACGTGCTCCGGTCTCGGCGCCTCCGGTGAGGTGAGCTGCGCGACCGATGCGGGCGGCTACGCGAACGTGCTGAACGTGACCCCGAACACCGACTACCGCCTGCTGGTATACAACAGCGGTGGCATCGGCGTGGAAGGCACCTTCGGCCTGACGCTCGAGCACCCCGCGGGGAACGACGCCGAAGTGGTGGCCATCACCTATCCGGCCCCGGGTCTCTTCTGCTCGACGGTGATCGCCCCAACGGTGACGCTGCGCAACAACGGCGACGGCCCGCTGAACACGGTGCAGTTCGTCTATGACATCGACGGCGGCACCCCGGTGACGTACAACTGGAGCGGACCCGCGCTGGCCTTCCAGGCCTCCACGAGCGTGACGCTTCCGGCCATCGCCGCGACCTCGGGCGTACATACGCTGAACATCCGCACGACCCTGCCCAATGGGGCGACGGACGAGGTACCCGCCAACGATGCGAAGAGCGTGACGCTGAACATCTCGGGTGAATCGCTGGTGGTCTCCATCCGCACGGATGCCAATGGTGGACAGACCAGCTGGCAGATCTACGACAGCTTCTTCTTCACCGTGGCGGAAGGCGGCCCGTACACCGGCCAGAACAACACGACGATCAACACAAGCGTATGCCTGCCGACCACCTTCGGCAACTGCTACAGCTTCTATGTGTTCGATTCGTTCGGTGATGGCATGTGCTGCGCCAACGGCAATGGCTACTGGGAATTGCGCGGCATCTCCGGTGCCCTGCTGCTGCGGGATCGTTTCGAGGCCACTCCGGACGGTTACCAGTCCCCCGCTGCGGCTCCACAGGCTCCCGGCTATATCAATGGCCATGAGTTCTGCCTGCCGGAAGGTCCGTCGAACATCATGCCCGATGAATGCGGGATCTTCACCAATACCCTGCAGAGCAAGGTCTACTGCAAGTCCATCCCCGGAGCTTCCCAGTACCAGTTCGAGTTCTCCAATCCCGATGCCGGCTTCCGTCGATTCATCGCCGTGCCCCGCAACTGGGTGAAGTTCTCCGAGATGGTGACCGTGCCCCTGATCCCTGGCGTGACCTACTTCGCTCGCGCACGTGTGGACCAAGGCGCCGCCGGCCTCGCCGATGATCACTTCGGTCCTGGTTGTGAAATGGCGATCTCCACCAATTTGGGATGCACCAGTCTGATCGACGACATCGGCCAGCCGACGCATTCCTGCGGTGTGAGCAAACACTTCGGCGGCAGTGACAAGATCTGGGCACGACCCATCACGGGTGCCACCCAGTACCGCTTCCGCTTCACCAATGCCGGGGAAGGGTTCGTCCGCATCATGGAGAGACCTTCCTATGTCTGCCTGCTCAACTGGGTCACCTTGCCCCTTCAAGTGGGCGCGACCTATGACGTGCAAGTGGACGTACTGGTGAACAGCGTGTGGAGCGGCTTCTGCGGCCCCACCTGCCAGGTGACGATCGTCGGCCCGGGCAGCCGTCCGGAAGCCCGCATCGCCGACACGGCGGAAGGCCAGCTGAACATGTGGCCCAACCCCGTGGGTGATGGTCGCGTGAACCTGCGGATCGATGGCCTCACGGAGGAGCACCAGCGCATCAGCGTGGAGCTCTACGACCTCTTCGGCAAGAAGGTGATGACCCAAGGCTTCGAGAACGAAGGCCCGGTCTTCAACACCATCCTGCATCTGCCGAACACCGTGGCCAAAGGCGTCTACCTCGTGAACATCACGATCAATGGCCGCACGCAAGTGCAGCGCCTGAGCGTGCAGTAGCGAACGGACCTCTCCTACCGAGAAAGGCCGCCCTTCGGGGCGGTCTTTCTCTTTCGGGGTAGCCTCTTCGCCCCGGATCCTGCAGGGGATCGGAGCAGGGAAGCAGGACATGCAGCCATGTTCTCGACGTGACGCCCCTCACACCGAAGCCGCCGAGATCATGGAGGGGCCGCCACCTTTGCATGCCACACGTCCATCACCGTGATGGACCGATCGGCCAGCCCAAGGAAGAAGCTTCCGAACGGACGCCGATCCGATAAGGCTCCCACCTTCCGATCGATCCAACCCACGTGGGGAGGGCTTCTTGTCCTTGCTGTTCCGACCGGAGTCCCACCGGAGCGATCCTCCTCAAGCAAAAGAGCCTTCCACGGTGGATCGACAGCTCATGGTCGATCCTCCCACCGCGCTTCCGTCAGGGCCGAGCCGGCTCTTCGCGGCCGGATCGTGGGACCTTGATCGCTCTGCTTCCGGAGCACGATCGCCGGCAGAACGCTATGATCCGGCGATCCCACCGCCGGACGGCGAACGCGCACCGCAACAAGGTGACGTGACCGATGCACGAAACTTCCCGGTGCGAAGCCGGATCCTGGTAGGCCACCCGCCAGATGAAGGCCTCCGGCCCTTGTACCTGCCGTCCCGTGGATTGGCGACCTCGTGGTCGATCCACCGCACCACATCCCGTCAGGGCCGAGGGGGGCTCTTCGCGGTCGGATCGTGAAACCGCGATCGCTCCGCTCCCGGGGCATGATCGCCTGCGGGACGCTATGATCCCGGCGATCCCGCCGCCGGACGACGAACGTTCAACGCAACAAGGTGACGTGGCCGATGCGCGAGATCTCCCGGTGCGAGGCCGGATCCCGGTAGGCCACCCGCCAGATGAAGACCTCCGGCCCGACCTCCCGGCCCTTGTATCTGCCGTCCCAGCGCGTGCGGGACAGGCCTTCGCCCTCGAAGACCAGCTCGCCCCAGCGGTCGAACACCTGGAGGGAGCCTTCGGCCGGCTCAAGTCCGCGCACCACGACGCCGAAGACCTCATTGAAGCCATCGCCGTTCGGGGTGAAGCTGTTGGGGACGAAGATCTCGGTGGTGTCCACCGCGGTGATCGTCCGGCACAGCGTATCGGCACAGCCGGTCCCATCGACCGCGATGAGGCAAAGCGTGTGCAGGCTGGCGTCGATCGCATCCAGGCGATGCTCCAGGTCCGTGGTGCCGGCGATGAAGACACCGTCCAGCGTCCAGAGGAACGCCGCGGCGCCGGAGGTGCGGTTGGTGGCATTGACGATCATGTCCACGCCCACGGGGCCCTGGAGAGCCACGTCGAAGGCTGCCGCGGGCGGTGCCACCACCGTGATGAGCAGGGTCCCCGGCCCGTTGCAGCTGCCGTCCATCTCGTGCACGATGGGCGCTTCGCCCACACCTGCCACCGACGGGTCGAAAAGGCCCGTCCCAGGGTCCACGATGCCCGGACCCGACCATGTGCCGCCCGCATCGACCGACTGCAGCTGGATGGGCGCGTCGTACACGCAGAGCGGATCCACCGGCAGGATGGCCGGGTTCGCCCCTTCCGGGCCATCGGGCACTTCGGCCTGCAGCGCGATCGTACAGCCATGGCCATCCACAGCGTGCATGGTGTAAAGTCCCCCGCACAGGCCACCGAAATGCCCACCGCTCCAGGCCGGTGGGTCCAGGCTGAACGCGGGCGGCCCGATGCCATTGACCAGCGCAGCGTCCAGCGCGCCATCGCACGCACCGAGGCAGCTCTCGGGCGTCACGGTAAGGATGAGCTGGAGCGCCGCA
>JAFDZF010000036.1 GCA_018267055.1 Bacteroidota bacterium
CCTGCTACGTGCCGGTGATCTATGATCGGGGACAGAACTCGGATGGCCCCTACAGCATCGAAGTGGGTGCCCTGGCCTGCAGCAGCGGCCCGACGGGTCCGGTGAACGACAGCTGCGCGTCGGTGACGCCGCAGGCACTGAACGTGGGCGGCACGCTCACCTTCACCGGCGACAACACGGGTGCGACGGCCGCGGATGACTTCGCCCCGACCTCGGACTTCGCCGGCACGCCGGTGGTGTGGCACGCGTTCACCACGAACAGCTGCGCGAACGTGACGGTGAGCTACTGCGGCCAGACGCCGACCTGGGAGAACACCCTGGGCATCCTCTCGACGGACTGCCCGTCGGATTCGGTGATCTTCTTCACCACGCTGGACGCGTGCACCGATGGCAACATCATCTATGCGTTCGACGCCCTTGCGGCGGGCACTTACTACGTGCCAGTGCTGCTGGACCCGACGAACAATGCGGAAGGTCCCTACAGCATCGCCGTGCATGCCGCGCCCTGCGACGGGATGGCCCCGCCGAACGATACCTGCACCGCCGCGGTCCCCCAGGTGCTGTCGGTCGGCGGCAGCCTCACCCTGCAGGGTGACAACACCAACGCCACGGACAACGAAGGCCTGGGCTACGCCTCGGCGTGGGAGGCCTTCACCCTCACTGAATGCGCGCACGTGACGCTCTCCTACTGCGGCACCCTGCCGGCGTTCGGCATGGTGGCGGAGGAGCTGTATGCCGGCTGCCCGCCCGTCGATCCGATCCCGGCCACGTCCATCGTGCCGGACGGCTGCGATTTCGGTGACACCAACACCGGGCTGATGTACGATGCGCTCGCCGCGGGCACCTACTACATCCCGGTGCGCATGGAGCCCGGCGTGGCCGAAGGGGCCTACACCATCACGCTGAGCGCGATCGCCTGCACGGTACCGCCGACCAATGATGACTGCGCGGCCGCAACGGAAGTGTCCGTGGCGCTGCCCACCGATTGCGGTACGGCCAGCGTGGAGGGCGACAACAGCACCGCCACGCAGGGCGGCACGGAGCCCGAGTGCGGCTTCCCCGGCAGCCCGCTCCAGGACGTGTGGTACACCTTCAACAGCGGTGGCAACATCGAGGTCACGCTGTCGCTCACGGCGGGCACCATCGTCGGCCAGGGCGTGGAGGTCTTCCGCGCCTGCGGGGACACGAGCATCTTCTGCTCGCTCGTGGACGAGGACCATTTGGTGGCGGTGGAGCCGGACAGCGACTACCGCGTGCGGGTGTTCAGCTACAGCGACCTCGGCCAGGCCGGCACCTTCACCGTGTGCATCACGGGTGACGTGGGCACGGGCGTGCAGGAACGTTCTTCCGCAGCGTTCGGCGTGTTCCCGAACCCGGGCGACGGCGACATGACGGTGGTGTACAACGGCCCCTCGGCGGACGCCGTCATCCACCTGTTCGACCTGACGGGCCGCACCGTGCACACCGAGCGTGCGCACCTGGTCGAGGGGCAGCAGCGCCCGCTGGCCCTGGCCGGCCGGCTCGCCCCGGGCACCTATGCCCTGCGCGTGGCCACGGCCTTCGGCTCCGCGGAGCAGCGCATCGTGATCAAGTAAGCGCGGAACGCGCGATCGGGAAGGGGCGGCCACCGAGTGGCCGCCCCTTCTTCGTGCAGGGATGACGCCCGCCGGCCGCCCGGGCCGTACTTTCGGCACGTCCCAACGCGCCCCATCATGACCGTCCGCCGCCCGTTCAACCTGAAGCAGTGGATCGCCGAGAACCGCGACCTGCTGAAGCCGCCCGTGGGCAACAAGAACCTGTACGCCGACGCCGGCGACTACATCGTGATGATCGTGGGCGGGCCGAACGCGCGCAAGGACTACCACTGGAACGAGACCGAGGAGCTCTTCCTGCAGATCGAGGGCGACATCGAGGTGGGCATCCAGGAGAACGGCAAGGCGGTGACGATCCCCATCCGCGAAGGCGAGCTGTTCCTGCTGCCGGCGCGCACGCCGCACCAGCCGCGCCGTGGCGCGGGCACCGTGGGCCTGGTGATCGAGACCAAGCGCGCCGACCGGGAGATGAAGGACGGCCTCCTCTGGTTCTGCGAGAACTGCAACCACAAGCTGCACGAGGACTATTTCGTGCTGCACGACATCGAGAAGGACTTCCTGCCGCGGTTCAAGCGCTTCTACGGCAGCGAGAAGCTGCGCACCTGCACCGAATGCGGCCACGTGATGGAGGCCGACCCCCGTTTCGTGTGATCCGGAGCCGATGCCTGAACTGCTCTCGATCGACATCCATACGCACATCCTGCCGGAGCACATCCCCGATTTCGGGCGGCGCTTCGGGTACGGAGGCTTCATCCACCTGGATCATCACCGCCCGGGCTGCGCGCGGATGATGATGGACGACAAGTTCTTCCGCGAGGTGCAGGCCAACAGCTGGGACGCGCACGTGCGCATGGCCGAATGCGACGCGCACCACGTGCACGTGCAGGTGATCAGCACCGTGCCCGTGATGTTCAGCTATTGGGCGAAGCCGCGCGACACGCTCTCCCTGGCGGAATTCCTCAACGACCACATCGCCACCATCGTGCATGCGCACCCGAAGCGGTTCGTCGGGCTCGGCACCCTGCCGATGCAGGACACCGAGCTGGCCATCCGTGAGCTGGAGCGCTGCAAGCGCATCGGGCTGGACGGCATCCAGGTGGGCACGCACGTGGAAGGCATCAACCTCGGTGAGCCGCGGCTGCTGCCCATCTTCCAGGCCTGTGAGGAGCTGGGCATGGCGGTCTTCGTACACCCGTGGGACATGGTCGGCAAGGACCGCATGGACAAGTACTGGATGCCCTGGCTGGTGGGCATGCCGGCGGAGACGGCCATCGCCATCACGAGCATGATCTTCAGCGGGCTCTTCGAGAAGCTGCCGCGGCTGCGCGTGGCCTTCGCCCATGGTGGTGGGTCCTTCCCCGCCACAGTGGGCCGCATCCAGCACGGGTTCGAGGTGCGCCCCGACCTCTGCGCGGTGGACAACAACGTGGAGCCGCGCCACTACCTCGGCCGTTTCTGGCTGGATTCCCTGGTGCACGACCCCGTGATGCTGCAGTACCTCGTGGACCTTTGCGGGGCGTCGCGCGTGAGCCTGGGCAGCGACTATCCGTTCCCCCTGGGCGAGTTGGAGCCGGGCCGGTTGGTGCGCTCCATGCCGTGGACCGATGCGCAGAAGGAGCTGGTGCTGAGCGGATCGGCGCTGGAGTGGCTCAATGCCCCGCGCCAGCGGTTCACCTGAGCAGGTTCACGTGCCCGTAGGTGGTGTGGCGATCGCCGTTGAGCTCGGTGAGGTCCACGCGCCACACGTACGTGTCGATCGGTGATTCCACGCCGTGGTAGGTACCGTCCCAGGCCTTGGTGAGCTGGTCGGAGTCGTAGAGCTTCTGGCCCCAGCGGTCGAAGACGAAGAGCCGGAACTCCTTCACCTCCGTGGCCCGTGCGAAGAAGGCGTCGTTGATGCCGTCGCCGTTCGGCGTGAAGGTGTTGGGCACGAACAG
>JAFDZF010000037.1 GCA_018267055.1 Bacteroidota bacterium
CTGAGGCGCGGCGCGAACTCGTCCACCTGCATGCCCGCCGCGATGCCGGTGCGCACGTATTCCAGGCCGTCGGCCAGCGTGTACGCCAGCTCCAGGTCGGCCGGGGCCCCGGCCTCATGCATGTGGTAGCCGCTGATGCTGATGCTGTTGAACCGGGGCATCTTCCGCGCGGTGTACCGGAAGATGTCGCCCACGATGCGCATGCTCGGCCCCGGCGGGTAGATGTAGGTGTTGCGCACCATGAACTCCTTCAGGATGTCGTTCTGGATGGTGCCCTGCAGCAGCTCCGGCGCCACGCCCTGCTCCTCCGCCGCCACGATGTAGAAGGCGAGCACCGGCAGCACGGCGCCGTTCATCGTCATGCTCACGCTCATCCGGTCCAGCGGGATGCCGTCGAAGAGGATCTTCATATCCTCCACGCTGCTGATGGCCACGCCGGCCTTGCCCACGTCGCCCCTCACGCGCGGATGGTCGCTGTCGTAGCCGCGGTGCGTGGCCAGGTCGAAGGCGACGCTGAGGCCCATCTGTCCGGCGGCCAGGTTCCGGCGGTAGAACGCATTGCTCTCCTCGGCGGTGCTGAAGCCCGCGTACTGCCGGATGGTCCACGGGCGGATGCTGTACATGCTGGCGTAGGGACCGCGCAGGTAGGGCGGCGCGCCGGCGCCGAACCGGAGGTGCTCAAGGTCGCGCACGTCGTCGGCGGTGTAGAAGGACTTCAGCGGGATCTCCTCGCGGTTCGGGATGCTGGCCACGGGGGCGGTGCCCTCCGGCAAGACCGGATCGGCCGCTGCACCTGTGGCGGGGGATGCGAGCGCGGCGGCGAGGGCGGAGGTCAGCTCCTCCACGGCATAGCTGCCGCCCAAAGGATCGGCCACCCGGCCCAGGAACGACTCGTCGCGGAGCAGGTGGTGGATGTTGCGGGCGGTCCGCCGCCCCAGGCCCGCGCCTTCCGGGAAGCGGAGGTCGGGCAGGGTGAGCCCGTTGCAGCCGCCGGTGATGGCGCTCACGGCTTGCAGCGTGGCGCGGATGGCGTTCGTGTGCGTGATGGCGGCATCGGCCGGGTAGGTGCCCTGGGCCTGCACCCAGGCGTTCGTGCTGCAGGCATGTGCGGGCGCGAAGCCCCGGACCACGCCGGCCCAGGCCTCGCGCAGGGCGCGGATGCGGGCCGCCTCCACGAAGAGGTCGTCGCCGAGGTGCAGCCGGAACTGGATGCGGGCCGTGGCCGCATCGATCGTCCAGCCCTGGGCCAGCAGGTGCCGCAGTATCCCCTCCGCCTGGGCGAGCGCGTGCCGGGTGGGGTCCACCACGTTGGCGTCCGCGTGGGTGCGCCCATCGTCGGCGGTGAACAGCCGGACGAGCGGATGGCCCGCCACCAGCGCCTGGAGGCCGTTGGCATCCGTGTCGTGGGGGAGGCCGATGCAGCAACTGAGCTCGGCGGGGGGCACCTGTTGGCGTTCCGCTTCCTTGAGCAGCCATTTCAACGCCGCCACGCTGCCTTCCTGCACCTGCACGTCCACCGCGGCGAGCAGCACGTCCTTCAAGGCGTCGGGCAGCTTGTCCACCGGTCCGGTGAGGACCACTCCATCGGCGCCGCCCATCAGGCCTTCCAGCAGCCGGTCGTTCGCGTCGGCGTCCGCCGCGTCCACGAGCACGCTGGCGCGCCAGGTGTTCGCGGTGCGCTGCACGCCCCGGCGTCCGGTCGTCCGTCCAGTGTCCGCGGTGGGGCGGGCGCTGTGGTAGGCCTCCGCGGGGATGCCCGCGGCCAGGGCGTAGTGCAGGGCCTCCTCCGGTGTGCGGTCCTTCAGTTCCTTGCGGACCAGGGCGAGCCACTCCTCCTGGGTGGTGGCGGGGAAGGCGTCGAACAAGCGTGCATCCGTCATCGCGACGAAGTTCGGCAATGGCCCCCGATGGGCATGCCGCACGTCGCTGCCCGGCTTGCCTACAGCAGTCCGGCCCTGCGCGCCAGCTCGGCGGCCTCGGCCTTCATCTGCCCCAGCAGGCCGGCCCCCTCCTCGATCATCTCCGCGAAGGGATCGTCCTCGTCGGGGTCGGCGGGCTGTCCGGGGTACCAGGGCTCGGCCGTGGCCAGCCGCTCACGGCGGCGGCTCAACAGCAGGGAAAGGCCCAGCGTGGCGGTGGCTGCAACGAGCAGCCCCAGGGCGATGGTGGTGCGCTTCGACATGGAGGAGCGGTTGATCGGGGTCGCTTGGTGAACAAACAACGGGCCGTTCCTGTTCGCCGGCGGGCAGGGCGCTCCGCTACCTTCGCGGCCTGCCCCTGATCGGCAGCGTACTTCCCATGCACATCTCCAAGGACAAAGTGGTCTCGTTCCACTATGCATTGAGCGACAACGACGGCAAACTGCTGGATTCCTCGCACGGCCATGATGCGTTCGCCTACCTGCACGGCGCGGGCATGATCGTTCCCGGCCTGGAGGAACAGATGGAAGGGAAGGCGGCGGGCGACCGGTTCAAGGCGCGGGTGGAGCCCGCACGCGGCTATGGCGATTTCGACATCCAGCTGGTGCAACAGGTGCCCCTGGAGAAGTTCGGCGGCCAGCAGGTGGAGGAAGGCATGCAGTTCCAGGCGGGTGAGCACGGCGTGTTCACCGTGAAGGAGGTGAAGGATGGCAAGGTGCTGCTCGATGGGAACCATCCGCTGGCGGGCGTCACGCTCCACTTCGACGTGGAGGTGACCGACGTCCGCGAGGCCACGCCCGAGGAACTGAGCCACGGCCACGTGCACGGCCCCGGCGGCCATCATCACTGAGGACCGTCGATGCCTCGATCCATCGGGTCGCTGCATCGCTGGATCGAACCTTTGCCCGGAAGGACGCTCTTACAGCGAACCTTCCCGGGCATGATCCCTGCCGTCGTCCATTCCTCCGCATCGCGTCCGTCCCCTCGTCCGAAGGCGCGTGCGGCGGGCCTTGTGCTGGCCATGTTGCTGGTCCATGGCGGCTTCGCCCAGGCGTGGCGGGTGGCGGGCACGGTGGCCGATGACGCCGATGGCGGCACCCTCCCGGGCGCGTCCGTGCTGTTGATCGACGCGGCGGACAGCACCCAGCGGCGCAGCACGGTCACGGATGCCGATGGGGCCTTCCATTTCGCCGGCGTACCGGCAGGAAGCTATCGGCTGCGGTCCGGCTTCGTGGGCTATGCCGACCTGCAGCGCCCGCTGGACGTGGCGGCGGACGTGGCGGGCATCGTTCTCCGGCTGAAGGTGGCCAACACCGAACTGAAGCCCGTGGAGCTGGTGGTGACCCAGGCCCGCGCGGAGCAGAAGGGCGACACGACCATCTTCAACGCCGGTGCCTTCAAGGTGAACCCCGACGCGAGCGCGGAGGACCTGGTGACGAAGATGCCCGGCATCACCAACGACGGCGGCACCATCAAGGCGCAGGGCGAGGCGGTGAAGCGCGTGCTGGTGGACGGGGAGGAGTTCTTCGGCGACGACGCGAACATCGCCCTGAAGAACCTGCCCGCCGAGGTGATCGACA
>JAFDZF010000038.1 GCA_018267055.1 Bacteroidota bacterium
GCCCCCGCCTCCCTGATCGGCACGGTGCACCGGCTCATCCTGGCCACGCGCAGCGACGCGGACCCGGCCGACCCGCTGGAAGCCTTGATGAAGGATGCCGACCTGGGGCACCTCGCCGCCGCCGACTACCCCGAGCGCCTGGCCCTGCTGCGCGAAGAACGCCGCATCGCCACGGGCAAAAAGGTGCCGAAACGGGAATGGCTGGACGAGAACGTCGCCTTTCTCGAACGCACGCTCTTCCGCTCGGACACCGCCCGCACCCTCTGGGACGCAGGCCGCATCCGCAACCTCAACGCCTTGAAGGCCATGCAGAACGCACCGGACACCCCCGCCGTACCCGACCCCGAGAAGCGCGCGAAGAAGGCCGCCAAGAAGGCACGGAAGGAACAGCGCGACAAGATCCGCGAGACCGAGCGCGGCGTGGAGACGATGTTCCGCGTGACGCTGAACAACCACACGCGCCTGAGCCAGATCGCCGACAACAAGGCGAACATCATGCTCACGGTGAACGCGCTGATGATCTCGTACACCCTCGGCGGGCCCATGACCAAGGTGGACAAGCACCCCGAGTTCCTGCTGCCGCTGGGCCTGGTGCTGCTCACCAGCGCCGTGTGCATCATCACCGCCACCCTGGCCACGCGCCCCTCGGTGACGCACGGCCGCACCACCCGCGAGGAGATCAAGCGCAAGGAGGCCAACCTGCTCTTCTTCGGCAACTTCCACGACATGCCCCTGGACGAATACCAGGCCGGCATGCGCGACCTGATGGAGGACCGCGACTACCTCTACGGCACCCTCACCAAGGACCTGCATTCGCTCGGCAAGGTGCTCCACCGCAAGTACCGGTTCCTGCGCATCACCTACACCATCTTCATGCTCGGCGTGGTGTCCACCGTGGCCCTTGTGCTCTACATGGCGTCGCGGGGCATCGACTGGCTGCTGATGTGAGGGCCGGGCGCTGAAGCAGGGCTGCCTCAGAAGAAGAACCCCAGCCGCACGTCCACCAGCGCGTCGTCGTCGCTCACGGCATAGGTGCCCTGGAGCACCACCATGTTGAGCGGGCTGATGAAGAGGCCGCCGCCGAAGGCGTGGTGCCAGCGGGGGGAGTTGACCGTATCGTCCACCCAGACGCGGCCGACGTCCGCCAGGGCGATGAGGCCGAGGCGGAAGGGCAGCACCTTGTTGCGTGAGCTGAACAGGTCGCTGCGCACCTCGAAGTTGCCATAGGCCGCGGTATTGCCCGAGAAGCGGTCGCGCCGGAAGCCCCGCACGGCCTCCTTGCCGCCCAGCGTGGCCGCGGTGAGCGGGTCGATGTCGTCCAGCCGCCGCTCGAAGGCGAAGCGCGTGGCCACCACGCCGCGGTAGCGCCCGATCTCCAGCGGCACGTAGGTGCGCAGGTCGGCCTTGATGCCCTGCACGTCGGCGCGGTCGTGGATCTCGTTCAGCGTCTCGGCGGTGAGCTCCAGGCGCACGCCGCGACGGGGCTCCGTCACCTTGTCCACGTTCAGCAGCGTGTAGGTGAAATAGGCGCCCACATAGTCCACGTCGGGCTGCTCATCCAGCTCCGCGTGGTCGGGCAGCAGGGCGCTGAGCTGGCCTTGCGAGGCGCTGAACCAGTGTCCGCCCAACTGGAAGTGGTGGATCCCGCCCACGGTGCGCAGGGCGTACGGCCTGATGTCCACGAGGTCCATCCGGTACTGGAACTGCCCGTCGTTCGGGGGAAACGTCGTGCGGTCGCCGTACCCGAAGAAGTTGAACCGGTACTCCGGGGCGAGCACCTCGGCGTTCAGGCCGAAGCCCGTGCGCCCGATCACGTTGCGCACCTGCCCCTTGTACACCAGCTTGAACGCGCCCGTCCGCAGCGCCGCACTGCCCAGGAACTGGTGCCGCCACTTGAACGGCTCCGCCTTGAAGCCCTGTTTCGTCCACATCCCGCCTGCGCCCAGGAAGACGCCATCGTCCTTGTTGAAGCCCAGCGTCACCAGGGGCATCAGCACGTCGGGCGTGTATCCCTGGCGGTCGTATTCGATCGCGTCGAGGCGCCGGCTCGCCACCAGGCGCGCGTCGGGGCCGAGCCGCCACTTCTTCTCCGCCTGCTTCCCGCCGGCCGTGCCGTAGGCGATGGTGTGGTCGCCCCAGGCCCGCACGCGCGCGCTGTCCAACACCTCGGCCTTGGCCGCGCCTTCGATGATGCGCACGGTGATGGCTCTGCGCACATCGCCCGCCACCACGAAGTCGTCGTTGCCGTCGATCCCATAGAGGCGCACCTCCTTCGTCTCCGACCGCAGGAAGGTGCGGTCGTACACCTGCTCGTCCTCCGCCTTCTTCTTCTTCAGCCACACTTCCACGCGCGTGCGCTCGTCGTCCAGGCGCGTCACGACGAACCGCTCGTTCTGGTCCGTGCCCACCACATCGACATAGCGGGCCAGGCGCAGGTACTGCCGGCGCGCGAGCTGTTCCAGGCGGTCGCGCCGGCCCTGCAGGCCCGCGGTGACCGATGCGCCCATGAGCTTCCGCGCGGTGTCGGGGAAGAGCCGCACCGCCTGCCCGATGGCGTCGTCGGTGAGCTCCGCGCGCATGCTGTCGGCGATGGCCTTCCATGCAGGCCAGGCCAGGCCGGTGAGGTAGGCGCGGTCCAGGTAGCGGGCGTTGAAGTTCTGCCCGTCGATGTCGCGCACGTCGGGCCCGTAGGACTGGAATTTGGCGACGGCCCACTTGCGGTTGACGATGTTGGGGATGACGCCGTCCTGCTTGAAGAAGGCCTGGTCGCGGTCGCGCGGGATGGGGCGGTACACCGTGCGGCCGTCCGCCTGCGGGTAGCTGGCCCAGCGCCATTGGTCGTCGTGGCGGTCCCAGTCGCCCAGCACCATGTCGAGCAGGCGGGCGCGCAGCAGGGCCCGGTCGTCGATCACGTCGTTGTGCGAGCGGCGCAGCGCCCCGATGAGGTCGGCGGAGCTGACCAAGTCCTTCGAGCCGCCGAGCGCCGGCGTATCGGACCAGTCGCCGTTGGTGCGTTCCTCCAGCAGGCAGAGCGTATTGGCGAACTCATCGCGGTAGGGGCCGAGCAGGGGATCATCGGGCACGTACACCAGCCGCGGGTCGGTGTGCAATACGCCCACGGCCTCGGCCAGCGGCTTCACCGCGATGCTCGCGTAGGGATGGCTGCCCGCGATGCCATCGGCCACCACGCTCTCCACCACGGTGCCGCGCATCTCCGGCGACAGCGCCATGCCCGGGTACTTCTTGATGGTGCGCACCACGTACTCGTGCCCATTGCCCGCCTTCAGGCGCAGCGACCGCGTCTGCATGCCGCCGCCGGTGCCTTTGGCCTTCAGCCCGCCATAGGTGGTGTCCATGCGCAGCACCGGCACGCGGATGGGCGCCGTCCACACGTCGCGGTAGAGGTCGCCGAAGAAGAACCGCTGCACGGCGCCGGCCGCCAGCGCTTCGTTGGGCACCACGGTCACGCTGTCGGGCAGGTCGGGGCGCGGGCGCTCGCTCGCGTGCAGCAGCGCATCGGCCGGCGGGCCCTCGACGCGCTGCGACCAAACGGGTGCCGTTCCGCCCGTCAGGGTGAAGAAATCCACCCACAGGGTGCCGTCGCGCGCGACGGTGAGGCGGGCGAAACCCCGCTCGCTGCTGCCGAAGGCCAACGGGTTGGGCCGCTGCAGGTAGGTGGACTTGCAGCCCGAACCGCTCACCAGGTGGTGGATGCCGTCGCGGTCGAGGTATTGCAGCGTGTGCTCGTGCCCCGCGACGTACATGGCGCCGGGATAGGGTCCCAGCACGCGCTCGATCCCCTGGCGCAGGGCCTTGTAGCGCGGGTTCGCCAGGTCCTGGATGTCGCCGATGAGCGAGCGGTACCAGGGGTAGATGCCGCCCAGCACCGGCAGCGGGACCCAGAGGTGCTTGTTCAGGTTGGTGAGCGGGAACAGATGGTCGCGCAGGGAGAAATAGCCGCCGTGATTGCCATAGCTGTACAGCGGATGGTGCCCGGCCAGGATGAGGTGCTTGCCCCGGTCGTCCTTCAGCGTCTCGGCAAGGGCGTCCAGGAACTCCTGGTCCGTGGCCACGCTGCAGCCATCGCGCTCGCCTTCCGGCTTGCGGAAAGGGTGCAGCCACCACTGCGTGTCGATGAGGATGAGCACCGCGTGCCCGCCCAGCTCCACCACCTCGGGCCCGGGGCAGCCGCCCTTGGGCAGGAAGGACTTCTTGCCCAGCGTGTCCACGATGTACGCCTGCTCGCGCTGCTCGGTCTTCCAACCCTGCCGCCCGCCCTGCTGCCAGTCGTGGTTGCCGGGGATGAAGATGGTGCGGCCCGGGAACCGCAGCGCCGCCCCGATCTGTGCGTCGATGTTCGCCTCGTCCTGCTTCCGCTCCGGCGCGTCCTTCTTGTGCAGGCCGTGCTCGTAGATGTTGTCGCCGAGGAAGAGCAGCGTCCGCCCTGCGGCGGTATCGGCCTGCACCACCTCGCCGAGGAGGCGCAGCACCGGGGCGCTGTAGGCCTCTCCCGCGTCGCCCGCATCGCCGATCAGGTACAGGGTCTGCGCCCCGTCCGGGACCTTGGATGCCTTCTGGGCCCGCCCGGGGAGGCCGAGCATGCAGGCGATGCACGCCAGCGCGGCGGGGTGGGCCCGGAGGCGCATCACGATCCGGTCTTGCGGGCGCGCGCGTTCAGCGTCATCTCGGCCCGGATGATCGTGGCCAGGCGCTTCAGCCGCTCATAGGCCTCCAGCTGCTTGTTGTAGCGCTTCAGGTCGGCCACGCTCAGCTGGCCCACTTCGCGCAGGTCCATCTTGTCGGCCAGGTCGTGCACCTTCACGCGGGTGGCCAGCGCGTTCTGCGCCACGCGGTCGATGTAGGCATCGTAGTCCTCGTCCGGCACCCGGCTGATGTGGCGCAGGGCCAGCAGCACATGTTCGGGAATGCCTTTCCCACGCAGGGTCTCCACGGTGTGGTCGGAGCGCTCGATCACGTCGTGCACGGCGGCCAGCAGCCGCTCGTCCGCGTCGTGGCCCCGGGCGATCACCCGGAGGACGTGGAGGATGAAGGGGTTGCCGAACCGGTCCACCTGCCCCTTGTGCACCTTGGCCGCCAGGCGGATGGCCCGTTCCAGCAAGTGCTCCGTGGCCTTGGTCGATCTTTCCGTGCCCATGGTCGGTCGCAGGATGCTTTCAGACCCAAACAACGGGCTTCGGCCCAATTTTTCCAAGCCCTGTGACGTTCTTGACCCTGCGCGGTCCTTATCCGTAGGTTCACCCAGGCATGCGCCCCTTCCTTTTCCTGGCCCTCCTTCCCCTTTGCGGGGATGCGGCGGCGCAATCCGGCGGCCAGCGGGGCGATACGGCCGTGTACCGCCTGGACCCGTGGGTGGACGTGCCGCTGTGCGCGGTGGGGGCCACGGCGCTCTATGCCGGCCTGCACGCCCAGAGCGAGCGCACCCCGCTGACCATGGCCATGCTGGCGGGGGCGGAAACGGAGGATATCCCCGCCTTCGACCGGGCCGCCCTGCGGATCGACCCCAACGGGCAGGCCCTGGCCCTGGCCGCTTCGGACCGCCTGCTCTACGGCACCGCGGCCGCCCCGTTCGTGCTCATCGGCCTGGACCCGCGCATCCGCCGCGAATGGGGCAGCGTGGCCACCATGTACGTGGAGGCGGCCACGATGGTGGGCGGCCTGCAATCCTGGACCTGCTTGGCCGCCGGCCGCTACCGCCCCATCACCTACATCGAATCGGCCACGCTGGAGCAGCGCACCAACGCGGCCAATACCCATTCGTTCTTCAGCGGGCACACCGCGAACACCGCCGTGGCCTCGTTCTTCATGGCCAAGGTGCTGGACGACATGCACCCCGAGCTGCGCGGCAAGCGCTGGCTGCTCTATGGCGCCGCCGCGATCCCGCCCGCGCTGGTGGGCTACTACCGCGTCGAGGGCGGCAAGCACTTCCCCAGCGACGTGCTCACCGGCGCGCTCATCGGCGCCGCGGCCGGCGTGCTGGTGCCCGAGCTGCACCGCACCCGCCTGGGCCGGGGGCTGGCCTTCACGCCCATCACCTCGCCCGACCTGATGGGCCTGCGCGCCTCGCTCACCTGGTGACCCCGACCGGGGGCCGGCGCAAGCATCTTTGCCCGATCGCCGGCATGGCCCTGATGCGCCTCCTCCCCTTCCTCCTGCTCCCCTGGGCGGCCGCCCCCCTCGCCGCGCAGCGGGACAGTACGGTATACCGCATCCGGCCCTGGGTGGACGTGCCCATCTGCGTGGTGAGCAGCGTGGCCATCTTCACCGGCCTGGAGGTCCAGGAGCGGAGCGACCCGCTGTCAGCGGCCGCCGTCGCCGGGCTGCAGCGCAGCGATGTGCCCTGGTTCGACCGTGGGGCACTGCGCATCGACCCCGCCGCGCAGGACCGCATGCTCGGCCGCTCCGACCTGCTGCTGAACACGGCGGCCGTGGCCCCGGTCCTGCTCGCCCTGGACCGGCGTGTGCGGCGCGAATGGCTCGGCGTGCTCACCCTTTACGTGGAGGC
>JAFDZF010000039.1 GCA_018267055.1 Bacteroidota bacterium
AAGGTGGTCGTGGTCGCCCCCGAGCCACCGCTCGCCAGGGAGAAGCCGCTGCCGCCGCCCACCGTGGAGACCTCCCATTGGTAACTGATGCCCAGGCCGATCTCGGCGCCGGTGGAGGTCATCGTGTAGGTGCCGCCGCTGCAAACGCTGGCCGTGCCGGGGGAGATGGCGCCCCCGTTGGCGGTGGTGCAGAGGGGAAGGACGAACTCATCCGCGCCGATATCCGGCGGGGTGCTGCGTGCGTCGCCGTCGATGTCGGTCGTGACACCGGTGCCGCTCGCGCCGGCGGAATTGAGGTTCACCGCCTGGGGGGAGGTGATGTCCACATGCAGGTTCGTCGCGCTGATGAACGGTGCTGCGGCCGTGCTCGCCTTCGAGGCGTCGTCATTGGTACCGGCCGGGCTGAGCGTGCTGGTGTACGCGCGCATGTTCGTCGCCGGCGTGGTGGCGCCCGCATTGAAGTTGGCGGCGGTGTAGTAGGTCGGGGTGGTGGTCCCGAGGATGGAGTTCATCGCCCCGCTGCCCTGGTACAGCGCGTTGTTGTTCATCAGGAGGTTCATGGCGCTGGTGCCGCCGGCGATCAGCTGGATGCACATGTGCGGCGTGGTCGAGCTCCCGCCGCTCATCGTGTTCGAGAAGATGTTGTTCCGCACGTCCATGCCGGTCATGGACGTGGCGGTGATGCTGAGGCAGGCGGTGATGTCCGTGCTCGTGCTGGTGAACACCGGCCCGGCCAGCGATACGGTGTTGTGGAGCACCTTGTGCCCGGTGCCGCCGTTGAGGCGGATGCCCACGGCGCCGAAGGCTATCGTCACGTTCGAATTGTTCGGGCACATGTTGATGTCCCGGACGAAGTTGTTCTGGATCGTGATGTTGTTGCCCGCGCTCGAGCCGATCAGGATGCCGGCTGCGGAGTAACCGCCCGTGCTCCGGGCATACACCGTGGAGATGTTGTTCCGCTGGATCGTTCCCGCCGTGGCCGAACTGGTGACGATGCTGATGGCCGCATTGCTCGCGTTCCCGTTGTTCTGGAGGTTCGAGATGCTGTTGCCGCTGATGTTGTAGGTGCCGCCGCTATGGGCGCTGAAGAGGATCCCGATGGCGGAGTTGCCGGCGGTGCTGTTCTGGGCCACGCCGCTGATGATGTTGTTGGAGATGGTCGTGGTCACGCCGGTGATCGCGCTGTTGAGCTCGATGGCCGTCATCCCCGTGCCGACATAGGAAAGGATGTTCTGGATGGTATTGCCCGTGATCGTGAGGGTATTGGCCCCCGAGATGAGGATCCCCTTGGTGTATACCGAGGTCGTCGGGGTGGTGAAGGGGTAGCTGCCCAGTGTCGCGGAGGCACCGATGGTGTTGTCGGTGATGGAGAGCGTCCCCGCCGAAACGGAGGCCGCGGCCCCGTTGAACACGACGCCGCGGGCGCAGGCATTGATCGCGTTGTTCGCGACCGAAAGGTTGTTGATCGTCGTCCCGCTCGGTGCCGAATCGCTCGTCACGCTGGAGATCGCCGCCGGGGCGGTGCCTCCGGGTGCCCCCTTGCCCCCCGCGTAGATGCCGAAGGTGGTGTTCTCGGAGCCGTTGGTGGACGTGTTGGCCGAACCGTTGCGGCCCGTCGCGCTGCCGTTCAGCACGCAGTTGCGGATGATGTTCCCGTCCGCCGACGTCTGCGTGGAGGCGAGCACGGCCAGGCGGACCACCGAGGTGTAGGTGGTGGTGTTCGTGGCCGTGTTCGTGATCGTCAGGTCACGCGAGGAGCCGACACCGCCCACTGCGCCGTCGAGCGTCACATTGTCCGCGCCGTTCAGCTCGATGAGGCCGCGGCCGCCGACCGATGCGCCGCTGATCGAAACGCCGGCGACCGACGGATGGATGGCCAGGCTGTTCCATGTATTGCCGTTCAGCACCGCGGAGCCGGTCTCCGTGGTATTGGCGTCGATGGTCACCACGATCGCCTCGCCTGGGTGTGCGACGGCATTGATCGCCGTGAAGGCGGCGCCCAGGGTGGCGTAAGAGCCATTGCCACCCGCGGTGGCCCCGGTCACTGTCACGTTCTGGGCGTTCGCCGTACCGAACAGCACAAGCGCTGCTGCTGCGGCCGCATGGCGCCACCACGACGTTCGCCGGGTGGGCCGGGCCGATGCGTTTCGACAATTCATGATCAAGGGTTTTGGGTTTTCAGGAAAAGGAGGAAAAGGCGGAAAAGGATAGCGTCCGGGCTATCGCCGTGGGTAAGCCGGCGCCCTTCGTCGGGGAGGCGCTGACTGATATATCATATATAGGGAACGGGGCGGCGGTGCGTCGCACCGATCATGTCCCGTGGTCGGGCAGCGTCAAAGTAGGATCAGGTAGGGAATGGGTTTCGGGTCTGACAATGTATCGTAGACGATATCTTCAACGCAAGCCGAAAAATCTTATCCACAGAAGCAACCTCATAACGCGGATCCCGTCAGTAGGCCTTTTTCCGGACCGGCAATGAAAAAGCCCCTTCCAAGGCTGGAAGGGGCTTTCACGGGGGATGGCGCCGCGCTAGGCGGTCACTTCTTGTCGTCCTTCACTTCTTCGAAGTCGACATCGGTCACTTCCTGGTCGCCGCCGGGGTTGCCGGAGCCGCCGCCGCCGTTGGCCTGGGCCTGTTGGGCGGCATTGTACATCTCCTGGCTGGCGGCCTGGAACACGCTGTTCAGCTCGGCCATGGCGCTGTCGATGGCGGCCACGTCCTGCGCGCCGTGCGCGGTGCGGAGCTTGCCCAGGGCGTCCTCGATCGGCTGCTTCTTGTCGGCCGGGATCTTGTCGCCGAACTCCTTCAGCTGCTTCTCGGTCTGGAAGATCAGGCTGTCGGCCTGGTTCAGCTTGTCGGCCTTGTCGCGGGCGTGCTTGTCGCTGTCGGCATTGGCCTGGGCCTCCTTCTTCATCTTCTCGATGTCGTCCTTGCTCAGGCCGCTGCTCGCCTCGATGCGGATGCTCTGCTCCTTGCCGGTGGCCTTGTCCTTGGCGCCCACGTGCAGGATGCCGTTGGCATCGATGTCGAAGGTGACCTCGATCTGCGGGGTGCCGCGGGGGGCCGGCGGGATGCCGTCCAGGTGGAAGCGGCCGATGGTGCGGTTGCCGCTCGCCATCGGGCGTTCGCCTTGCAGCACGTGGATCTCCACGCTCGGCTGGTTGTCGCTCGCCGTGCTGAAGGTCTCGCTCTTCTTGGTGGGGATGGTGGTGTTGGCCTCGATGAGCTTCGTCATCACGCCGCCCATCGTCTCGATGCCCAGGCTCAGCGGGGTCACGTCCAGCAGCAGCACGTCCTTCACCTCGCCGGTGAGCACGCCGCCCTGGATGCAGGCGCCGATGGCCACCACCTCGTCGGGGTTCACGCCCTTGCTGGGCTCCTTGCCGAAGAACTTCTTCACCGCCTCCTGGATCGCCGGGATGCGGGTGCTGCCGCCCACCAGGATCACTTCATCGATGTCGCTCGTCTTGAGCCCCGCGTTCCGCAGCGCGCTCTCGCAGGGGGCGATGGTGCGCTTGATCAGGCTGTCCACCAGCTGCTCGAACTTGGCGCGCGTCAGCGAGCGCACCAGGTGCTTGGGGATGCCGTTCACCGGCATGATGTACGGCAGGTTGATCTCGCTGCTCGTGGTGCTGCTCAGCTCGATCTTGGCCTTCTCGGCCGCGTCCTTCAGGCGCTGCAGGGCCATGGGGTCCTGGCGCAGGTCGATGCCCTCGTCCTTCTTGAACTCATCGGCCAGCCAGTCGATGATCGCCTGGTCGAAGTCGTCGCCGCCCAGGTGCGTATCGCCGTCGGTGCTCTTCACCTCGAACACGCCATCGCCCAGCTCCAGCACGCTCACGTCGTGCGTGCCGCCACCGCAGTCGAACACCACCACCTTCTGGTCCTTGTGCTTCTTGTCCAGGCCATAGGCCAGGGCCGCGGCGGTGGGCTCGTTGATGATGCGGCGCACCTTCAGGCCGGCGATCTCACCGGCCTCCTTGGTGGCCTGGCGCTGTGCGTCGTTGAAGTAGGCCGGCACCGTGATCACCGCCTCGCTCACCGTGGTGCCCAGGTAGTCCTCGGCGGTCTTCTTCATCTTCTGCAGGATCATCGCACTGATCTCCTGCGGGGTGTACTGGCGGTCGCCCACCTTCACCCGGGGCATGCCGTTGTTGTCGCGCACCACCTCGTACGGCACGCGCGCGATCTCCTTGGCGTCCTCTTCATAGGTGTTGCCCATGAAGCGCTTGATGGAATAGATGGTGTTCTTGGGGTTGGTGATCGACTGGCGCTTGGCCGGGTCGCCCACCTTGCGTTCCCCATTGTCCACGAAGGCCACCACGCTCGGCGTGGTGCGCTTGCCCTCGCTGTTCGCGATGACCACGGGTTCGTTGCCTTCCATCACGGCCACGCAACTGTTCGTGGTACCCAAGTCGATCCCGATGATCTTGCTCATTGTTCGGTTTGGTAATGGACCGGCGGCCGTCAACGATCATGCCACCGCACCGGACTGACAGGCCCAGGTGCCATCCCGCGCCGGACGTGCGGTCCGGCAGCTGTCAAAAGGACAGGATATCCTACGGGCAGCCCACCGGAGCACCCCCTCCGGGGATGCAGAACCGCAGGGTGCCGGTGTACTGGCCCTCCACCAGCTCGCCCACGCCGGGGTCGTTCAGCTGCTTGCCTTGCACCTCGCGGAAGACCCGGCTCGAGAACAGGCCGTAGCCGTTGGTGATGTTGGTGAACTGGGGCCGCTCCTCCACGACCCCGCTGATGGGGCTGGACAGTTGCAGGTACACGTGCAGGTCCGGTCCGCCCACGGCCCAGATCAGGTCGATCCCCCGGAAGATGCGCAGGGTCACCGCGGGGTCGTCGTGCACGTGCGCCGCGATGCTCTGGAAGAAGGTCTCGCCGACCATCGGCACCTCCATGGTCTGGTTGGCCGAAAGGTTGGTGGCCACCAGCGAGCCGATGGGCTCCTCGAAGCTGTGCGACGTGGTATCGCTGCCGATCACCTCGTCCCAGTTGAAGCGGTACGACAGCTCGTAGCGTTTGCCGTTCATGCCCGAGGTCCACCGGATGTTGAAGTTCGAATAGCCGGTGTTGGAGGCCAGGGCCAGCTTGCCCGTGCCGATGAGGAACTGGTTGGGGGTGAGGTCGCCCACGACGGAGGTGGAGCTCTCCACCTGCTGCCCTTTCACGTGGGCCACGATGCGGTAGCGCGAGGCGGGGTCCAGGGCGCCGGGTGAGGTGAAGTAGTAGAGCTTGTGTTGCGGGCCATAGAAGATCCCCGGCGCGCGGTCCTTGCGGATCGATTGCAGCGGAAAGGTCTCAGCCACTTCGCCCTGGGCGTTGAGCCGCTGCACCTCGGCCTGCATCTGTGCGTCCGTGTACTCGTTGGAGTCGGGGATCTGCGCGTAGATGAAGGCGTCGCCCTCGCCGAGGAAGGCCTTGTTGATCTTGATGAAGTTGGTGTCCGCGTTCTTGTCCAGCAGGCCGTAGATGATCGTGCTCTCCTTGTAGGGGGCGTTCACGTCGAGGTCGGTGCTGCAGCCGTAGAGCACGTTCACAAGGAGGGCGATGATAAGGGTCCGCTTCAGCATCGGTGCGTGATGGGGGACGAAGATAGACGCCCGGCATCAGCCGGGGCCGCTCCGGAAAAAGCGCACCGGGGTATCCTATACACGTCCGATGCCCCCGGAGAGGCATAGTTTTGGCCCCCCAGCCCCACACCGATGAGCGTTGCCAAGGAAGTGAAGCGGGTGACCACCCGCACGTTGCAGGAGATGAAGCAGAAGGGTGAGCGCATCGCCATGCTCACCGCGTACGACTTCTCCCTGGCCCGGCTGGTGGACACCGCCGGCATCGACGTCATCCTCGTGGGCGACAGCGCCAGCAACGTGATGGCCGGGCACGAGACCACCCTGCCCATCACCCTGGACCAGATGATCTACCACGCCAGCAGCGTGGTGCGCGGCTGCGGCCGCGCCCTCGTCGTGGTGGACCTGCCCTTCGGCACCTACCAGGGCAACTCCAAGGGCGCCCTCAACTCGGCCATCCGCATCATGAAGGAGAGCGGCGCCCATGCCGTGAAGCTCGAGGGCGGCGCCGAGGTGCTGGACAGCGTGGAGCGCATCCTCACCGCGGGCATCCCGGTGATGGGCCACCTGGGCCTCACGCCCCAGAGCATCTACAAGTTCGGCACCTACGTGGTGCGCGCCAAGGAACAGGAGGAGGCCGAACGCCTGCGGCGCGATGCCAAGCTGCTCGAAGAAGCCGGCTGCTTCGCCCTGGTGCTGGAGAAGATCCCCGCCGCCCTCGCGGCCGAGGTGGCCCGCAGCGTCCGCATCCCCGTCATCGGCATCGGCGCCGGCGGCGGCGTCGACGGCCAGGTGCTCGTGCTGCACGATATGCTGGGCATCAACAAGGAGTTCAACCCCCGCTTCCTGCGGCGCTATGCCGACCTGCACGGCGTCATCACCGAGGCCGTGTCCGGTTATGTGCGCGACGTGCGCTCCCGCGACTTCCCCAACGCCGAGGAACAATACTGATCCCCATGCCCAGCTTCGACGTCATCTCCAAGGTCGACCCCCAGCTGCTCGACAACGCCATCAACACCGCCAAGCGGGAGCTGGAGACGCGCTACGACCTGCGCGGCTCCAACAGCACCATCGAGTTCGACAAGAAGGCCCTCACCATCAAGCTCGGCACCGAGGACCACCTGAAGCTCGACGCCATCGTGGACATCCTCCTCGAGCGCAGCGCCAAGCAGAAGGTCGACGTGAAGAGCTACGACCTCAGCGCCGAACCCCAGCCCAGCGGCAAGCTGCTCTACCGCACCATCAAGGTGAAACAGGGCATCGAGCGCGAGACCGCGAAGAAGATCGTCAAGTCCATCAAGGACACCGGCCTCAAGGTGCAGCCGCAGATCATGGACGACATGGTCCGCGTGAACGGCAAGAAGATCGACGACCTGCAGGCCGTGATGGGGCACCTGCGGGGGCAGGACTTCGAGCTGCCGTTGCAGTTCGAGAACATGAAGAACTGAGCCCGCCGATGGCTTCCTATACCGTCAAGGTCATCGACACGGAGTTCATCACGCCGGACGTGAAGCGCTTCGTGGTGGAACGCCCCAAGGGCTACACCTATGAGCCCGGCCAGGCCACGGACGTGGCCATCGACAAGCCGGGATGGACCGACCAGCTGCGCCCTTTCACCTTCACCGGCCTGCCCGGCGCCAAGCACCTGGAGTTCATCATCAAGCTGTACGACGGCCGC
Organism: Bacteroidota bacterium; assembly: GCA_018267055.1. Classification (GTDB taxonomy): domain Bacteria; phylum Bacteroidota; class Bacteroidia; order Flavobacteriales_F; family PHOS-HE28; genus PHOS-HE28. Next base: position 7,262 of record JAFDZF010000039.1, read on the forward strand.
GGCGGGGTCACCCACCAGCTGGGGCTGGTGCACAAGAACGACCAGCTCATCCTGGGCGAGCCGTTCGGCGCCATCACCTACAAGGGGCCGGGCTTCTTCTTCGCCGGCGGCGCGGGCGTCACGCCCTTCGTGGCGATCCTGCGCGACCTGCAGAAGCGCAAGGCCCTGGCCGGCAATACCCTGGTCTGCTCCAACCATACGGCCACCGATGTGATCCTCGACGAGGAGTTCACCAAGATGCTCGGCAAGCGGTTCATCAAGATCTTCACCCGCCAGCGTGTCATCGGTTTCCACGAGCGGCGCATCGACCGCGACCTGCTGGTGGCCCTGGTGCAGGATTTCGACCAGTACTTCTACCTCTGCGGCCCGGAGGATTTCGTGGCCGACATGCGGCGCCTCCTGGAAGAGCTCGGGGCCAAGGCCGAAGCGCTCGTCTTCGAGCAGTAGCCTTCCTTCCCGGACGGCTCTGGGCCCGGCCCAGGGGGCGGGGAGCCCCCGGTCGTCGAATTATCGGCATCTTCGGCGCATGCCTTCGCCCCATATCGCCATCCTGTCCGCCAGCGTGCGCGACGGCCGCAAGAGCCATCGCGTGGCCCTCTTCTTCGAGCGTTACCTGAAGGAGCAGGCGCTGGCGTCGACCGAGATCATCGACCTGCGCGCCTACGATTTCCCGCTCTTCCATGAGCGCCTGATGCACCAGCAGGACCCCTCGGCGCCCCTGCTCGAGTACGCCGCGCGGGTGAAACGGGCCGACGGGATCCTCATCGTGACGCCCGAATACAACGGCGGCTACCCGGCCGCCTTGAAGAACGCCGTCGACGTGCTCTATCCGGAGTGGCGCCGCAAGCCCATCGCCATCAGCACCGTGAGCGACGGCCCTTTCGGTGGCTCGCAGGTGATCACCTCCCTGCAGTTCTCGCTCTGGAAGATCCGGGCGTGGACCGTGCCGGCGATGTTCCCCGTGGCGAAGGCCCAGGAGGCCTATGCCGAGGACGGCACGCCCACGGACCCCGAGCGCAGCGCGAAGCATGCCAAGCCCTTCGTGGACGAGCTGCTTTGGTGCGTGCAGGCCAAGGCGCTGATGGACGCACAGCCCGCCCCGAAATAGCGAAGCGCGCCTTACAGGGCGCGCTTCGAGTATCCTGATCTCCCGGCTTACGGGCCTGGACAGAGGCTTTTTCTGCTCAGTGGCTTTTCGGTGCCTCCTGTGATCAGGGGTATCGTCGGACCGTTGTGTGGTCGCTTGGGTCTTAACGCGGCGGTGGGCGTGAAAGTTTCGATCGGCTCAGAACACCCGCCCTTCCTGCAGGAACATCACGAAGATGAACGTCATCAGGAAGTGGTGGATGAGGAGGAGCACTGCGGCGGTGGTCAGGATCGTCTTGCCGGGGCGCTGCAGCTCGGGGAAGAGCCGCTTGTTGTTCATCGCGATGATCGGCAGCGGGAGGGCGGTGAGCAGGAAGAGCACCGCCAGGGCCTTGAACAGGAAGACGTTGCCGAACATGCCGAAGAAGAGGTGGGCGTAGTAGAACCCGAGGCCGAAGAGCGAGAGCAGGCCGAGGCGAAGGAACAGACGGGCTTCAGCGACCATTTTCGTGTTGGATCCCATGGCCAAGACGTGGGCCTGATACGCGGTTGCCGCTGGCGGGTTGCAAGGTTGCCCAGCAACGGCGGGGAAAAAATGAAGGCAACCGAAGGTCACGCATGGCGTCGCGCCAGGTCGATCAGGGCCCACAGGGCCAGCGCGAGCCCGATCAGGAACACCGGCCAGTCGAAGTGGGCCGGCAGATAATCCTGCAAGGCCATCATGGCGGCATCGGCCCGGAGGCCGCTCCCCTTGGCATGCAGGTGGCGCAAGGGTTCTTCCATGAAGGTGTACAGCAGCAGGGCGCCCGATCCCACCAGCGCGGACCAGTGCCGCTTCGACGGCCGGAAGGTGGGCGCTTGCGCCCGCTTGTGCAGCAGCAGCAATCCCAGGGCCGCCAGCCCCACCGAGACCAGGCAGGGGGCCAGCACCGGGCCCACCCACACCACGGGCAGCAGGAACAGGATGTCCCAGGTGAACAGGCTCACTGGCCATC
>JAFDZF010000003.1 GCA_018267055.1 Bacteroidota bacterium
CAATCCCGAATGTCCGTGTGATCAGACCAGCCGGTCCTTGATCGCCTTGCTCACCGCCTCGGTGCCGCTGCTCACGTGCAGCTTCTCATAGATCTTGCGGATGTGGCTGTCCACCGTGTGGTAGCTGATGCCCAGCTCGGCAGCGATCATCTTGTAGCTGTGGCCCTTCACCAGCAGGGTGAGCACTTCCTTCTCGCGGTCGCTGAGCCCGGCCTCCTCCCGCTGGCCGGGAACGGGCGTGTTCGCACGGAAGCGCTCCAGCACCTTGAACGCGATGGCCGGGGTCATCGCCGAGCCCCCGCCATGCACGGCGCGGATGGCCTGCACGATGCCGTCCGCGCCCTCGGTCTTCAGGATGTAGCCGCTCGCGCCCGCGCAGATCGCATCGAACACCTTGTCGTCGTCCTCGAAGACGGTCTGCATCAGGATGCGGGCCCCGGGATAGCGGGCCTTGATGGCCTTCACGCCTTCGATCCCGTCCATGCCCGGCATCTGGATGTCCATCACGATCACGTCCGGCCGTGCCGCCGCCACGTCGCGCTGCAGCTGGCTCAGGTCCGGATGAACGGCCACGCACACCATGTCCGGCTGCGCTTCCACCAGCATGCGGAACATCTCCCGCAGGTCCTTGTTGTCATCGAAGGCTACGACCCGGATGCGCTCCATGTGGGCAAGGTACCGATGCCCCGGACGGGGCGGGAACGGCACCCGCAAATGGAGGCGTCGCCTGCCTGTCCATCAATCCCGAATATTCGCCAGGTCCACGCGCACCATCACCCGGGTGCCGCGGCCCGGTGCGCTGTCGATGCGCACCATGGAGCCCAGGGCGGCGCCGCGCCGCTGCATGCTCGTCAGCCCATGGCCGTCGGGATGCAGCATGGGGTCGAAGCCCCGCCCGTCGTCCTCCACGCCGAGGGTCAGCTTCCCATCGGAGCGGTCCACCGTCACCGTCACCTGCTTCGCGCCGGCATGCTTGCTCACGTTGTGCATCGCTTCCTTGCCGATGAGGAGGAGCTCCTTCCGCACGTCCATCGGCAGGCGCAGCTCCTCCACGCCGCCCGTGGCGAGGAACGCCACGCCGATGCCCTTGCTCTCCAGCAGCTCCTGCGCGATGCGCCGCAGGCGCTTCACCAGCGCCTCGCCCTCGTCGTTCTTCGGGTCGATGGCCCACACGATGTCGCTCATGCTGCGCAGGCTGGCGCTGCTGGTCTCCCCGATGCGCGCGATCAGCTGCCGCACCTGCTCGTCCTCGCCCTTGCTCAGCTGGGCGGCCAGCTGGCTGCCGATGGTGATGGAGCTGAGCGAGGAGCCCACTTCGTCGTGCAGGTCGCTGGCGATGCGGTCGCGCACGGCATGCAGGGCCAGGGCCTGCCGCAGGCGGTAGCGCGACCAGCCCAGCACGCCGGCGCTGGCCGCCACGGCGAGCAAGGCATAGAACCACCAGCGCTGCCAGAACGGAGCGGCCACATGCACCAGGGTCAGCAGCACTTCCTCGCCCAGGGCGCCGCTGCTGTCCACGCTGCGCGCGAAAAGGCGGAAGTCGCCGGGCGGCAGGCTCGCATAGGTCACTTCATCGGTGCCGCGGGCCAGGTGCGGCACTTCGTCCACGCCCTCCAGGCGCACGGCGAAGGACATCGGTCCGGGGCCGGTGAGCCGCAGTGCGCTCACGGCCAGCGCGAGGGCGTGCTCGTCCGCGGAGAGGCGCACCGTGCCCGCCTGCGACCGGTCCATCGCGGGGCGCCCGTCCACGCGCATCCCGGTGAGGTAGGGCGCCGGAAGCGGACGGGCCGTGAGCATCCGTTCCGGGTCGGCGATGAAGAAGGTGTTCTCCGCGATGAAGCCGATGCGCCCATCGGGCAGCGTGGCGATCGCACCACCCAGGGCGGCCGAGCCCTGCATGCCTTCCACCGCCACGTGGAAGAAGCTGCCGTCGGCGGGATCGAACACCTCGATCCCGTTCGCGGTGGTGCACCAGATGCGGCCCCGCCGGTCGAGCGCCAGGCCGAACACGGCATTGCCGGCGGGTCGCGGGCAGGGGAAGGCGGTGCAGCTGCCGTTGCGGATGAGGGCCAGCCCACCGTCGCGCGTGGCCACCCAGATGCCGCCCTGCCCGTCCTCCAGCAGGTCCTGCACATCGTTGCCCGGGAGCGCGCGGCCGGGCACATCCATACGGTACACATCGAACGCGTTCTCCACGTGCGCCCGGTCCAGCATCCAGCGGAACACCCCTGCCGGCGTAGCCGACCAGTAGGTGCCGTCGCGCGTCCGGAGCAGCTCGCGCGTGAGGTTGTTGGGCATGGAGCGCGGCAGGCCCTTCTCGGTGATCAGCAGGGTGGACCGCAAGGTGGCGGGTTCGAACCACACCGTGCCGTAGCCCATCACGCCCACCACCAGGCAGGGGCGGCTTTCCAGCGTGTCGGCGTAGGCATGGCGCACCTGGACCATGCGGGAGAGCTCGTGGATCGGCGTGCCCTTCGTGCTGGGCGGCGTGAGCGGACGGACGAGGTTGCGTTCCAGGTCATAGCGATAGAGCCCATGCTCGGTGCCGAGGAGATCGCCTATCGCGGTGTGGAAGAGGCCGGTGGCCTCCTGCGGCCGGCCTTCGAACAGGGGCACCTGGTGCCGGAAGCGGCCGCCGTCGAGCAGGAAGAGCCCATCGTTGGTGCTCACCACCGGCCGGCCCTGTGCGTCCAGGTCGATGC
>JAFDZF010000040.1 GCA_018267055.1 Bacteroidota bacterium
ACGATGACCTCCACCGGCGCCGAGATCGGCCTGGGCATCAGTTACCAATGGGAGGTCTCCACGGTGGGCGGCGGCAGCGGCTTCTCCCTGGCGAGCGGTGGCTCGGGGGCGACCACGACCACCTTCACCACCGGGGCACTGACCGCCGGGACCTACTACTACCGGCTGCGGGTGACCTGTTCGAACGGTCCCGTTTCGGGCTATTCGAACGAGCTGGTCCTGACCGTGAACCCCACCCCCACCGCCAGTGCGAGCAGCAACAGCCCGGTATGCGTCGGCCAAGCCCTGAACCTGACCGGCACGACGAACATCGGGACCACCTTCAGTTGGAGCGGTCCCAACTCGTTCTCCTCGACAAGCCAGAGCCCCTCGATCACGGGCGTGACAACGGCCGCGGCCGGCACCTATACGTTCGCGGCCACGCTGAACGGGTGCACCTCCGCTCCCGCCACGACGAGCGTCACGGTGAACCCCAGCCCGAGCACGGTCACCGTCACGCCTCCGGCCCCGACGATCTGCGCAGGCAGCAGCATCCAGCTGACGGCTTCCGGCGGACTGGTCAGCGGGACGGCACAATCCGGCACGCAGGCCAATATGAACTCGGCCGGTGTCAATGCCGCCTCGGACTACCCGGCCCCCTACCAGCTCTACTGGGGTGGTCAGCGGATGCAGATGCTGATCCTGGCCTCCGAACTGACGAGCATGGGCCTTCAGGCCAACACGCCGATCGGGAGCATCGCCTTCCCGGTCGTCTCCATCGGCGCCTCCTATACGAACAACCAGAGCTTCAAGGTCAGCATCGGCAATACGGCATTGACCAGCCTGACCTCCTCGTTCGTGGGCGGCCTGACGGAAGTGGTGCCGGCCGGCACGTTCACGGCCACCGTGGGCTATAACAACGTCCATACGTTCAATGCCCCCTTCATCTGGAACGGCACGAGCAACGTGATCGTGGAGACGACCTTCTCGAACAACATCGCCGGCACGTCCGCCATGAACGTGGTGCAGTACAACAGCCCGACCGCGTTCGCCAGTTCCATCGTCTACCGGAACGACAGCCAGTCGCCGGCCACCGTGGCATCGGCCACGACGGCGAGCTACAGCCCCTACAATGCGCGGCCGGACTTCCGACTGGGCATCAGCCAGGCGGGCACCTTCAGCTGGGCGGCCAGCCCCGAACTGAACACCACGGTGGGCCCGATCGTCACCGCGACCCCTGCGGCCACGAACACGTACACCGTGACGGCGACGGGGACCAATGGGTGCGCCACTTCGGCGAACGTGACGGTGACGATCGGGGCGGGCACGCCGCCCTCGGTCAACATCGCCGCTGCCGGGCCCACCACGTTCTGCGCCGGAAGCTCCGTTGCGCTGAACAGCACGGTGACCGATGGCTGCATCCCCTACACGTACTCATGGAGCGACGGGGCGAACCAGGTGGCGACGACGCCGAACTATACGGCCACCACGTCCGGCACCTACACCTTGACGGTGACGGACAACGCCAGCCAGGCGACCGCGAGCAACAGCGTGGTGGTGACGGTGAACCCCACGCCCATCGCCATCGCCTCCAGCGGTACGGCCTGCCTCAACGGCACGCTGCAGCTTACGGGCGCCACGGACATCGGCACCACCTTCAACTGGACCGGGCCGAACAGCTTCGCTTCGACGGACCAGAACCCGACCATCGCGAGCCTTGCCGCCGCGAACAGCGGCACGTACAGCTTCACGGCCACGCTGAACGGCTGCACCAGTGCACCGAGCAATATCGCGGTGACCGTCAACCCGGCCCCGGTGGTGAGCATCCTGCCGACGCCGGCGATGCTGTGCCCGGGCGGAACGGCCATCCTGCAGGCCAATACGGCTTCCTATCCCCTGTCGGCCGTGCTGAACGGGCTGACGGCCAACAGCGCGTCCATCCTGTCGACCATTCCCAACCCGAGCGGCTTCGCACTGGACAATGGGAACACGGCGACCTCGATCACCGATGGCTGCAATGACATGTTCGATGGGGCCAACCAACTGAACTCGAACATCGGCACGCTGATCCCCTACACCAACAGCGCGATCCTCACCAGCACCAAGCTGGGCGGCGGATCGTACTTCACCACCATGCTGGGTGCGACCACCTGCGGCTCCGCGCCCTCGATGTTCGTATGGGCGGGCGACCTCAACGGAGTGGGCTCATTGAGCATCACGGGCAACCTCGGTGCCGATGGCGGCGGTTCACAGGTCGGCGCCACGTTCACGGTGACCGCGAACGGCATCACCTATGATGTGTTCCACTCGCGGGTGTTCGGTGCGGGCACCGATCCGTCCATCAACCACCTGTTCTTCATCCCGCAGCCGAACGCGGCCTCCCAGACCCTGGGCAATACCTCGGATGAGAACCATGTGATCTCGGGACTGTCCGGTGTGAGCCGGTTCTACTACGTGCTGTATGCCGGCGCGAGCGGATCGGAGATCACCACCCCGCAGGCCCAGGTCATCGCACAGGCGTTCGCGAACGCGATCCCCGGCGGCGCACCGGCCTATGTCTGGAGCACCTCGGAGACCACGTCGGCCATCACCGTGGCCACCGCTGATACCTACTCGGTGACCAGCACCGTGAACGGCTGCTCCAGCACGGCCAGCTACGTGCTTGGCGTAGCCACGCCGTTCACCACGGCGGAGATCACCCCCGCAGCCCCCGGCTATTGCCCGGGCGGGTCGGTGACGCTGACCGCCACGCCTTCGAGCGGCGGCGCCCCCTACACCTACCAGTGGTTCGACCCGACCTCCGCTCCTGCGGGGACGGCCCAGACCCAGGTGGCGAACCAGCCCGGCGTATGGACGGTGAACATCACGGACAACTGCGGCACGCTCGTCAGCGTGGCCAGCGCCCCGGTGGTGGCCCACCCCACGCCAACGGCTTCCGCCAGCAGCAACAGCCCGGTATGCCAGGGCCAGGCGCTCAACCTGACCGGCACGAGCGACGTGGGCACCACCTTCAGCTGGACCGGCCCGAGCGGCTTCACCTCGACCGACCAGAACCCCAGCATCCCCAGCGTCCTCCTCTCCGCCTCGGGCACCTACACCCTCACGGCAACGGCCAATGGGTGCACGAGCACCGCGGCGACCACGGCGGTAACGGTGAACGCAGCGCCGATCATCCAAAGCGTCACCGCCACCCCCTCCACCATCTGCATGGGCAGCAACTCCCAGCTGAACGTGGCCGCGGTCAGCGCGCAGCCCTTCGTGCTCATCACGGAGGTGACCCAGTACCGCGATGGCACGGGGATGACCCCGAGCTATCCGGCCTTCGTGGTCGGCCAGGACTTCGTGGAGCTGAACAACGCATCCTCCATTGCCGCCAACGTGGGCGGATGGTCGGTGAGCGACTACTCCTCCAGCTCCGGCACCGCCTCGCACACCGTGACCTTCCCCAGCGGCACGACGATCCCCCCCAACGGGGTATTGGTCGTGCACCTGGGTTCCGGTACGGACAGCCCGGCCGACCTCTTCTTCAACACGGGCGGAAGCACGGATTCCCGTTCCTCGGGTGATGCCGTCTGCTATGTGCTGAAGAACGGCTCGACGGTGATGGACGCCGTGGGGACGAACGGTGCGATCTTCGCCGCAGGCACGGGTGTGACCGCCTCCGACTGGAGCGGCTCCGCCTCGGCCCCGAGCGGCTTCGCAGGCTCGGTACGGACCGCGCCCAACGACAGCAACACCGGCGCTGACTGGGTCAGCTCGGGCACCCAGACCCAGAGCATCGGCACGTTCAACCCCGGCTATATCAATCCGAACATCGCCCCGCTCACGGGTGGCAGCTATGCCTGGACGCCGGCGACCTTCCTGAGCAACCCCAACATCCAGAACCCTGTGGCCACGGCGGTGACCGCCACCACGACCTACACGGTCCAGGCGACGGATGCCAATGGTTGCAGCGCCACGGGCAACACCACGGTGACCATCGGCGTGGGCACCCCGCCCAGCGTCACCATCTCGGCCGGCGGTCCGACGACCTTCTGCGCCGGCAACTCCGTGCTGCTCAGCAGCGCGGTGCTGAACGGCTGTGCGCCGATCACCTATAGCTGGTCCGATGGGACCAACGTGGTGGCCACCACCGCGAACTATGCGGCAACGGCCAGCGGCAGCTACAGCGTGACGGTGACGGACGCCGCCAACCAAACGGCGACCAGCAATGCGATCGCGGTGACGGTGAACCCGCTGCCGAACGTGGCCGTGACGCCTCCCTCGGGCCTGATCTGCGGCACGGGCAGCGTGTCGCTGACGGCCTCAGGCGCTGTGAGCTACGCCTGGTCCCCGCTCGGCGGCCTGAGCGGTGCCACGGGAGCCAACGTGACGGCCAACCCGACCAGCACGACGACGTACACGGTGTCGGGCACGGATGGGAACTCCTGCGTGAATACGGCCAACGTGACGGTCTCGGTCGGCGCCGTGCCGACGGTGACGGCGAACGCCAGCGCCCTGACGGTGTGCGAGAACTCGACGATCGACCTGACCAGCACCATCCAGGTGAACCAGACGATCTTCAACGAGAACTTCAACGCCCCCACCAATGGCTGGACGCTGACGAACACGTCCACCGGCACCAATCCGCCCGCCGGGGACTGGATCCTCCGCGAGGACGGGTACGTCTATGGCGACAGCACGTTCCATAGCAACGACAACACGCAGTTCTACCTGACGAACAGCGATCCGATCGGCAGCGGTGCATCGGCGAACACCACGCTGACCTCGCCGCCCTTCAGCACGGTCGGGTTCACCAGCGTCACCCTCTCGTTCCACCACAACTTCCGCGCACGCCTGGCCTCGGCCGGCAACGTGGAGCTGTCCACGAACGGGACCACCTGGACGAGCGTGGCGACGTACACGGGCACGGATGCCGGTGGCACGCAGCACTTCGTGCATGCCACCATCCCGTTGACCGCTGCCTACATCGGCCAACCGTCGGTGCAGGTGCGGTTCCACTACACGGGTGGCTGGGATTGGTGGTGGGGCGTGGACAACGTGAGCGTGAGCGGTCAAGCCAGCACCGGCACGTTCGCCTGGACCTCGGCGCCTGCCGGCTTCACCAGCAGCCTGCAGAACCCGACCGCCGTGGTGGTGACCGAAACGACCACCTACACGGTGACCGCCACGAGCGCCCTCGGCTGCTCGAACACGGCCAGCGTGACGGCCACGGTAGGCACGCCGACGGCACCCGCGGTAACGATCAACGCAGGTGGATCGACCTCCTTCTGCGCCGGCGGCTCGGTGGTGCTCTCCTCCGCACTGACCGGCGGTTGCCCGAGCTTCACCTACAGCTGGTCCGACGGTGTCAGCGTGGTGGCCACGACGGCCAACTACACGGCCACGGCCAGCGGCAGCTACACGCTGACGGTGACGGACAACAACAGCATGACCGCCATCTCGAACACCATCCCGGTGACGGTGAAGCCGGTGCCCACGGCATCGGCCAGCGCGAGCGCAGGCTGCCTCGGCCAGGCACTGAACCTCACGGGGACCACCAACATCGGCACCAGCTTCAGCTGGGCCGGTCCCGGCGGCTTCAGCTCCACGCTGCAGAACCCGCAGGTCTCGGCGAGCGCCACGGCGGCGATGGCCGGCACCTACACCTTCACCGCGACGCTGAACGGCTGCACCAGCCTGCCGGCAACGGTGGCGGTCACGATGAACCCGGTGCCGGTGGTGACGATCGCGCCTCCCAGCGTATCCCAATGCGCCGGCACGGCCGTGCTGACGGCATCGGCCTCCTCCAATGCCCCGCTCTCCGCGGTGCTGAACGGGATCAACACGAACAGCGCGAGCATCCTGGCATCCATCCCCTCACCGGGCGGCTGGGTCATGGACGGGCCAGGCGGCGTGAACGGCAACCTGATCGATAACGGGTGTGACGACATGTACGACAACCCGGGCAACCAGATCAATACCAACCTGGGCAGCGCCCTCACCTACTCGGACAATACGATCGTGAGCAACAGCGCCCTGGGGACCGGCGGACGGTACTTCACCCGTGTCATCGGTGCGACCACCTGCGGATCGAGCCCCACGGCCTTCTTCTGGGCCGGTGACATCAATGCGCTCACCTCGATCAGCATCACCGGTAACCTGGGTGCGGATGGCAGTGGCTCGGCGGAAGGCTCCACCTTCACCATCACTGCGAACGGCATCACCTACAACGTGTTCCTGAAGCGCGTGTTCGGCACGACCGACCACTCGGTGAACCACCTCTTCCTGGTACCCGCCCCGAACTCGGCGACGCACACCTTCAGCAGCAATACGGACAACGACCTGCATACCCTCTCGGGCCTGACGGGCGTGACCCGCTTCTATTACATGCTGTATGCCAGTGACAATGGGGTCCGGATCGACGACACGCAGGCCCAGGCCATCGCCCAGGCCTTCGCGAACGCGATCCCGAACGCCACGCCGGCGTACGTGTGGAACACCAGTGAGACCACTCCGGCGATCACCGTATCGACCAGCAACACCTACACGGTGACAGCGACCGCGCTGGGCTGTTCGGGCACGGCCAGCGCCAACGTGACCATCTCCACCCCGGTGAACGCCGGCACCAACGGCAGCACGACTGTCTGCTCCATCGACGCACCCTTCTCGCTGTTCGCCCTCCTGGGCGGCTCGCCGGATGCGGGCGGCACCTGGACCGGTCCGACCAATGCGGCCCACAGCGCCACGTTCAACCCGGCCACGGACGCCGGTGGCGTGTACACCTACACGGTGACCGCCGAAGCTCCCTGCCCGACGCAGACCGCGACCGTGACGGTGACGAGGAACGTCGCCACCGCCTGGTACGCCGATGTGGACGGTGACGGCTTCGGCGACCCCGCCGTGAGCCAGATGGCCTGTGCCCAGCCCTCGGGCTACGTGGCCAACAACACCGACCAGTGCCCGAGCGATCCGAACAAGCGCGTGCCCGGCCAGTGCGGCTGCGGCAACCCCGACACGGATACGGACGGCGACGGCGTGGCCGACTGCGTGGACAACTGCCCGACGGTGCCTGGCGTGGTGGGAACGACCTGCGACGACGGCGATCCGAACACGATCAACGATGTGCTGACCCCCAGCTGCACCTGCGCCGGTACGCCGGTGGCCCCCTGCCCGGGCGGCCAGAACGTGGCATTGGTCCTGAACACCGACAACCATGGAGAACAGACCTCCTGGGAGATCATCCCGCAAAGCGGTGGTGCGGCGCTGTGCTCCGGCAGCAACTTCGCCAGCAGCTCCACCATCCTGGAGACCTGCTGCCTGCCGAACGGATGCTACATCCTGCGCGTGATGGACAGCTTCGGGGATGGGATGACCACGGGCGGCTATGTGCTGCGTGATGCGACCAACAAGCGCATCATCGACAACGCCGGCAACGGTGGGTTCAACACCCTGAGCCAGATCGCCAACAATAATGGGTTCTGCCTGCCGCTTGGGCCGGATCGCATGATGGCTTCCAGCTGTGATCAGATGGAGCTCACCAATGCCTCGATCCTGCGTTGCGAACCCAATCCGGCCGTACAGGCCCAGTGGCTGATCGGCAATCTGAACGACGATGGATATGAGTTCCACATCTTCGATCCTAATGGTGGGTATTCGCGGAAGATTACGGTGACCAATGCCAACCCGAACACGGGTGGTCCGTATGGCAATACCCGCTCGAGCTACCTGAAGATCAGCTCGATGGTGACCTTGCCCGTTCCTCAGTTCAAATTGCTGAACATCCGCGTACGGAGCATCGTGAACGGTGTCGCTGCTGAGTATGGCCCGGTATGCCGTATGAAGATCGACCCGAGCAACGCATGCCAGACCACTCAACTGACCACCATTGGCAACCCCGCGATCTCTTGCGGTGCCATGAACGTACAGATCGGTGGTGGCAAGCTGTATGCGAACGAAGTACCTGGCGCCACCACCTATCTCTTCCAGTTCGCGGCACCTGGTTACTTGCGATACATCACGTCGCCGACACGCACGCTGACCCTCTCGTACTGGTACACCCTGCCCTTGAGCTGCGGCACCACGTATGATGTGCGCGTACGCGCCAGCTTGGACAACGGCCTGACCTTCTGCCCCTTCGGTGCGACCTGCCAGATCTCGACCGCACCCTGCGCCCGTCCGGGTGGCCGGGTGGAAACGGTGGACGCCAACGAGCTGCGGATGTGGCCGAACCCGAACCGTGGCGACCAGCTGTACCTGTCCATGGACGCGTTCAACAAGCCTGTCGACCTGGTGACCGTGGACATCACGGACATGTTCGGCAAGCGCGTGATGAGCGAGACCATCGCCGTGAGCGGCGGGAACCTCAACACGGTGCTGCAGCTCCACGACCGCCTGAGCGGTGGGGTGTACATCGTGGACCTCACGGCCGGCGAACAGACGATCAGCAAACGACTGGTGATCCAGCGCTAGGCCGATCCGACCAAGATCCGAAGCCCCGTCCCGCAAGGACGGGGCTTCGTGCTTCCTGGAGCGAAGCCCCGGAGCGGATCGCGGTCCTCGGCAACAGGGCAAGGATCGGCACTGGGCAGGCGGTCCGGCCCACCTTCCTCACGACCGGCGGCAGGCCGCCACCGCTCTTCCGTTGATGGACGGACAGCCGATACCCATTCGGCGACCACCGGACGTCCGACGGGCGCGCAAGAACGATGGAGGCCCTATTTCACCTCGTCGTACAGGAGGTACTTGGCCCGCGTCCGCTTGAACGCCTCCAAGGCCGGACGCCATCCTACACGGATGGCCTCTTCGCTCTTCCCGGCCACGATGTCCTTGCGCAGGGCCGGACCGCCGGCCAGCTTGTCGAAGAACGGCGTGAAGAACGTCCGCTTGTCCGGCGCGCCCTGGTAGGCCCCGATCAGCCATTCCAGCTGGATGCGGGGATCGAGGCGGACATAGAAGGACCCGTATTCGCTCAGGTCGATACCGGTGCAGGCCTGGTCGCGGTAAGGCGGGTCCTTGGCACCCGGCATCGAGCGGGGGGTGAAGCTGTAGGTGCCCAGTTTGCAGCCCGGGTAGCCGATGCACTGGAAAGGGCGGTCGGTGCCGCGGCCCACGCTCACGATGGTGCCTTCGAACAAGCCCAGCGAAGGATAGAGGAAGACCGCCGCGGTGTTGGGCAGGTTGGGCGAAGGCTTCACCGGCAGCTCGTAGAACTTGCCATGGTCATAGCCCAGGCAAGGCACCACGACCAGGTCGCACCGGACCCTCCCCTTCAGCCAGCCCTCCCCATCGATCATCCGGGCGTATTCCCCGATGGTCATGCCGTGGACGAGCGGGACCGGGTGCATCCCGATGAAGGACGTGAAGGCGGTGTCCAGCACCGGCCCGTCCACATAGAAGCCGTTCGGGTCGGGGCGATCGAGGACCATGACCTGCTTCCCCTGCTCGGCCGCGGCCTCCATCACGTAGTGCAGCGTGCTGGTGTAGGTGTAGAAGCGCACCCCCACGTCCTGGATGTCGAACACCAGCACATCGATGTCCTGGAGCTGGGCAGCGGTGGGCTTCTTGTTCGCCCCGTACAGGGAGACGACCGGCAGCCCGGTGCGCTTGTCGCGCTCGTCGGTCACGCGCTCACCCGCGTCCGCTTCGCCTCGGAAGCCATGCTCCGGCGCAAAGACCCGCACCACGTCCACCTTCAAGGCGACCAGCGAGTCCACCAGGTGGGTCTGGCCGATGAGGCCGGTCTGGTTCGTCACCACCGCCACGCGCTTGCCGCGCAGCTGGGGCAGGTAGACGCCGGTGCGCTCGGCCCCCGTCACGATGGACCGGTTGTCGAAGGTGCTCTGCACCACCTGTGCCTGCTGGACCTCCTGTGCCGGGACCCCTTCGTGGCACGCGGACAGGACGAGCATGACCGCGGCCAGACGGACGGCGGATGGAAGGGGACGCATGGGGGGCTGGGTTCGCGACATGGACCGGTGGGATCTGATCGCAAAGGTGACATCCATCCTTCATGCCAGGTCGCCTGGCCCCGAACGGACCCGGGCAAGCCGGGGGAGCCTGGGGCTTTACCGGACCAGCACCATGCGCCCCCAGCGCGCCGGCCGGTACGGATACACGCCATCGGGGCGGCTACCTTCGCCGACCGCCATGGCCTTCGCGCACTTCATCGCCCGGCGCATCCTGCGGGACAAGGACCGGCAGGCCCGGAACGCCTCGGACCGGCTGTCCCGCCCCATCGTGGCCATCGCGGTGCTGGGCATCGTCATCGGCATGGCGGTGATGATCCTGACGGTGGGCATCAGCACCGGCTTCCAGCGGGAGGTGCGGGCCAAGGTGAGCGGGGCCGGCGCGCACATCGAGATCGTGCCGTTGACGCAGACCGACCCGAAGGAATCGGCCCTCGTGCGGATCCAGCAACCGTTCTACCCCTGGCTGGACACCGTGCCGGGCGTGGCGCACATCCAGGTCTTCGCCGTGAAGCCGGGCATCGTGGAAACGCCCGACGAGATCCAGGGCGTGGTGGTGAAGGGCGTGGGCCGGGACCACGACTGGGACTTCCTGCGCCAGCACCTGGTGGCGGGCGAGGTGCTCGACCTCGGGGACAGCGTGCGGGCCGAGACCCTGATCAGCCAGTGGCTGGCCCGGCGCCTGCGACAGCAGGTGGGCGACACGGTGACCATCTACCTGGTGAAAGGCCGCGAGGACATCCGCCCGCGCAAGTACCGCATCCGGGGCATCTATGAGACGGGGCTGGAGAAGATCGACCACCAGCTGGTCTTCGTGGACATCGCGCACCTCCAGCGCTTCGCCCAATGGGGGGTGCAGGCCGAGATCCTGGTGGGCGACAGCATCACGCCGCAAGGGATCCGCGTGGAGGCGACGGCCTTCGGCGGCGACCGCAACTACAGCTATGCCTGGCGGGAAGCTCCCTCGGACGGGCGTACGCTGCGGGGCAAGGGACCGCATTGGATCCGGCCCGAGGTGCCGACCACGCTCACCGTGGTGGCCTCCGACGGCGGTGGGGCGCTGCCCGATACGGCCTGGGTGCGGATCATTCCGCAGGGCGCGACCGGCTTCCACGTGGAGCGGGGCGGCAGCGGCGGCAGCTACAAGGACTATTGCGGCGGCTTCGAGGTGGCGCTGAAGGACCACCGCGACCTCAACGCCATCGACGACCGCATCTACCGCGACCACCTGGGCGAGGGCCTGCGCACCATCACGGTACGGGCGCGCTTCCCCGAGATCTTCGCCTGGCTGGAGCTGCTGGACACCAATGTGGTGGTGGTCATCGTGCTGATGGTGATCGTCGCGATCATCAACATGACCTCCGCGCTGCTGATCATCATCCTGGAGCGCACCAACATGATCGGGGTGCTGAAGGCCCTGGGCGGCAGCAACGGCATGATCCGCCGCATCTTCCTGATCGACGCGGCCTACATCCTCGGCTTCGGCATCGTGCTCGGCGACGCGCTCGGCATCGGCCTGGCCCTGCTCCAACGGTCCACCGGCCTGGTGCGGCTGCCCATCGAGAGCTACTACGTGGACCAGGTGCCCGTGGCGCTGGACCCGGGCCCCATCCTGGCGCTCAACCTCGGCGTGCTGGTGGTCTGCGTGGCGGCCCTGGTGCTGCCGAGCCTGCTGGTCACGCGCATCGCGCCGGCCAAGGCCATCCGGTTCGAATAGACGGTCGTCCGCTGTGCGGCCAGGGAGCGGTGGCCGGCCGGGTGGACAGCCATCCGCAAGGGACAGCAGCCGGGAAAAGGAAGCGGGTACCTTTGCGGAAAGGGCCGTCCCGTCCGTATTCCATGAAGATCCACGCGAACATCCTTTCCACCATCGGCAATACCCCGATGGTCCGCCTCAACCGCATCACCAAGGACGTGGCCGCCACCGTGCTGGCCAAGGTGGAGACCTTCAACCCCGGCAACAGCATCAAGGACCGCATGGCGCTGAAGATGGTGGAGGACGCCGAGAAGGACGGCCGCCTGAAGCCCGGCGGCACCATCATCGAGGGCACCAGCGGCAATACCGGCATGGGCCTCGCCATCGCCGCGATCATCAAGGGCTACAAGTGCATCTTCACCACCACGGACAAGCAGAGCAAGGAGAAGGTGGACATCCTGCGGGCCTTCGGCGCCGAAGTGATCGTCTGCCCCACCAACGTGGACCCGGAGGACCCCCGCTCCTACTACTCCGTGAGCTCACGCCTGGAGAAGGAGACCCCCAACAGCTGGAAGGCCAACCAATACGACAACCCCAGCAACGCCCAGGCGCATTACGAGACCACCGGCCCCGAGATCTGGGAGCAGACCGGCGGCAAGGTGGACCACCTCGTGGTGGGCGTGGGCACCGGCGGCACCATCAGCGGCACCGCGCGCTTCCTGAAGGAGAAGAACCCGAAGCTGAAGGTGTGGGGCATCGACACGTACGGCTCGGTCTTCAAGAAGTTGAAGGAGACGGGCATCTTCGACAAGAACGAGATCTACCCCTACATCACCGAGGGCATCGGCGAGGATTTCGTGCCGAAGAACGTGGACATGGACCTGATCGACCATTTCGAGAAGGTGACGGACCGGGACGCGGCCATCTTCACCCGGCGGATCGTGAAGGAGGAAGGCATCTTCGTGGGCAACAGCGCGGGCAGCGCCATCGCCGGCCTGCTGCAGCTGAAGGACCATTTCAAACAAGGCGAGACGGTGGTGGTGATCTTCCACGACCACGGCACGCGCTACGTGGGCAAGATGTTCAACGACGACTGGATGCGCGAGCGCGGCTTCCTGGTGGAGGAGAAGCCCACCGCGGGCGACCTGCTCAAGGGCCGCGACCTGCCGCTGCTGAGCGTGGAGGCCGAGGAGCCCGTGCTGGTCGCCATCGACAAGATGCGCAGGCACAACATCGACCAGCTGCCGGTGATGGAGAAGGGCGTCCCCGTGGGCACCATCACCGATGCCCGCCTGTTCGACGCCATCCTGGAAGATGCCGAGGTGCGCCACCAGAAGGCCCGCGTGGTGATGGGCCCCGCCCTGCCCGTGATGGCGCCCGACGCCCACCTGGAGGAGATCGCGAAGAAGCTAGGCAACGGCTCCCCCGCGGTGCTGGTGGAACTGAAGCAAGGCTTCGGCATCATCACCAAGCAGGACATCATCGGGAAATTGAAGTAGCCGAGCCGCGGACCGCACAGGCGCTTCCGGGAGATCGGACAGCACGTGCAGCGTGCCACGATGGCGGGGAACACGGAATGGACCAATGCCCTTCGTGACCGACCATATCGGCCGTTCCGTCAACGTCCCCGACACGCTCCGACGCATCATCTCCCTGGTCCCCTCCCAGACCGAACTGTTGCATGATCTCGGCCTGGGCGATCGGGTGGTGGGCATCACCAAGTTCTGCATCCATCCAGAGGAGTGGTACAGAACGAAGGCCCGTGTCGGCGGCACGAAGAAGGTGGACCTGGAGAAGGTCCGTGCCCTGAAGCCCGACCTGATCATCGGCAACAAGGAGGAGAACACGCAGGCCGACATCGAGGCCCTGGCCCGTGAGCTCCCCGTCTGGATCAGCGACATCCGCACCCTGGACGATGCCCTGGACATGGTCCGCCGCATCGGCGCGCTGACCGGCACCGGGGCCCGGGCGGAGGCCATCGCGCAGCGGATCGCGGACGGCTTCGCGGACCTGAAGCCCCTCGCCTCCCCCCTTTCCGTGGCCTACCTCATCTGGCGGGATCCCTGGATGGCCGCCGGTACGGGCACGTTCATCGACGACATGCTGCGCCGCTGCGGCTTCACGAACGCCTGTGCGGCCCTGCCCGGCCGCTATCCCGAGCTGACGCCGGCCCAGCTGGCGGCGGCGGACCCCGATATCCTCCTGCTTTCCTCCGAGCCGTATCCGTTCCGCGAACGGCATGTGAGCGAGCTGAACATGATCTGCCCGGGTGCCCCGGTGCACCTGGTGGACGGTGAAGCGTTCAGCTGGTACGGCACACGACTGCTGGGCTCCCCGGCCTATTTCCAAAGGCTGATCGACCGGATGAGCGGCGGGCCCCGCACTTGAACGGAACTACCTTTGCGCACCGTTTTTTCCCGCGGTACCAAAGGATGTTGCGCATCCTGGCCTTCCTCCTGTGCCTCTGGCCCGCATGCGGGTCCTATGCGCAGCGCGTGGGCGTGGTCCTGAGCGGCGGCGGGGCGGTGGGTCTCACCCATATCGGCGTACTGAAGGCCCTGGAGGACAACGGCATCCCCATCGACTACATCACCGGCAGCAGCATGGGCGCCCTGGTGGGCGCCATGTACGCCGCGGGCTTCTCCCCTGCGGAGATGGATTCGCTCTTCCAGAGCGACCTCTACCAACTGATGGCCCAGGGCGGCGTGGAGGACGCCTACCAGTACTATTTCAAGCAGGACGCCCCGGACGCCTCGATCGTCGACGTGCATTTCGACGTGGACACCACCATCCAGACCTCGCTGCCCACCAACCTGCGGTCGCCCGTGCTGATCGACTTCGAGCAGATGCAGGCCTTCGCGGCGGCCTCCGCGGGCGCCGGCTATGACCTGGACAGCCTGATGGTGCCCTTCCGCTGCGTGGCCTCGGACATCACGGCGCAGCGCGCGGTGATCTTCGACAAGGGCGACCTCGCCCTGGCCGTGCGCGCCAGCATGAGCTACCCGTTCTACTTCAAGCCGATCCGGATCGACGGGCACCTGATGATGGACGGGGGCATGTACAACAACTTCCCCAGCGACGTGATGTACGATGCCTTCCTGCCGGACTTCATCATCGGCAGCAACGTGGCCTACAACGCGCCGCCCCCGAACGAGGACGACCTGATGAGCCAGCTGAAGGCGATGATGATGGAGCACACCAACTACGCCGTGCCGTGCGAACCGGGCATCATCATCGAGCCGAAGACCGCCACCACGCTGTTCGACTTCGCCAGCGCGAAGCAGGCGGTGGCGGACGGCTACGCGGCGGCCATGGCGCGCATGCCCGAGCTCAAGGCGGCCGTCCAGCGGCGGGAGGAGGCCGGCGCGGTGCAGGCGAGGCGGGCGGCCTTCAAGGCGAAATGCCCGCCGGTGGTCTTCGGCAGCATCGCGTTCGCGGGCGTGGACGCGGGGCAGCGCACCTTCTGCGAGCGCCTGATCAACAAGCGCAACGAGCCCCTGACCGTGGAGCAGCTGAAGCCGCGCTACTTCCGCCTGTACGCCGACAACAACGTGAGCGGGCTCTTCCCCCGCGCCACGTACGTGCCCTCGCGCGGCAACTTCGACCTGCAGATCGGGGTGAAGCGGGCCAAACAGCTCGAAGTGCGCTTCGGCGGGATGATCAGCTCGCGCGCCACCAACACCGGCATGCTCGGATTGCGGTACAACCTGTTCGGCCGCACCAGCAGTCGCGTCGAGGGCACCGCCTACTTCGGCAAGTTCTACGCGGCCGGCCAGCTGAAGTGGCGGACCGACCTGAGCTCTCGGCTGCCGCTCTACATCGAGCCGGTCTTCACCCTGCACCGCTGGGACCATTTCAGCGGCTTCACCACCTTCTTCGACGAGGTGCGGCCGTCGTACATCGTGATCCGGGAGCTCTGGGGCGGCTTGAACGCCGGCATGGCCTTGGGCACGAAGGGCCTGCTGCGCCTGGACGGCAAGTACGCCCAGAACAAGGACAGCTACTACCAGAACAGCGATTTCGACGCCAAGGACACCTCGGACGTGACCGGGTTCACCCACGGCACCGTGGGGCTGACGCTGGAGCGCAACAGCCTGAACCGCAAGCAGCACCCCAACAGCGGCGAGCTCTTCCGCCTGCAGCTGCGGTTCATCAGCGGCGACGAGCACACGAAGCCCGGCTCGCAATGGGCCGACCGCAAGACCTTCGACGCGCACCACGACTGGGTGGTGCTGAAGGCGACCCTGGACAAGTACTTCATCCCCCGCGGCACCGTCCGGTTCGGGATGCTGGCCGAGGGCGTCTACAGCACCCAGCCGTTCTTCCAGAACTACACCGCCACCATCATCCAGGCGCCGGTCTTCCAGCCCACGCCGGAAAGCCGCACGTACTTCCTGGAGAACTACCGCGCCACGCAGTACGTCGCCGGGGGGCTGCGCACCATCGTGGCCGTGGCGCGCAACCGCTTCGACCTGCGGCTTGAAGGCTATGTGTTCCAGCCGTACAAGGCCCTGGAGCGCGACGGCTTCGACCAGACGGTGGAAGGAACGGCCATCAGCAAGCGCTACTACATCGGCAGCGGCTCGCTCATCTACCAGAGCCCCATCGGGCCCGTGTGGTTCAACACCAGCTACATCGACGGACTACGCAAACCCTGGGTCTGGAGCCTGAACTTCGGCTACGTGATCTTCGCGCAGAAGGCGGGGGAATGAACCGCCGCCGCTGACCGGTCAGCCGTGTTCCAGCGCGGCCAGGGCCGCTTCCGCCCGCTCGAATCCGAACGCATCCCGGAGCGCAGCGAAGCGTTCCGCGATGAGGTCGTTGCGCAGGTCCCCGGCACTGCCCAGGTGGGTGTGCGCCTGCCCCGCGGGCCGCTCGAACGTGCCTACCGCCACGGCGCGGCCCACGATGCGGTAGGCCTCCCGGAACGGCAGTCCCTGCAGCACGAGGCTATGCACCGCATCCACCGTGAAGAGGTATGCGTACTTCGGGTCGTCCAGGATATCCGTGCGCACATCGAGGCGTTCCAGGAGCAGGCAGAGGATGTCCAGGCAGTCGTCCAGCTTGGTGAACGCGGGGAACAGCAGCTCCTTGGTCACCTGCAGGTCGCGGTGATAGCCGGTGGTGAGGTTGGCGAGCACGAGCGCGAGCGCGTTCGGCAGGCCTTGCAGCAGGTTGCATTGCGCCCGTACCAGCTCGAAGCCGTCCGGGTTCTTCTTGTGCGGCATGATGCTGCTGCCGGTGGTGAGGTCCTCCGGCAGGCGGAAGAAGCCATGTTCACCCCCGAGGTAGAGCACGGCGTCCGCGGCCAGCCTGGCCAGCGACGAGGCCACCGCCGCCAGGGCCGTGAGCGTGGCCCGCTCGGTGCGGCCGCGCGTCAGCTGGGCGTACACCACGTTCACGTTCGGCCCGCTGAAGCCCAGCAGCTCCGTGGTGAGCAGGCGGTCGATGGGGAACGAGGAGCCGAAGCCCGCCGCCGAACCCAACGGGTTGCGGTCGGCGATGCGGTAGGCGGCCAGCACCAGCTCCAGGTCGTCCGCCAGGCTTTCCGCGTGCGCGGCGGCCCACAGCCCGAAGGTGCTCGGCATGGCGATCTGCCCATGCGTATAGCCGGGCATCGGCACGTCGCGGAAGCGCTCGCTCCGGTCGAGCAACAGCCCGAACAGCCGCTGCATGCCGGCCACGGTGCGCGCCAGGCGGTGCCGCGTGTACAGCTTGATGTCCAGCAGCACCTGATCGTTACGCGAGCGGGCCGTGTGCAGCTTCTTGCCCGCCTCGCCGATGCGTTCCGTGAGGACGATCTCCACCTGCGAGTGGATGTCCTCCACCCCGGCCCCGACGGTGAACGTGCCGGCGCGCACTTCCGCCAGGATGGTGCGCAGCCCACCGAGCACGGCCCGGGCCTCCGCATCGTCCAGCAGGCCGCAGCGGTGCAGCATGGTGGCATGGGCGATCGAGCCCAGCACATCGTGCACGGCCAGTTCATTGTCCAGCACGCGGTCGTTGCCGGCGGTGAAGCGGTCGAGCCGTTCGTCGGGGGCCACGTCCTTCTGCCAGAGACGTTGTTCGGTC
Organism: Bacteroidota bacterium; assembly: GCA_018267055.1. Lineage (GTDB taxonomy): Bacteria > Bacteroidota > Bacteroidia > Flavobacteriales_F > PHOS-HE28 > PHOS-HE28. Next base: position 17,695 of record JAFDZF010000040.1, read on the forward strand.
ATGGGGATAGGTGTTCGAGCAGCGCGATGGTGCGGCGGATGCCGTCCTGCACCTCGCTGGGATGGATGAACTCGTCGGCGGTGTGCGAGCGCTCGCTGCGCCCGGGGCCGAGCTTGATGGAGGGCATCGGCAGCAGGGCCTGGTCGCTGAGCGTGGGCGAGCCGAACGTGCGCAGGCCGATGGCCTGGCCGGCCCGCACCAAGGGATGGTCCGGCGCGATGGCCGACGGCCGCAGACGCAGGGAGCGCGGCCGCACATCGGACCGCACGTGGGACCGGATGACGTCCAGCACCTCCTCGTGGGTGTAGGCGTCGGTGCAGCGGACATCCACGGTGAAGCGGCAGCGGTCGGGCACCACGTTGTGCTGGGTGCCGGCCTCGATCATCGTCACGTTCATGTGCACCGGCCCCAGGGTCGGCGAGACCTTCGGGAAGCGGAAGTCACGGAACCAAGCGATGTCCGGCAGGGCGTTCATGATCGCATTGTCGCCCTCGCTGCGCGCCGCATGGCCGGGGACCCCATGCGCCGTGCAATCCAGCACCAGCAGGCCTTTCTCGGCCACCGCCATCTCCATGCCGGTGGGCTCCCCCACGATGGCCATGTCGATGCGGCCCAGCTCCGGCAGCAGCGCCGCGATGCCGTTCGCCCCGCTGATCTCCTCCTCCGCCGTGGCGGCCAGCACCAGGTCGAACGGCCGATCGCCACGTTCATGCAGGGCGAGGAACGCCGCGATCAGCGTCACCAGCGGCCCACCCGCGTCGTTGCTGCCCAAGCCATAGAGCACGTCGCCCTCCACCGTGGGGGTGAACGGGTCGCGCGTCCAGCCGGTGGAAGGACGCACCGTGTCGTGGTGGGAGTTGAGCAGCACCGTGGGCCGCCCGCTCCCGGCCGGGGCGGAGCGCGCCCAGACGTTGTTGCCGCTGCGCATGGGCTGTACGCCGTGCCGTTGCAGGAAAGCCGCGATGGCCGTGGCGGTCCGGTCCTCCTCGCGGCTCGGGCTGGGCAGGGCGATCAGCTCGCGCAACAGGGCGACAGCCTCTTCTTGCAGGTGCACGATCCGGTCGTTCATGGCGTTGGCATGGCCGCAAGGCGCAGCCGTGTGGCCTGCGCTTTTCCGGTGAGCACGGCCGGCACATCGTCCGAACCGCCGATCAGCACTTCCTCCACCCCGCCCCTCAAAGCGTTGAACCCCCCATCCAGCTTGGGCCGCATGCCGTCCTTCACCACGCCGGACGCGACCAGGGCACGGGTGTGGTCCACGGTCAGCTCCGGCAGCACGTTCCCCTCCGCATCCAGCACACCGTCCTTCTCGAAAGCGAGGAACAACCGCACCCGCGTGTGCCGGGCCAGGGCCGAGGCCAGCACGGCGGCCACGGTGTCGGCATTGGTGTTCAGCAGCTGCCCCTCCGCATCGGCGGTGATCGGCGCGATGACCGGGACCAGGCCCGCCTCCATCAAGGCCAGCACCACCCGCGGGTCGATGCGCTCCGCGATGGGGTCGCCCACGAAGCCGAAATCGATGGGCGCCGGGGCGCGGCGGACCGAAGGCAGCAGGGCCGCATCGGCACCGCACAGGCTCACCGCCCGGCATCCCAGAGCGTTCAGGCGCGCGGCGATGGTCTTGCCGATCCAGCCGGCATAGGTCATGGTCACGATCCGCAACGTGTCGGCATCGGTGATGCGGCGGCCATCGACCATCCGCGGTTCGATGCCCAGGGAGCGCATGAGCGCAGAAGCCAGCTTGCCGCCCCCATGCACGAGCACCTTCGGCCCCTCCAGCGCAGCGAAGTCCCGCAGGAAGGCGGCGAGCTTCGCCTCATCGTCGATGACCTGGCCTCCGACCTTGATCAGCGTGAGCATCGGCTAGGGCTTCAAGGCATGGGTCCCGTCCAACAGGTCGAGCAGCACGGCTTGTGCCGCCCAGGTGCGGTTGTCCGCCTGCTGGAGCACCAGCGAGCGCGGCCCGTCCAGGATCGCCGCTCCGAGCTCCAGGTCGCGTCGCACGGGCAGGCAGTGCATCACCCGGGCATCGTTCGTCCCCGCCAGACGCTCGGGCGTCAGCATCCACGCGCGCGCGCCGGGATGCTTGCGGCCGTAGTCCGCGTAGCTCGACCAGTTCTTCACGTACACGAAGTCGGCACCGGCCAGGGCGGCCTGCTGGTCGTGCACCACCGTCGCCCCCTGTGTGAACGCCGGCGCCAGGTCGAAGCCCTCGGGGTTCGCGATGGTGAGGTCCATGCCGGCGGCCAGCATCCACTCGGCGAACGAATTGGGCACCGCCTGCGGCAGCGGCTTGATGTGCGGCGCCCAGGTGAGGACCACCTTCGGGCGCTCCGTGCGTCGCTGCTCCGTGACGGTGACCAGGTCCGCCAGGCTTTGCAACGGATGGCGCGTGGCCGATTCCAGGCTGACGAACGGCACGCGGCACGAGCGGATGAACGCTTCCATCACCCGTTCGCCGTAGTCGCGGTCCCGGTCGGCAAGGCCGGGGAAGCTGCGCAGGCCGATGAGGTCGCAATAGGTGCCGAGCACCGCGGCGGCTTCGCGCACGTGCTCCACCTTGGTGCCGTCCATCACCACGCCGTCCTCGAACTCCAGGGCCCAGCCGTCGCCGTTCACGTTCATCACCATCACGTTCAGGCCCAACTGCTCGGCGGCCTTCTGCGTGCTGATGCG
>JAFDZF010000041.1 GCA_018267055.1 Bacteroidota bacterium
CCCCATGTGGATGAGCTGCGTGCCGTTGATGCCGATGCCGTTGTAGATCTGGACGTAGTCGTTCACCAGCAGCTCGCCCCAGAGGAAACCGATCGTGATCGGCAGGCCCTCGGAGCTCTCGTACATGAACCACGCGGTGTCGCTGTCGGTGTAGCAATGCTCATACGCGGCCGCGGCGCATGAGGGCACCACGCAGTCCTGCGTGGAATAGGTCATGGGCGCGCTGAACACGCGGCACAGCGCATTGGCCGCGTTGTACACGCCCACCGTGGTGGTGGAATCCAGTGGGAAGGGCCCGAAGAGCGTGGTGCCCAGCCCCACATCGTCCAGCGTGGTCCCGTCCAGCGAGTTCTGCAGGCGCAGGGCGCTCGCGGTGCCCAGGCTCGATACGGTCACCGCCACGTTGAAGCTGTTGTGCACGCAATCGGGCACCACCTGGAAGTCGGCCACGGGATTGGTGCAGTCCAGGCAGCCCACCGTCCAGTTCCACTCCTGCTGCTCCCCGTCGTCGCAGCTGCTGAAGAACTCATCGGAGCTCATCTCCATATAGAGGTGCGTGCCCGTGGAGGTCACCAGCAGGCCCGTGAGGTCCTCCTGGTCGAAGCCCGTATGCTCATACAGGACGGGGGCCTGGTCGCTTGCACCGTCATAGATCGCCAGGTGGTCGTAGTCCATGGATTCCAGCGTGCCCGAGGAGAACACCAGGGCCAGGGGTTCGGTGCCGTCCGATACCCAATGCCAGGCGTGGCTGTCGTTGTTGGTATAGCAATAGCTCAGCTCCAGGGCCGGCTCGCCGCACACGATGGTGTCCGGGCAGACGGGGTTGAGCAAGGGCGCGGAGTAGAGGTTGCACAGCGCGCTGGTGCTCTCCAGGGTGATCACCACCGGCACGTCCAGCGTGAAGGGGCCGCAGGTGTAGGTGCCGGGCCCATTGGCCAGCACCGGCGCCGCCCCGCCGTCGTTGCTGATGGTGAGCGCCGGTGCGCCGCCCAGGTCGGCCAGGGTGACCTCCACGCTGAAGCTGCTGCCCGCACAGTCGGTCACGGGTGAGAAGGTGGCCGCCGGCTCCGAGCAGCCGTCGTAGCAGGCCACCACATAGTGCCATTCGGTGGCATCCATGGTGGAGCAGCTGCTGAAATGGTCCGAAGAGACCTCCAGCGTGAGCGCGTTGTCGGGGTTGGTGGAGATCCACTGCATCCCGCCCAGGTCGTCGCCGTTGTTGTTGCCGTCGTACAGCACCGCACCGCTCTGGTCCAGGCCATCATAGACGCGTATGGCATCACCGTCCCACGGATAGAGCGAGCCGGAGAGGAATTCCAGGCCGATGGGCTGGCCGTTGTTCGACTGGTACACCCAGTAGGTGTGGTCGTCGTTGGCGTAGCAATAGGCGTACTGGTCGGGCCCGCAGCTGATGAAGGGGCACACGGTGTTCACCAGCGGACCCGAGGCCACGCTGCAGAGGTCGTTCAGGTCGTTCACCACGGTCACGACCACGGGCGTGTTCAGGGCGAAAGGCCCCACGGTGTACAGGCCGGGGCCGGGCACGTTCACCACCGGAGCGCCCCCGTCATTGCCGATGTCGAGCACGGGGTCGTTGCCCATGTCGGTCACGTTCACGTCCACGGTGAACTGGCCGCTGGCGCAATCGGTCTGCACGGCGAAGGCGACCGTGGGCGGGAAGCAGTCGAGGCAGTGGATCGACCAGGTCCATTGGCTCATGTTGCCGTCGTCGCAGCTGCCGAAGCCGTCCGAGGCCATCTCCATATAGAGCGTGGGGCCGCCCACCACGCTGATGCCCCCGAGGTCCACTTGCTCGAAGACATCATGCTGGTACAGCACCGGGTACGTGTCGTCCGGCCCGTTGTAGATGGTCAGCTGGTCGTAGTCCACCGATTCGATCGACCCGCCGGAGAAGGACAGCTGCATGGCCTGGCCGCCCGAGGACTGGAAGGTCCAGTGGTGGGCGTCGTCGTTCGCGTAGCAATAGCTCAGCGTCAGTCCGGGGCCGGCGCAGTCGATGATATAGGGGCAGTTCCCCTCGCTCACGATGTCGTTGAAGGCCTGGTTGCAGGCGGGGTCGCTCTCGTGCGCCACCAGCACGTCCACCACGTCGCCGATGGTGAAGGGCCCCAGCACGAACTCACCGGCGCCTATGCCCGGGATGGAGACCGGGGGACCGTCGTTCACGTCGTACTCCAGGGTCACCGTGGGGGCATCGCCGGTGCTGGCGACGTTCACGGTGATGGTGAACGAGTTCGAGGGACAATCGTCCAGCGGGACCACCGTGGCGAGCGGAGGCTGGCAGGTCAGGAAGGCCTGCACCGTGGCCAGGAGGCAGTCGAAGCTCTGTTCGCACTGGTCGTCCACGGTGTAGTGCGGGAACAGGTCGCCCGCCGTGGCCGCCACCACGATCACCGGTGAGTACCCGGCCCCCAGCACGGCGCCATCGTAGGTGTCCTGGCGGACGGTGATGTAGCTCCCGTGATCGGTCACGAACTTATAGCTCGCCCCGGCCACGATGCCGTCGATCCGCGAGTAGTTCTCCTGCACCACGCAATCGGAGATCTGCGTGGGCGCTCCCACGATGCTCGGGGTCACCGCGAAATCCGGGTATTGGATCTCGTTCTGGCATTGGGCCAGGCTTCGTTCGCGGAGGAGCAGCAAGGCACCGGTGAAAAGCAGCCAATGGAAGGGTCGAGGTCTGTTCATGGGGAAGGGGAACGTGATGGGCGAATATCGTATGGGGAGCACCCGGCCCTCCTTCCGGGAGGGGCGCGTGCGGAGGACGGACGGAGGCACGATGGGGATGCCTGATCCCCCGGAAAAGAAAAGCCCCCGGACCATCCGGGGGCTTTTGCGTTTCCAAGGGTCCGTGCTCATCCGTCCGGAGCTGCCGCCCGATCGCTATCGGACGATCTGCAGCTGCTGGGCCTTCACCCAGCCGGTGGTGCTGAGCAGCACGGTGTAGTTGCCGTTCTGCAGGCCTTGGAGGTCGAAGCGGTCGGTGTTGCCGGCACGGGCCGTGAAGGCTTCGTGGCGCACCTCACGCCCCGCCACGTCCAGCACCCGCAGGTCGATGGGGCCGGTGGTGCCTTGGGGCAGGCGGATGTAAAGCTCGCCCGTGGTGGGGTTCGGGTACATGGCGAACGCGCCCTCTGCGAGCTCGTTCACCCCTACCGCGCCGCATTCCACCACCCAGTGCATCATCCACGCATCGCCTGACGCGCAGGACCCGGCCGAATTGGAGATCAGCAGCATGGTCAGCGCGTTCGACCCGTTGATGCTGTTGATGGCGAAGCCGGTCATGTCGCCCCCGTTGTTGCCCATGTAGATGATCTGCGTGCCGATGGTCCCGATGCCGTTGTAGATCTGGATGTAATCGTTCACCATCAGCTCACCCCAGAGGAAGCCGATCGTCAGCGGCTCGGTGCCGGGGTTCTGGTACATGAACCAGGCGGTGTCGCTGTCGGTGTAGCAGTATTCATAGGCCGTCGCCGAGCACGAGGGGATCACGCAGTCGTGCGTGGCGTAGGTCAGCGGCGAGCTGAACACGCGGCACAGGTGGTTCGCCGCATTGTACGCCCCGATGGTGGTGACGGAATCCAGCGGGAAGGGCCCGAAGAGCGTGGTACCGAGGCCCACATTGCCCAGTGTGGCGCCGTCCAGCGAGCTTTCCAGGTCGAGCGAGGTCGCCGTACCCAGGCTGGCCACGTTCACCGCCACATTGAAGCTGTTGTGCACGCAGTCCGGCACCACTTGGAAGGTCACATCCGGGTTGGTGCAGTCCAGGCAGCCCACCGTCCAGTTCCACGTGGTCTGCGAGCCGCTCTGGCAGCTCACCGAGCCGTCGGAGCTCATCTCCATGTAGAGGTGCGTGCCGGTGGAGATCACCAGCAGGCCCGTGAGGTCCTCCTGCTGGAAGAGCGCGTGCTGGTAGAGGACCGGTGCCTGGTTGTTCGGGCCGTCGTAGATCGTCAGGTGGTCGTAGTTCGCCGATTCGATGGTGCCCGAGGAGAACACCAGCGCCAGCGGTTCGGTGCCGTCGGACATCCAGTGCCAGCTGCGGTCGTCGTAGTTGATGTAGCAGTAGCTCACCTCCTCCGCGGGCTGGCCGCAGATGATCGTGTCCGGGCACAGCGGGTTGAGCAGCGGGTCGGAGTAGACGTTGCAGAGCGCGCTGGTGCTCTCCACCGAGATCACCACCGGGATGTCCAGTGTGAAGGGACCGCTGATGTAGGTGCCCGGTCCGCTGGCCAGCACCGGGGCCGCACCGGCGTCGTTGTCGATGGTCAGCGAAGGAGCGCCGCCCATGTCGCTGACGGTGACCTCCACGCTGAAGCTGCTGCCGGCGCAATCGGTCACGGGCGAGAAGCTGGCCGTGGGCTCCGAGCAGCCGTCGTAGCAGGCCACCACGTAGTGCCATTCGGTGGCGCTGCCGTCGGAGCAACTGGTGAACGCGGTGCTCGACACTTCCAGGGTCAAGGCGTTGTCGGGGTTGGTGGAGATCCACTGCATCCCGCCCAGGTCGTTGCCGTTGTTGTTGCCGTCGTACAGCAGGGTACCGCTCTGGTCCAAGCCGTCGTAGACGCGTATGGCATCACCGTCCCACGGATAGAGCGAGCCGGAGAGGAATTCCAGGCCGATGGGCTGGCCGTTGTTCGACTGGTACACCCAGTAGGTGTGGTCGTCGTTGCCGTAGCAGTAGGTGTACTGGTCGGGCCCGCAGCTGATGAAGGGGCACACGGTGTTCACCAGCGGACCCGAGGCCACGCTGCAGAGGTCGTTCAGGTCGTTCACCACGGTCACGACGACGGGCGTGTTCAGCGCGAAGGGACCCACCTGGTAGAGCCCGGGGGCCGGTACGTTCACCACCGGCGCGCCGCCGTCGTTGCCGATGTCGAGGACCGGGTCATTGCCCATGGCCGTGACGTCCACGTTCACGAAGAACTGATTGCTGGCACAGTCGGTCTGCACCGCGAAGGCGACCGTGGGCGGGAAGCAGTCGAGGCACTGCACGGTCCACTCCCAGCTGCTCATGCTCTGGTCCGCGCAGCTCACCGAGCCGTCGGAGCTCATCACCATGAAGATGGTGGGGCCGCCCACCAGGCTGATCCCCGTGAGGTCCTCCGCCTGGAAGATCGCATGCTGGTACAGCACCGGATAGGTATTGTCCGGCCCGTTGTAGATCGTCAGGTGGTCGTAGTTCGCGGACTCGATGGAGCCGGCGAGGAAGGACAGCAGCATGGCCTGGCCGCCCGAGGACTGGAAGGTCCACTCGTGCTGGTCGGAGTTCTGGTAGCAGTAATCGAAGGTGAGCCCCGGCCCCGCGCAATCGATGATGAAGGGGCAGTTGCCACCGCTCACCACGTTGTCGAAGGCCTGGTTGCAGGAGGGATCGCTCTCGTGCGCCACCAGTACGTCCACCACGTCGCCGATGATGAAGGGCCCCAGCACGAACTCACCGGCCCCTATGCCGGGGATGGAGACCGGGGAGCCGTCGTTCACATCATACTCCAGGGTCACCGTGGGGGCATCGCCGGTGCTGGTGACGTTCACCGTGATGGTGAACGAGTTCGAGGGACAGTCGTCCACGGCCGTCACCGTGGCGATCGGGGGCTGGCAGGTCAGGAAGGCCTGCACCGTGGCCAGCTCGCAGTCGAAGCCGATGTCGCACTGGTCGTCGGTGTTGTAATGCGGGAACAGGTCCGCCCCCGAGCCGGACACCACGATCACCGGCGA
>JAFDZF010000042.1 GCA_018267055.1 Bacteroidota bacterium
TCAGCTGGTCCACCATCGTGTTGATCGTGTTCTTCAGCTCCAGGATCTCCCCTTTCACGTCCACCGTGATCTTCCGCGACAGGTCGCCGTTCGCCACCGCCGTGGTCACCTGCGCGATGTTCCGCACCTGGCCCGTGAGGTTGGAGGCCATCGAGTTCACCGAGTCCGTCAGGTCCTTCCACGTCCCCGCGACACCCGGCACGTCGGCCTGGCCGCCCAGCTTCCCTTCCGTGCCCACCTCGCGCGCCACACGCGTCACCTCCGCCGCGAAGGAGTTCAGCTGGTCCACCATCGTGTTGATCGTGTTCTTCAGCTCCAGGATCTCCCCTTTCACGTCCACCGTGATCTTCCGCGACAGGTCACCGCCCGCCACCGCCGTGGTCACCTCCGCGATGTTCCGCACCTGGCCCGTGAGGTTCCCCGCCATCATGTTCACCGAGTCCGTCAGGTCCTTCCACGTCCCCGCCACACCCGGCACGTTCGCCTGGCCGCCCAGCTTGCCGTCGGTGCCCACCTCGCGCGCCACACGCGTCACCTCCGAGGCGAAGGAGGAAAGCTGGTCCACCATCGTGTTGATCGTGTCCTTCAGTTCCTGGATCTCGCCCTTCACGTCCACCGTGATCTTCCGCGACAGGTCACCACCTGCCACCGCCGTGGTCACCTCCGCGATGTTCCGCACCTGGCCCGTGAGGTTCCCCGCCATCATGTTCACCGAGTCCGTCAGGTCCTTCCACGTACCCGCCACCCCTTTCACTTCGGCCTGGCCGCCGAGCTTCCCTTCCGTCCCCACCTCGCGCGCCACCCGCGTCACCTCCGAAGCGAAGGAGGAGAGCTGGTCCACCATCGTATTGATCGTGTCCTTCAGCTCCTGGATCTCGCCCTCCACGTCCACCGTGATCTTCCGCGACAGGTCGCCGTTCGCCACCGCCGTGGTCACCTGCGCGATGTTCCGCACCTGGCTGGTGAGGTTGCCGGCCATCGAGTTCACCGAGTCCGTCAGGTCCTTCCACGTGCCCGATACGCCTTCCACCCGCGCCTGGCCGCCCAGCTTGCCCTCGGTGCCCACCTCACGCGCCACCCGCGTCACCTCCGAGGCGAAGGAGCGCAGCTGGTCCACCATCGTGTTGATCGTGTTCTTCAGCTCCAGGATCTCCCCCTTCACGTCCACCGTCACCTTGCGGCTGAGGTCGCCATTGGCCACGGCCGTGGCCACCTCCGCGATGTTCCGCACCTGGCCTGTGAGGTTCCCCGCCATCATGTTCACCGAGTCCGTCAGGTCCTTCCACGTGCCCGCCACCTTCTTCACCCGGGCCTGTCCGCCCAGCTTGCCCTCGGTGCCCACCTCGCGCGCCACACGCGTCACCTCCGCCGCGAAGGAGTCCAGCTGCTCCACCATCTTGTTGATGGTGCTCGCCGTGCGCAGGAACTCGCCTTGCAAGGGGCGGTCGTCCACCTCCAGCGCCATGGTCTGCGACAGGTCGCCGAGCGCCACCGCCCCGATCACCCGCGCGGTCTCGCTTGTGGGGTGAACCAGGTCGTCGATCAGCCCGTTCACCGATTCCACCGAGCTCTGCCAGAACCCGCTGACGTCGCCGAGGGCGAGGCGCTGGCTCAGCCTGCCCTCCTTGCCCACCACATGGTTCAGCCGCCCCAGCTCGGTGGCCATGCGCTCGTTCAGCTCCACCACGTCGTTGAACGCATCGGCCACCCGGCCCGCGACGCCGGTCCATTCGGACGGCAGGCGCACACCGCTCCGCCCCTTCTTCAGGGCGATGAGGGCGTTGAGCAGGGCCGAGGTCTGGGAGGTCTCCGTAGCAGTGGCGGGAACGTTGAGCGTCTCCATCGGGGGTGCGGACAACGAAGTGGAAGAGGAAGGACCGGAACGGGGATGGCCGGAGGCCGGGAGGCCGCCCGGAAGATCCGTGCCGCTACAGGTCGTTCCCGCCCGGGCGATCCCGGGGACGGTCAGGACCCGGCGCGAACGGAGGGATGCGTCGCAGCGGATCGGGGAGGAACGTGGGCATGGGACGCCTCATCCGCGGGGAAACCCTTCCCCATCCGGTCCGGTGGGGAACGTTCAACGTGCCGCGCCCGATCACGGAGCAGCTTCCCTGCTGCGGATCGCAGGCCGATCCATGCCGGACCCGAGCAGCCGTTCCAGCTCCAGCGCGTCCGGGGCCGCCGCCCCATCGGCCGTATTGTCGAAGATGACCCAGGTGGGTCCCCGCCGGGCGGCCTGCCGCACGGCTTCCGCAAGCAGGCGCAAGCGCTCCTCCCCATAGGCCGACCGGTAGATCCGCGGCGAGCCGTGCCAGCGGAAATAGGCCCGGTGCCGGTCGCCGCCCGGGTGCGCATCCTCCGTGAAGCGCGGCGGATCGGCCGCCACCCGCGCGATGCCGCACCGCTGCAGCGACCGATCCACTTCGGGGCCGGCCCACGACCGATGCCGCGGCTCGATGACCACTTCGCCCGCATACAGCGCGCGGAACCGCTCCAGGAGATCCGCGGCGGCCGCATCGAACGCGAGGGAAGGCGGGAGCTGCACCAGGATGGGCCCCAGCCGGTCGCCCAGGCCGGCGATCATCCCGATGAACGCGCGCAGCACCCCGTCGCCCACGCGCAGCCGCTGCTCGTGCGTGATCCCGCGGTGCATCTTCACGGCGAAGCGGAAGTCCGCGGGGACCGAGGCCGCCCAGCGCTCGAACGTGCCCGGCCGGTGCGGCCGGTAGAACGTGCTGTTGATCTCCACCGCGTTGAAGCGCCGCGCATAGCGCTCCAGCTGCGAGCCTTCCTCCTGCGGGTCGTTCAAGGCTTTCGGCAAGGCCCACCCGGCCGTGCCGATATACACCGGCGCGCCCTCGATCATGGGCATGGCCACGGCCAAGGATGTGCCGATGACCGGCTGGCATGTGATCGGCACCCCGGCGGCCATGCTGCCCGATCGCCACCCGCCCCGATCGCCCCGGCCAAAGCCCGAGGACGACCCGAAGCCACCGGACGACCCACGCCCCGTGGAGCCGAACGAGGAAGAACACCCCGGCGGGCGGGAGCGCATCGATGAGCGCGCGGAACAGGACGCCCGCGAGGAAGCCGGTGTGAGCGGGCATCACCACGGCGCGGGCCGAGTTTCGGGACCCGCGCATCCGGGCGACCGCGACGAGGGCCCGCTGGCCGGATCGCCCATCGGCCGCGATGAAGAGCGGCTGCATGGCATCCACGACGTGTGACACCGGCCGCTGCCGTCACAGCAGGATGATGAGCAGCAGGATGAGGATGATGGCGCCGGTGGAGAGGTAGATCACGGTGCCGCCGCGGTTGAGGGCATCGGCCTCCGCGCGTGCCGCGCGCGCTTCAGCGCGCAGCTCCCGCTTCTCCGCGCGGGTGAGCGTGGAGCGGTCGACGGCGGCGATCGCCTCCAGCCGCTCCTTCACCGCCAGCACGCGCTGCTGGTCCGCGGGATCGAGCTGGGCGAAGCGGGCCTCGTTGATGGCGATCTTCTCCGGCGGTGCGGCCTGGGCGGGTCGTGCGGTGAGCAGGAACAGGCCCATGGCGGACACGGCGATCATGGAAGGGATGCGGGACATGGTGTGGATCATTTGGCGCGTCGAGGGCCAAGACCGTACCCGGCGCACACCGCCTGGGCCGCAGGGCACTGCGCACATCCCTGGACACCGTGGACGCCCCACGCCTCCCCGATCGCGTGGAAGGATCTCCACGCACGATCGGCACAGGGCCCGCCGGGCGCGCTTTCCCGGCCTGGCGTGGTCATGGCAGGACGGACCCCGCCATGGCAACGAACGAACGCTACTCGACATTGGCCGAAGCGGTGGAGGCCCTGCAACAGCAAGGCTACACCGACGCGCTGGAGCTGACCGAAGAAGGGTTCAGCCACGGCGCGGCGCCGCTCTCCCCGGAGGATCTCCGCATCGATGCGTTCCACCGCTTCGAGGGACCGAGCGACCCGGCGGACATGAGCATCGTGTACGCCATCTCCTCGGAACGCCTCGGCCTGAAAGGGCTCCTGGTGAACGCCTACGGCACGTACGCGTCCAGCGTGGTGCAGCGGATGGTGAACGACCTGAAGGCCCATCCCGATGAGGACCGGCGCGTGCATCCGGTGCAGGCCGCCCCGCCCGGCGCGAACGTGAAGGTGTGAGGGAGGCCCTGCCGGGATCCGGGGATCCCTTATCCGAACAAGCCGTCCAAAGAGCGAGGGGGATCCTCCCTAGATTGGCCGCTCAACGATCGGCCCGACGTGGA
>JAFDZF010000043.1 GCA_018267055.1 Bacteroidota bacterium
GAGGCCCGCGCAGCGGACGTGATCGCAGCACCCGCCCCACCTCCGGAGGTGGTCCCGGTGACGGAAGAGCAGGTAGCCGTGGAGCCCATGGCCGTCCTGCCCATCGTGCCGATGCTAGTGGAGCCGGTCGCCGACCCGGTGCCGGACACGGCCCCCGAAGCGCCGCCGGGACCGGAAGAGGCCGCCCCTGCAGCGGAGCCCCTCCTCGCCGACCCCCTGGACCTCCAGATCCGGCAGGCCGCGGCGGCCAGCGGCTACGACCTGACCCGCCTGGCCCCCGCACCGCCCCCGCCGGCGCCTGCCCTGCCGCTTGCCCCACTTCCGGCCGCAGCCGCACCTTTGGCACCGGCATCCCCTGTGGAGCCGCCCCCGGCCCCCCGGCCCCCTTCGATCACCATGGCGACGCGGCTGCGTTTCACCGACTGGCTGGACCAGGCCGGGTCCGAGGACCTTCCCTCGCTTCCCGCCCCTTCCGTGCCCACCGAGCCGTCGGTGATGGACTGGCTGCGGGCCGAAGGCCCCACCGAGCCCGCCCGGCCGCTGGCCCCCGTCCCGCCCGGCGACAGCGCCAAGGACATCGTCGACCGGTTCATCCAGGGCACGATGCCGGCACCGGCGAAGAAGGCCGAGTTCTTCACCCCCCAGCAGGCCGCCAAGCGGAGCCTGGAGGACGACGGCCTGGTGAGCGAGACCCTGGCGCGCATCCACGCCAAGCAGGGCAACATCACCAAGGCCATCGAGGCGTACCAGCGGCTGGCCTTGAAGCATCCGGAGAAAAGCGCTTACTTCGCAGCCCTTTCAAAAGCCCTCGAGGGCGGATCGAACAAGTAGGCCATGGTCGTCATCTCCATCATCATCATCATCGTGGCCGCGCTGTTGGCCTTGATCGTCCTCGCTCAGAACCCCAAAGGCGGGGGGCTCGCGGCCGGCTTCACCGGTGCCCAGCAGATCGGCGGCGTGCAGCGCACGGCCGACTTCCTGGAAAAGAGCACCTGGACCCTGGCCGGCGCGCTCATGGTCCTCTGCCTCGTTTCCGCCTCCCTCCAGCACACCACGGCCGTCGGGGACGACCTGGACGCGCCGATCACGGTGGACGAGAACCCCGACCCCAACAGCGCGCAGATCCATGGGGACAGCGCCAGCGTGACCATCCCGGCCCAGCCGGACGGTGAGTGATCCGCTCCGACCGCTCGAGCGTCACCCTGTCAGTGATGGTGACACGCTCCCGGACCGTACTGAAGTGTTGGCAGTGATCGTGCATCCGGCATGGTGATCGCCGGGTGCGCACCCACCAAACGACCTCAAAACCCGTCAATCCGCATCATTCCATGGCAACGAAAGTGAAGCCCCTGGCCGACCGCGTGCTCGTTGAGGCCGCAGCCGCCGAAGAGACCACCAAGGGTGGCATCATCATCCCGGACACCGCGAAGGAGAAGCCCCAGCGCGGCAAGGTCATCGCCGTCGGCACGGGCCGCGTGGCCGATGACGGCAAGGTGACGCCCCTGAGCGTGAAGGTGGGCGACGAGGTGCTCTACGGCAAGTACAGCGGCACCGAGCTCAGCCTGGAAGGCAAGGATTACATGATCATGCGCGAGAGCGACATCTACGCCGTCCTCAACTAAGATCCCCCAGGGCTCCCCGCCCGACCCCCAAACCCAACAATCGCAATGGCAGCTAAGAACATCCAGTTCGATGTGGACGCACGCGACCGCCTGAAGCGCGGTGTGGACCACCTGGCGAACGCCGTGAAAGTGACGCTCGGTCCCAAGGGCCGCAACGTGATCATCGACAAGAAGTTCGGCGCCCCTTCGGTGACGAAGGACGGCGTGACGGTAGCGAAGGAGATCGAGCTGAAGGACGCCGTGGAGAACATGGGCGCCCAGATGCTGAAGGAAGTGGCCAGCAAGACGGCCGACGCGGCCGGTGACGGCACCACCACCGCCACGGTGCTGGCGCAGGCCATCGTGACCGCCGGCCTGAAGAACGTGGCCGCCGGTGCCAACCCCATGGACCTCAAGCGCGGCATCGACAAGGCCGTGATCGCCGTGGTGGACGACCTGAAGAAGATGAGCAAGGCGGTCGGCGACGACAACGCCAAGATCAAGCAGGTGGCCTCGATCAGCGCCAACAACGACGACACCATCGGCACCCTGATCGCCGAGGCGATGGCGAAGGTGAAGAAGGAGGGCGTGATCACCGTGGAGGAAGCGAAGGGCACCGAGACCACCGTGGAGGTGGTGGAAGGCATGCAGTTCGACCGCGGCTACCTCAGCGCCTACTTCGTGACGAACGCCGACAAGATGGAGGCCGAGCTGGAGAACGCCTACATCCTGATCTACGACAAGAAGATCAGCAGCATGAAGGAGCTGCTGCCGATCCTGGAGAAGGCCGTGCAGACCGGCAAGCCCCTGCTGATCATCAGCGAGGACGTGGACGGTGAGGCCCTGGCGACGCTGGTGCTGAACAAGCTGCGCGGCTCGCTGAAGGTGGCCGCCGTGAAGGCCCCGGGCTTCGGCGACCGCCGCAAGGCCATGCTGGAGGACATCGCCGTACTGACCGGCGGCACCGTGATCAGCGAAGAGCGCGGCTTCAAGCTGGAGAACGCCGACCTGAGCTTCCTGGGCAAGGCCGAGAAGATCAGCATCGACAAGGACAACACCACGATCGTGAACGGTGCCGGCAAGAAGGCCGACATCACCGCCCGCGTCAACCAGATCAAGGCGCAGATCGAGACCACCACGAGCGACTACGACAAGGAGAAGCTGCAGGAGCGCCTGGCCAAGCTGGCCGGCGGCGTGGCCGTGCTCTACATCGGCGCCGCGACGGAGGTGGAGATGAAGGAGAAGAAGGACCGCGTGGACGACGCGCTGCACGCCACCCGCGCCGCCGTGGAGGAAGGCATCGTGCCGGGCGGCGGCATCGCCTACATCCGCGCCCAGAAGGTGCTGGAGAAGCTCGAGGGCGCCAACGCCGACGAGACCACCGGCATCGGCATCGTGCGCCGCGCCATCGAGGAGCCGCTGCGCCAGATCGTGGCCAACGCCGGCCTGGAGGGCAGCATCGTGGTGCAGAAAGTGCGCGACGGCAAGGCCGACTTCGGCTTCAACGCCCGCACCGAACAGTACGAGAACCTGCTGGCCGCCGGTGTGATCGACCCCACCAAGGTGACCCGCGTGGCCCTGGAGAACGCCGCTTCCATCGCGAGCATGCTGCTAACCACCGAGTGCGTGATCAGCGAGGAGAAGGAAGAGAAGGCCCCCGTCGGCATGCCTCCCGGCATGGGCGGTGGCATGGACATGATGTAAGGTCCGACCGACCGACAACGGACAAGCCCCGGCCGCAAGGTCGGGGCTTGCTGCTTCCGGCCCTGGCGCAAAGGCGCGATCGGCCCATCGCCTAAACTTGTGCGCGCATGCGCCCTGGTGCATGGCCCACCCCATGCCCGGACCTTGGTACGACCGCATCCCTGCCCCGGAACGGGCCCGCTTCTGGATGCCCGTGGCCCTGGCCGTGAAGGCGGTCTCCCTGGCCATCTGGCTAAGCATCGGGGCCACGGGGACCAGCGGGGCCGGGCGGCTGGCCATGCTGGCGGGCGATACCCCCGGCTACCTCGATCCCATCACCTCCCTCCTGCGCGGCGAAGGCTACGTGCCCGACCTGCGCATGCCCGGCTATGGGGCCGCCTACCTGCCGGTGCGCCTGATCGCCGCCCCACCACAGGCCTATGACCTGCTGGTGCTCCTGCAGCTGGCCACCTCCGCCGTGGCGCTGTAC
>JAFDZF010000044.1 GCA_018267055.1 Bacteroidota bacterium
GGCCGCCTCGCGGATGGTGGCGCCGGCGCGCTGCCGCTGCACGGCGAACTCCACGATGAGCACCGCGTTCTTGCCCAGCAGACCGATGAGCATGATGATGCCGATCTGCGCGTACACGTCGTTCGCCAGGCCCATCAGCTTCAGCATGATGAAGGAGCCGAGCACGCCGATCGGCAGCGAGAGGATCACCACCAGCGGCAGCACGAAGCTTTCGTACTGCGCGGCCAGCACCAGGTAGACGAAGATGAGCACCACCAGGAAGATGTAGACGGCCTCGTTCCCGCGCCCGGCCTCGTCGTACGAGAGGCCTTCCCACGCGATGTCATAGCCGCGCGGCAGCTCCTTCTTCGCCACCTCCTTGATCGCGTTGATGGCGTCGCCGCTGGTATAGCCCGCCGCGGGCAGGCCCCGGATGGCCGCCGAGTTGTACATGTTGTAGCGGGTTATCTCGTTCGGCCCGAAGCGCTTCTCGAAGCGCATGAAGGAGGAATAGGGCACCATCTCCCCTTCTTCGTTCTTCACGTACAGGCCTTCGAGGTCGGACGGATAGCGCCGGTATTCCGGGGCGGACTGCACGTACACCTTGAAGAAGCGGCCGAAGCGGATGAAGCCCTGCTCATAGGTGCTGCCGATGAGGATGTTCAGGTTCTCCATGGCCTTGCCGATGGAGACGCCTTTCTGCATGGCCGCCTGGTTGTCGATGATCAGCTCGTACTGCGGGTAGTTGGCCGCATAGAAGGTGAACAGGCCGGTGAGCTCCTTGCGCTTGCCCAGCGCCGCGATGAAGTCCTTGTTGATGCGGTCGAATTCGTGGTAGTCCGTGCCGTTCGTCTTGTCGATCATGCGCAGCGAGAAGCCGCCCGAGGAGCCGAAGCCCGGCACCGCCGGCGGCTCGAAGTATTCGATCACCGCGCCGAGGTCCTTGGTCTTCTCCTCCAGCTCCTCCATCACCTCGTGCACGTCCTTCTTGCGGTCGTGCCAGGGCTTGAGGTCGATCAGGCAGGTGCCGGCGTTGGAGCCGCGGCCTTCGGTCATGATCTCGTAGCCGGCGAGGGAGGACACGGATTCCACCTCGGGGATCTCTTCGCAGATGTGCTGCAGCTCATGCGCCACCTTGTTGGTGGTCTCCAGCGTGGAGCCCGGCGGCGTCTGGATGATGGCGTAGATGGTGCCCTGGTCCTCGCTGGGGATGAAGCCGGCCGGGAGCACGTGGCCCGCGAGGTAGATGCCCACGCAGAAGGCCGCCAGCACGCCGAAGGTGAGGGTGCGCCGCGCCACGGTGCGGTCGAGCACCTGCACGTAGCGGCCGGTGATGCGCTCGAAGCCTTTGTTGAACCAGGCGATGAAGCGGTCGAGCAGGTTCTTCTTCCGCGGGTGGGCGGCATGGCCCTTCAGCATCATGGCGCAGAGCACCGGCGTGAGCGTGAGCGCCACCACCGCCGAGATGATGATGGAGCCCGCCATGGTGATGGAGAACTGGCGGTAGAACACGCCCACCGGGCCGCTCATGAAGCAGATGGGGATGAACACCGAGACCATCATGAGCGTGATGGCGATGATGGCGCCGCCGATCTCGCCCATCACCTCCTTCACCGCGTTGTAGGGCGTGAGGTCATGCCGCCCTTCCATCTTGGCGTGCACCGCCTCCACCACCACGATGGCGTTGTCCACCACGATGCCGATGGCCAGCACCAGGGCGAAGAGGGTGATGAGGTTGATGGACACCCCGAACAGCTGCATGATGAAGAAGGCGCCGATGAGCGACACCGGCACGGCGATGATGGGGATGAGCGTGGAGCGCCAGTCGCCGAGGAAGATGAACACCACCAGGGCCACCAGGATGAAGGCATCGCGCAGCGTGTGCATCACCTGCTCGGTGGAGGCGTCCAGGAAGGTGGACACGTCGTAGCTCACCTTGTAGTCGATGCTCGGCGGCATCACCTTCGCCAGCTCGGCGAGCTTCTCCTTCACCTGCGCGATCACATCGCTGGCGTTGCTGCCGAGCGTCTGCTTCAGCACGATGGAGGCCGAGGGCTTGCCGTCGAGGTTGGAGTAGATGTCGAAGAACTCGCTGCCCAGCTCCACGTCCGCCACGTCGCCCACGCGCACCATCTCGCCCTTGTCGTTGGCGCGCACGATGATGTTCTTGTACTGGTCCGGTTCGCTGAACTGGCCCTGGTACACCAGCACGTACTCGAAGGCCTGCGCGTTGATGCCCGAGCTCTGGCCCAGGCGGCCGGGCCGCGCGATGAGGCTCTGCTCCTCCATGGCCTTCATCACGTCCTCGGCCGAGATGTTGTAGGCCCGCATGCGGTCGGGCTTCAGCCACACGCGCATGGCGTATTTGCGGCTGCCGAGGATCTGCGCCTGCGCCACGCCGGGGATCCGCTGGATCTCGGGGATCAGCTGCGTGAAGGCGTAGTTGTACAGGAACAGCTCATCGGCGTCCTTGCCGTCGCCGTAGAGGTTCACGTACATGAGCATGCTGGGCTGCACGGGCGTGATGATCACGCCTTCCTTCTGCACCAGCTCGGGCAGGTTGGGCATCACCTGGTCCACGCGCGTCTTCACGCGCACCACGGCCTCGTTGGGGTCGGTGCCCGGCTCGAAGATCACGCGGATGGTGGCCTCGCCGGCGCTGGTGGCGTCGGAGGCGATGTAGCGCATGCCCTGCACACCGTTGATCGCCGTTTCCAGCTGCACCAGGGTGGACCGCGTGAGCACGTCGGCGCTGGCGCCCGGGTAGGCGATGAAGATGTTCACTGTCGTCGGCGCGATCTCGGGGAACTGTGCCGTGGGGAGCTGCTTGATGGCGAGCATCCCCATGAACACGGTGAGCACCGAGATCACGATGGCCAGTACCGGCCGCTTGATGAAGTTCCTGAACATGGGTCAGCGGTGGTTGCGCGCGATCACTCGGCGTACAGTTCCAGGTGCTTCGCCACGGAATCCGGGGCGATGTATTCGGCGTCCACCTTGTCCTTGTCCTTCACCTTGCGCAACCCTTCCAGCAGGAAGCGGTCGTCCTTCGTGAGGCCCTTGTCCACCACGAAGAGGTGCTGCAGCTCCGGCCCGGTCTCCACGCGCGTGGTCCGCAGCACGCCGTCCTTGTCCACCGTGTACACGTAGCGGTGGTCGAGCACTTCGAAGGTGGCCTTCTGCGGGATCAGCAGCACGTCCTTCAGGTGCGATTCCATCAGGATGTTGCCCGTCTCGCCATGGCGCAGCAGCCCATCGGGATTGGCGAAGGTGGCGCGGAAGGCGATGTTGCCCGTGGTGTTGTCGAAGTCGGCCTCGATGGCGGTGATCTCCCCTTCCTCGTCGAACAGCTCGTTGTTGGCCATGCGCAGCTTCACCCGGGTGCCGTGCCCGGCCTTCTGCTCCTTCTTGAACTGCAGGTACTCGGCCTCCGGCACATTGAAGTAGACCCACATGTGGCTGTTGTCGGACAGCTCCGTCAGCAGGTCCGATTCGTTCACCAGGCTGCCTTTCCGCGCCTGGAAGCGGTTGATGATGCCGTCGAACGGCGCGCGGATCTCGGTGAACCCGAGGTGCGCCTGCGCCACGCCCAGCTCGGCCTTCGCCTTCTCGTAGTGGGCCTTGGACAGGGCGAGCTCGTTGGGCGACACCACGTTGCTGTCGGCGAGCGCCTTGGTGTTGCGGTATTCGATCTCCGCGAACTCCGCCTCGGCCTGGGCCTTCTGCACTTCGGCCTGGTACAGCACCGGCTTGATGCGGAACAGCAGCTGGCCTTCCTTCACGTGCTGGCCTTCGTCCACCAGGATGTCCTGCAGGTAGCCTTCCTCCAGGGCGCGCAGCTCGATGTGCTGCACCGAGCGCACCTGGCAGACGTATTCATGGGTGATCGTGGTGTCGGCCGACAGCGGGCTCGTGGCGGGATAGCGCGGGGCCTCTTCGGTGCTTTCCCCGGCATGCGCCGCGCATCCGCCGAGCACCAGGGCCAGGCCTAGTGGAAGCAGCCACACGGGGAGGTGCTGAGGGTTCGTTCCGGGAATGACGCTGCGCAGCGCGCGGGACGATCGGAGAAAGGAGTTGCGGTTCTTGGACCAGTTGCTCATGACTTCGGGAAAGGACGAGAATGGATGCGCCTCGGGCGCGGAATGCGGCACGACGCCTGGGGTCGTACCAGCGGAACAGGCTGAAGGGCCGAGGAGGGGAACACCTCGACAGTGGCCGCCGTCAATGCGGTGCCACCGGTGCCGGCACAGGCCGGACCATGCCGCTCTTAGGGAGCCTTGGGCTGAAGCCCGGTCGCGGGAAGCAGCGACAATGTGCCGCCTTCGTCATCCCGGGCTTGGAAGCGCGCCGGGGCGTCCAGCCAGAGGGGGGCATGCAGGCGGATACCGGGCGGCGCCAGCAGGCTCGGGTCGGTGCTCAGGTCCGATCCGCTGCCCGGGTCCTTCGTCGTCGACCGCAGGTCGACCTGATCGATGGCACTGCGCAGGTCGGCCGCCCGGAGCACCTGCGTGAAGCAGACGTGCGCCGTGAACAGCAGCAGGAACGCCAGCAGCACCCTCCGTACCTTCTTGTCCACTGTGCAAGCCATGGGCTTTCGGGGCGCGAACGTAGACCGGGGATCCTGAACCCGGCGTTAGCCTTAACACTTTTTTAAGTGTATCCCTGTGTTCCGGTGCGCGCTCCTCCCTCCTTCCGGCAGCCGGGCGCCGGCTATCTTGTACCATCCGCAACCCGCCCGATGCCGCGCCCCATCCACCCCCACTTCCTGCGCCAGCTGGAGCTGAAGGAGCAGCCCCTCATCGACCTGTTCCAGGACCTCCGCTCGTTCGTCCTCGACCTGCACCCGGAGGCCAATGAGCTCCTCTACCACACGCACGCCCTCACCGCGGTCTTCTCCGTTTCCGACAAGCTGACCGACGCCTATGTGATGCTGCCCATCTACACCGCCCACGTTAACCTGGGCTTCAACAAGGGCACGCTGCTCCAGGACCCGCACCGGCTGCTGCAGGGCACCGGCAACCTGATCCGGCACATCCCCGTGGCCGCCCCCGCGGATTACCGGAACGCCCAGGTGAAAGCGCTGGTGAAGGCGGCGATCGACTTCGCCATCGCGGACATGGACAAGCCGAGCAAGGTGAAAGGGACCACGATCTCCAAGATCAAGTAGCGTCCGCCCGGACGATCCGGCCCGCGCAGGGCCGCCCGGCCTCCGGCAGCACTCCGCCGCCTGACCGTGTCTTGGAGGTGTCCACCCGACCCTCCCCACATGCGAACACCAATACTCGCCCTCGTCCTCACCGCCACCGGCCTGCAGGCCCAGACCACGTTCGCGCCCCCCGGCGCCACCTGGACCTACCACATGAGCTTCGCGTTCATCCCCAGCGCCGCCAACAACGTGGTGACCTGCATCGGTGACACCATCGTCGCCGACCGCCCCTGCTCCATCCTCCAGACCACCGTACCGAACGGCTGCTTCTCCTTCTACCGCTATGTGACCGTTTCCGCGGACTCGGTGCTCCTGTGGGAGCCGCACAGCGCCTCCTTCGAGCCCATGTTCATCCTGGACACCGAGGTGGGCGGGTCGTGGCAGGCCGTGCTCTACGACACGTTCAGCGGGACGCCGAGCACGATCGACTGTACGGTGATCGGGGTGGGCACCCAGACGGTGAGCGGCGTCACCCTGCGCGTCCTCGACATGCACGTGGTGGTGGACGGCTACCTGGACGATTGGTCCAGCGGGCGCGTCGTGGAGCGCTTCGGCGATCTCCAGTACATCTTCCCGCATGCCTTCGGCGCCTGCGACGGGGAGATCAACGGCCCTCTCCGCTGCTACACCGACGCGGAGATCGACTGGCTCAACCCCCTGGTGACCCAGTGCGACGCCACCATGGGCATCGGCGACGTGGCGCCTTCCACGGTGACCATCGTCCCCACGGTGGCCGCGGCCGGCACCCCCGTCCGTGTCGACCTCTCCGGCACGCACCCGGACGCCGTGCTGCGCGTTTCCGACAGCAACGGCCGCCGCGTGCAGGAAGAGCGGATCCGCTCCTGGAGCAGCCTCTCGCTCGACCGGCCGGGCCTGTATGTGATGCAGGTGGTGGACGGCCGGTCGGTGCTGGCCACCCAGCGCATCGTGATGTATTGAACCTCCGGCCGGACCTTCGCAACGACCCTCCTTCCCGATCCCCAGCGCCATGAGAAAGCTCGTCCTGCTCCTGCTGCTCCTGCAAGGCCCGTTGCACGCCCAGACGGTCTGGGCGCCGTCAGGCACCACGTGGATGTATGCCATGTGGAGCCATTGGACCAGCAGCGCCTACACGGTCGCGATGACCGTCACGGGGGACTCCCTGATCCACAATGTGCCGTGCCAGCGCATCACGGTCGAGCCTTCGATGTGCACCTATTTCGACTTCCAAGGCTCCACCCCGCACCTGTTCACCTATGCCTCGGGCGACAGCGTCTTCTGGTATGATGCGATCGGCGATGCCTTCCGGCTGCTCGTGCCCTTCGATGCCGTGCCGGGATCGTCCTGGCGGGTCCCCTTGCCGACCGAACCCGATCCCGTGCATTGCGACACGGCCGTGTTCACCGTGGACGCGGTGGATGCGATCGAGGTGGACGGCCAGTCGCTCCGGCGGATCCACGTATCCCAGGAGCTCATCGCCGGCACAGGCACCTTCGTCTTCCCGCAAAGCACGGGCATCTTCACCGAGCGCATGGGGCATGGCTTCTTCCTGCTTCCCTGGCTGATGAACTGCGCGGATGCCGATATCCCGACCGGCCTCGCCTGCTACAGCGACCCGGACCTGAGCTGGCCGGACCCGCACGTGGACTGCTCCGTATGGCAGGGCATGAAGGCCCCTTCCACCAGGGACCGGTTCACCGTGGCCCCCGATCCCGTGGAACGCGCCACGCCCTTCATGATCCGCATCGACCGGGCGCTGGGGGCCGGGGCCCGCATCGACGTGATCGATGCGACGGGCCGCGTGCGCAGGAGCGAGCCGTGGACCGCGCTGCAGGGGCGGATGACCCTCGCGGAACCCGGCGCCTACCTGCTCCTGCTCCGGAACAACGGCAAGCCCGTGGACGTCCGGCGCGTGGTGGTGTACTGAGCGGCCGCTCGCTGCGCGGTACTTTCGTGCCGTGCCCAAGAACAAGAAGGACCGCTCCCGCATCGACCTGCGCTTCCTCAGCGGTCCGCGCTCGCGGTGGGCGGAGCTGAAGAGCCTGTTCCACGTCGGGCAGCAGTTCTTCCTCGGCTTCCGCAAGCTGCACTTCGTGGGGCCGTGCGTCACCTTCTTCGGCAGCGCCCGGTTCACGCCCGACCATCCCTATTCCGTGGCGGCCCGCGAGCTGGCCCGCCGCGTGGGGCGGGTGGGCTTCACCGTGATGACGGGCGGCGGCCCGGGCATCATGGAAGCGGCCAACCGGGGGGCGAAGGACGTGGGCGCCACCTCGGTGGGCTGCAACATCGCGCTCCCCCACGAGCAGTCGGCCAACCCCTTCCTGGACGTCAGCCTCACCTTCGACCACTTCTTCGTGCGCAAGGTGCTCCTGCTGAAGTACAGCGTGTGCTTCGTGGTCCTCCCCGGCGGGGCCGGCACCCTGGACGAGCTCTTCGAGACAGTGACCCTGATCCAGACCGGCAAGGTGAAGGACTTCCCCATCA
Organism: Bacteroidota bacterium; assembly: GCA_018267055.1. Lineage (GTDB taxonomy): Bacteria > Bacteroidota > Bacteroidia > Flavobacteriales_F > PHOS-HE28 > PHOS-HE28. Next base: position 7,649 of record JAFDZF010000044.1, read on the forward strand.
TCCTTTATGGCAAGGACTACTGGGCGCCCATGCTGGAGCAGCTGGACCGCATGGTGGCGGCCGGCACCATCGGGGTGAAGGAGCTGTCCTTCGTGCACGTGTGCGACAGCATCGAGGAGGCCACCGAGGTGCTCCAGCAGCAGCTGGTGCGGCTATGGCAGGAGCGGGAGGGGCGCGGCGACGTCCCCGCGTGGTGGTTCCTGGATCAACCCATCAAGGGGCGAACGTTCCGGGAACGTAAAGTCGATCTTAAGCGAGATAACGGATCCTTAACAAAGGGCCAAGGGAGGGCTAACCCCTGACGGGGACTTTTGCGGCGCGTTCAGGGCCTATTTCCTGAGCGTTACCAAATGGTCCGCCATCTCCTCGTTTGTCTCCTGTGTCTTAGCTCGATCGGCCTCTTCGCCCAGAAGGGGACCATCACCGGTACGGTGCGTGCGATGGAGAACGGCGCCCTGCAGCCGCAGCCCTTCGCCAACGTGCTGATCAAGGGGAGCACCACCGGCGCGAGCACCGACCTGGACGGGAAGTTCAACTTCCAGGCGGAGCCCGGCACCGTGACCCTGGTGGTGAGCATGGTGGGCTTCCCCAATGTGGAGAAACCCGTGGTCGTGACGGCCGGCCAGGCGGTGACGGTGGACGTGGAGCTGGACGGCGGATCGCAACAGATGGAAGTGGTGCAGGTGGTGAAGGAGCGCCGCGTGGACACGGAGGTGGCCGTGATGCAGGAGGTGCGCAAGAGCGACCAGGTGGTGAGCGGCATCGGCCGCCAGCAGATCGCCAAGAGCCAGGACCGCAGCGCCGCCGACGTGGTGCGCCGCATCCCGGGCGTCACCATCGTGAACGACCGCTTCGTGATGATCCGCGGCCTGGCCGACCGCTACAACACTGTGATGCTGAACGACGTGATCGCTCCCAGCCTGGAGCCGGACAAGCGCGCCTTCAGCTTCGACCTGATCCCCAGCGGCGCCCTGGACCGCGTGATGATCTACAAGACCGGCGCGCCCGAGCTCCCCGGTGAGTTCGCCGGCGGCGTGATCAAGGTGGCCACCGTGGGCGTGCCCGCGGAGAACGAGACGAAGGTGAACTACGGCATCGGCATCCGCGCCGGCACCACCTTCCAGGGCTTCCTGCAGGACAGGACCAGCGCCACCGACGCCCTCGGCTTCGACAACGGCGACCGCCGCCTGCCCGCGGACTTCCCCGCCCATCTACACGAGGTGACCAATGCCGGCCAGCTGGCCGCCCTGGGCCGCGAGCTGCCCAACAACTGGACCGCCCAGCGCACCACCGCCACGCCCGACCAGCGCTTCGGCCTGATGATCGCCCGCCGCTTCGGCAAGGAAGGCGGCAAGAACAGCTACGGCAACATCACCTCCATCGACTACTCGAACACCTGGGCGAGCTGGACCGCGAAGAACTACAACTACAACTCCTACGACCAGGCCGCCCAGCGCAGCGACACCATCTACCGCTACACCGACGAGGAGAGCGTCCGCAGCGTGCGCGTGGGCATCCTCCACAACTGGACCGCCCTCATCGGCACGCGCACCAAGCTGGAGTTCCGCAACCTCTTCAACCAGCTCGGCGAGAACCGCACCACCGCCCGCACCGGCCAGAACCTGGAGGAAGGGTTCGACGTGCGCAACTTCGCCTACCGCTACCAGCAGCGCAGCATCTACAGCGGCCAGCTCCACGGCTCGCACGAGCTGGCGAACGACCGCAACAAGCTGGACTGGACCCTCGGCTACGGCCGCGCGCTGAGCAAGGAGCCCGACTTCCGCCGCGTGCGCACCGTGCGCAACATCGGCGACACGGAATCCACCCCCTACCAGGTGGTGATCGCCCCCTCGGCCTCCACGCTGGACGCCGGCCGCTTCTACAGCGACCTGGACGAGAGCGTGTACACCGGCAAGCTGGACTTCGAGCGCAAGGTGGGCAAGGAGGATGCGAAGGTGACGGCCGTGGTGCGTGCCGGGGCCTTCGGCGAGCGCAAGGACCGCGACTTCAGCGCGCGCTGGATGTCGTTCAAGAAGGCGAGCAGCAGCCAGTTCGACAATGACCTGGCGAAGCTGCCCCTGAGCGGGATCTTCGCCGCCGACAACATCAACGGCACCACCGGCTTCAAGCTGGAGGAGGGCACCAACCCGAGCGACAGCTACGCCGCCGCCAACACGCTGGTGGCCGGCTACGTGGGCACCACAGTGAGCTTCAGCAAGCTGGTGACGGTGAGCGGCGGCGTGCGCGTGGAGCACAACGAGCAGGAGCTGAAGAGCGCGACCTACGGCGGCGACAAGGTGCGCGTGGACAACCCGGTGACCAGCGTGCTGCCCTCGGTGAACGCCTCGTACAACATCGGCGAGCGCTCGCTCGTGCGCGCGGCCTGGAGCAGCACGGTGAACCGCCCCGAGTTCCGCGAGCTGGCGCCCTTCGCCTTCTACGACTTCAGCTTCAACAACGTGCTGTACGGCAACGCCGACCTGAAGACCGCGACGATCCAGAACATCGACGCGCGCTGGGAGTTCTACCCCAGCCTGAACGAAGTGGTCAGCGTGGGCGGCTTCTTCAAGTCGTTCGCCGACCCCATCGAGATGTTCTTCGTGCCCGGCGCTGGCTCCGGCGGCACCCGGAACTTCACCTTCCGCAATGCGGAGAGCGCGCAGAGCATCGGCGCCGAAGTGGAGGTGCGCCGCTCGCTCAGCAGCCTCTTCCCCGAAGGCTGGATGAGCCGCTGGGGCGTGCTGCTGAACGGCTCGGTGATCAAGAGCTCGGTGGACCTCGGCGCCAAGGCCGTGGGCCAGGACAGCAAGCGCCCGATGATGGGCCAGAGCCCCTACGTGGTGAACGCGGGCCTGTACTACAGCGACCCGGCGAGGAAGCTGCAGTACAACATCCTCTACAACGTCTTCGGCAAGCGCCTCTTCGCGGTGGGCAGCTTCGGCACGCCCGACATCTATGAGATGCCGCGCGGCATGTTGGACGTGACGGTGAGCAAGGGTCTGGGCAAGCACTTCGAAGTGAAGGCCGGCGCGCAGAACCTCCTCGACCAGCGCACCCTGCTCAAGCAGGACAGCAATGAGGACGGCTCCATCACCGCGAAGGACGAGGAGATCATGAGCTTCCGCCGCGGCGTGTACTTCAGCGGCGGGGTGAGCTACAAGTTCTGAGCGCCCGGCGCTCCGCCGCGCATCCGGCCTGCCGCATGACGATGATCGTCAAGCGGTGCGGGAACGTTCCGTCCCTTTTGAGCACGGTCGTTAACGAAAACTTCATCCACATAACGATCAAACAAGATCGATCTGATCGCCAGGTAACGATGCCGTGATCTTTTTGCGGCGCGAACGAACACAACCTTAAAAGGACCCATGAAGTTCCCCACGAACCAGTCGCTCTGGGCACTGCTCATCGGCGGCGCCCTGCTCACCGCCACCTCCTGCAAGAAGGACGACAACGAGGACACGACGCCGACCCCCACGCCCTCGGCCTCCTTCACCCTGACCGACGTCGGCAACAACACCACCAAGGTGGAAGGCTCGACCGACGGCAACTACACCTTCACCGCGAACAAGAAGTGGCTGCTGCAGGGCTTCGTCTACGTGAACGAGGGCGCCACGCTCACCATCGAGCCGGGCACCATCATCAAGGGCGACAAGGACAGCAAAGGCACGCTGATCATCAAGCGCGGCGCGAAGATCAATGCGGTGGGCACGTCCGCCTCGCCGATCGTCTTCACCAGCAACCAGCCCGCCGGCAGCCGTGACTACGGCGACTGGGGCGGCATCATCATCTGCGGCAAGGCCAACAACAACCAGCCCGGCGGCGAGGCCGTGATCGAGGGCGGCCCCGATGCCATGTACGGCGGCGGCAACAACCCGAACGACGCCGACAACAGCGGCTCCATGCGCTACGTGCGCATCGAGTTCCCCGGCATCGCCTTCCAGCCCAACCAGGAGATCAACGGCCTCACCCTCGGCGCGGTGGGCAGCGGCACCACCATCGACCACATCCAGGTGAGCTACAGCGGCGATGACAGCTACGAGTGGTTCGGCGGGACGGTGAACGTGAAGAACATCGTGGCCTTCCGCGGCTGGGACGACGACCTCGACACGGACAACGGCTTCCGCGGCCGCGTGCAGTTCGCCGCCTGCCTGCGCGACCCGAACATCGCCGACCAGAGCGGCAGCAACGGCTTCGAGAGCGACAACGACGCCAGCGGCTCCACCACCTCGCCCTACACCAAGCCGGTCTTCAGCAACGTGAGCATCTTCGGCCCCTACACCGTGTCCGCCGGCGCGCCGAACAGCCAGTTCAAGCGCGGTGCCCACATCCGCCGCAACAGCCGCTGCAACGTGCACAACTCGGTGATCGCCGGCTACCCCACCGGCGTGCTGATCGACGGCTCGCTCAGCGAGGCCGACGCCACCAGCGGTGAGCTGCAGATCCGCAACACCATCGTCGCAGGCTGCCCCTCGTCCCTGGAGGTGGTGTCCGGCAGCACCTTCGACATCGCAGCCTGGTTCAACACCAGCGGCTTCGGCAACAGCGTGCTGCCGAACGTGAGCGACCTGGGCCTGCCCACCCTCTTCACCCTCACCAGCCCGGACCTGCTCCCCAACGGCGGCTCCCCGCTGCTGAGCGGCGCGGACTTCAGCAGCAGCAACCTGGGCGACGCCTTCTTCGAGCACGTGAGCTTCCGCGGCGCTTTCGGCACCGACAACTGGACCAGCGGCTGGTGCAACTGGGATCCCCAGAACACCGCCTACTGAGCCTTCCTCCTGCGTTCCGCGAAGCCCCCGCCCACCCGGCGGGGGCTTCGTCGTTCCATCAGTGGGCGTGGCCGCCCTCGCCCTTCGTCTGCTCGCTGAGGAGGTAGTAGGCCCCCTTGATCACCACGCGCGCGCCGGGCGCGATGGGCTCCAGCGGCACCACCTCCGTGTAGCCCAGCTCGCTGGTCCCGGTCCGCACCGGCACCTGCACGAAGGTGTTCGCCTCGTGCTCCACGTACACGTAATGGTCGTCGCCGTTGCTCACCACGGCCTCGCTCGGCAGGCTCTGCGCCTGCGTGCTGTCCACGCCGATGAGCGCCTCGATGAACATGCCCGGCAGCAGCTCCTCGCCATTGTCGTCCAGCTTGGCATGCACCAGCACCGCCTGCTGATCGCTCTCGAAGGCCTTGTTGATGGCGAAGATCGTGGCGGTGTGCTGCCCCACGGGCTCGCCGGCATGGCCGAAGGCGACCTTCTGCCCTACCCGCACACGCGCCACGTCCTGCTCGAACACGTTCAGGTCGATGTGCAGGCCCCGGTTGTCCACCACCTCGAAGAGCGGCTTGTTCGGCTCCGCATACTGGCCCAGGGTGACGCCGATGTGCTTCAGGTTGCCCGCGATGGGCGCGCGCACGACGAAGCTCGCGCTGATGGCCCCGGGCGAGAGGCGCGCGGGATCGATGCCGAAGAGCCGCAGCTTGGTGGCCATGGCCGCCAGCCGCGCCTGTGCCGCGGCCACGTCCGCCTCCACCCGCTCCAGGGTGCGCGCCGCATTGATGCGGTCGGCCTGCAGCTCCTGCTGGCGCCGGAGGTCCGCCTCCGAGGCCTTCAGGCCCGCCGCCGTCTCCAGATAGTCCTGCTGCAATTGCAGGAACTCGAGGTTCTCCAGCGTGGCGAGCACCTGGCCCTTCTCCACGTGGACGCCTTCCTGCACGGCGACGTCCTTCACGAGGCCGCCGACGAGCACGCTGACCTGCGCGTTCTTGTCCGGCGGCAGCACCAGGCGGCCGTTGGCCTTCAGCGCGGTGCGCAGGCCGCGCTGCTCCAGGGCGCCGGTGACCAGGCCGATGGCCTTCACCTGCTCGGGGGTGAGCGTTACTTCGGGACCGTGCCCGGTGTGCGCGGCCTCTTCGGCCCCACCGGCGGGCGCGTCGCCACCGGAGCAGGACAGGAACAGGAAGGAAGAGAGGAACAACACCGGCGCGAGGTGTGCGATCGCGGCGGAACGGATGATCGGATGGATCTGCATGGGTGATGCTTATTGGCCCTGGAGGGCACGGAGGTGGAGGATGGCGAGCGCCAGCTCATAGCGCACGCGGAGGTGTTCGATGTCGATGCGGTAGGCCTGGTCGACGCCTTGGATGAACGCGAAATGATCGATCTCGCCGGCGCGGTAGGCCCGCTCGGCGTCGCTGCGGAGCACGCGCGCCAGCTCGGCGCCCGTGCCCTCGTAGTAGGCCAGGCCCTCGCGCAGCTGCGCGATGCGGGCCTGCGTGCGGGCCAGCTCGGCGGTGCGCGTTCTGCGCAGGTCCTCCAGCTGCTGCAGCGCGATCTCGCTGCGCAGGCGGGCGGCCTTGGTGCGCGCGCCCTGGCCCGAGCCGGGGAGCGGGATGGACGCCCCGAGCAGGTAGCCCGTGAACGGCGACAC
>JAFDZF010000045.1 GCA_018267055.1 Bacteroidota bacterium
GATCGGATCCCGCCACCTTGGCAGGCCCCGATCGCCGCCCTAATTTGGGCAGCATTCGCGCACGCATGCATCGCCCTGCCCTCCTGGCCCTCCTCGGGACCGTTCTGCTCCAGGCCTGCGGGCCCACCCCGACGGAGCCCACCGCCCCCGCGGCACCCGCGCCAGCACCCGCCACCTACGTGCTCGGCAACGACGAGCACCGGGTGAGCCCCCTGGCCCAGCTGATGCGCGACATGACCGCCTTCGCCGACAGCACCAAGGCCCGCCTGGCCACGGGCCGCGACCTTCCGCCCTACCCGGCCGGCTTCAAGGACATGCTGACGGCCGAGCCCACGCCCGGCATGGTGGACCACCGGACCTACGATCCCTTCGCCTTCGCCTACCTGCACCAGCTCGATTCGCTCTACCGGGCGCCGGTCGCCGCGCGACGCGAGGTGTTCGATGGGCTGATCGGCGCTTGTGCCGCCTGCCACGGCGAGGTATGCCCCGGGCCGCTGGAGCGGATCGGCAAGTTGCGATCGGACCATCGGGCGGGAACGACGTCCAAGGAGCAGGACCGACCGATCGATGGGGCGGCCCATTGACCATGCAACGCCTCACCCTTTCCGCCCTTCTGTGCGCCTGCTCTGTCACCGCTGCACACGCACAAGACCTCTATTTCCCGCCCCTGGCGGGTGATGCCTGGGAGACCGTCGATCCCGCCGACCTGGGCTGGTGCCCCGAGAACATCGATTCGCTCTATGGCTTTCTGGGCGACCGGCACACCAAGGCCTTCCTGCTGTTGAAGGACGGCCGCATCGTGCTGGAGCACTACTTCGGCACGTTCACCGCGGACAGCCTATGGTATTGGGCCAGCGCCGGCAAGACGCTCACGAGCACGCTGGTGGGCATCGCGCAGGAAGAAGGGTTCCTCGACATCGGCGACCCCACGTCGGACCACCTCGGCACCGGCTGGACCAGCGCCCCACCGGACAAGGAAGCACTGATCACCGTGCGCCACCAACTGACCATGACCACCGGCCTGGACGATGGCGGGAACGTGGACTGCACCCTGCCCACCTGCCTCGATTACCTGGCCGATGCCGGCACCCGATGGGCCTACCACAACGCGCCCTACACCCTGTTGGACCAGGTGGTGGCCAACGCCACGGGCAGCTCCTTCGCCAGCTACTTCAATAGCCGCATCCGCGACCGCATCGGCATGGACGGCTTCTGGCTCCCCGTGGGGGGCAACAACGTCTACTTCAGCCATGCCCGCAGCATGGCGCGCTACGGTCTGCTGGCACTGGGCGGGATGGTGTGGGACCAGGACACCATCCTGCACGACATGGACTATTTCACCGCGGCCACCACGCCGTCGCAGGACCTCAACGACAGCTACGGCTACCTCTGGTGGCTCAATGGACAGCCGAGCTTCATGGTGCCCACGCTGCAGGTCGTGTTCCCCGGCCCGCTGATGCCGCATGCGCCCGCGGACATGTTCTGCGCGCTGGGCAAGAACGACCAACTGCTGAACGTGGTGCCCAGCGCGGGATGGGTGCTGGTGCGCATGGGCGATCCCGCTTATACCAGCCAGTCTGTGGCCATCGTGCTCAACGACCAGATCTGGCAGCGGATCTCCGCGCTCGCCTGCACCAGCACGGACGTGCCCGCTGCGGCTTCCCCGGACGGGATCGGCCTGTGGCCCAACCCCTGCACGGACCGCCTGGCCCTGCACCTCCCGGGCGGACCGGCCGGTTGGCAGGCGGCGATCCTGGACGCCGACGGCCGCACACTGCGGCATGTCCCCGCCGCAGCCAGCCTGGACGTGACGGACCTGCCGGCGGGGCCGTACGCGCTGCGCCTGACGAACGGGGCACAGGTCCGCACCTATCGCTTCATGAAGCGATAGGCGGCCGGGGTTTGTGCTTTGCACAACGCTTCTATCTTTGCCGCCCCTTGCCCAGGTGGTGAAATTGGTAGACACGCTACTTTGAGGGGGTAGTGGCCGAAAGGCTGTGCTGGTTCGAGTCCAGTCCTGGGCACTGAAGGTGACACGAAGCCTCTGCGACAGCAGGGGCTTCGTCGTTATGTACCCGTGCAGAACGGGAATGGAGAGAAGCCTGTTCCGGCGAATGCCGGGAGGCTCGGTCCTGGGCACTTGGCTATCGCACAGTGGCAGGCCTTTTTTGGGGAGCGAGCTGGACACCAAACGAGGTCGCTTCGGTGCTTGCGCGCCTCGCGATGACGTTGGGAGCATCATTGGAACGTGTGATCCCTTGGCACCCCCGGAAATGTCCGGAGGGAGCGAAGCGATGGGGCGTTGATGCCAAGGACCTGTTGGCGGTGGCGCACACCGTTTGCGCCTGGATGGACATGTATATCCCCTCACCGATCTGGCCGTTCTGACCGCCCTGGCCCGCCTCCGACCGCGGTAGCTTCAGCGCATGAGGACCAACGCCATCCTTTTAGCACACCTTGTCATCACCTCACTTTCAGCCCAGCGTGTCCTTCCCGCAGGCATGGGGATAAGTGGCAACGGCTCGGAGATCACCAAGATGATGGTGCTGAACGGCCGACTCGTCCTTGGCGGGCATTTCTCCTCGTTCAACGATCATGCCCGGCCGAATATCGTCTCTTGGGACGGTGCATCCGGTTTTGATGATATGCCCGGGGCATTCGGGGCGGATACCGATCGAATCTTCGACATGGCCGAATACGACGGCGCATTGTTCGTCGCCGGTTCGGACCAAGGCCATTGCGTGGAACGCTGGCAGAACGGGGAGTGGGCCCGGCTGGGGGGATCCTTCAACGCACGCGTGGCGAGCCTGGCCTTCTATGCGGGCGACCTATACGCCTGTGGTCCCTTCACTTCGCATGAAGGTGCCCCGCTCGAACACATCGCCCGCTGGAACGGGACGGAATGGACATCGGCAGGCATCGGCCTCGCCGGAACGGTCGACGTGCTGGCCGTCTTCCAGGGGGCACTGTACGCGGGTGGGCGATTCTCGTCCACCACGGACAGTGAAAGTGAAATGCCGATGTCCCGTTTGGCCCGTTGGGACGGAGAGGAATGGACGTCCTTAATCGGAACTTCGACCGAGCAAGTGAATGCCCTGCTCACCCACCAAGGCGTGCTTTGGGTCGGCGAAGGAGGCTTTTTCGGCACGAATGCGAAATTGCTTCGGTACACAGGTACCACGTTCAACGAAGTGGACCTTGGGGCCTTGCCCTATCTGCCCGCACTGGACCAAGCGTTGTTCCCACTTGGAGCTTCGATCGGCTGGGGAGGCGACCGCAGCCTGTTCATCGGCGACCGCATCACGCTCGAGAACCAGCGGTTCATGACAGCCGCTGAGCTCAATGGCACCATGTACATCGGTGGCCGGGCGTGGACGGACAATGGGGAATACCCCGCGATCCAGCGCGTACCCGGCTTCGGCAAGGTGGTGGCCGGGCGGGAGACCATCTGGTTCAATGCCCATGGCCTGAAGACCTTCATGCGTCCTGGCGGTTCCTTCCTGTGGGACTCCTGGATCGGCGGCGGGCTTTGGACGACGACAGAGGTCGGCGACCGGCGATTGATCCTCTCCCATGGCCATTTCCTCGCCGGGTTCGCGAATGGGGAGGTCCATGTCTCTCCGCTGGATAGGTATGACCATGCAGGGGTCAATGGTCCCGGCCCCTCCAGCACGACCAGTTCGAGCGTGCTGCCCGAACGTTTCCAGCGGGTATGGGAAGTGGACCGTGGCATGATCTGGCAGCATGCAACGGATTGGGACCAGCCAGGATATGCAATGCCTGACGACCTGCGGGATTGGCCCGGGAATGGAGACCCCGGCAATGATGAGCCCGCGCGGCTGGCCCCGTTCACCGACCTGGATATGGACGGAGCGTACGACCCCGCCGCGGGCGAGACGCCACAGATCCGTGGGGATCGTTGCGCATGGTCCATCACCAATGACCATTTCGCCCCCACCATATACACGCCAGTGGGCATGGATGCCACCGTGATGCCTTATGCCTTCGAGGCCCCGCCTCCCGCGCTGGACCATGTGCAGCCTATCTCCTATCAGTTCATCAATCGGTCCACGACCACCTACGATTCAGTATATGTCGGCCTGTGGACCGATTTCGATATCGGTGATTGGAACAACGACCTTATCGGATCGGCACCAGGATTGGACATGTATTACGGCTACAATGCGACCGATGAAGAGATCATGCCCGACATGGCGTTCCCATCAACCCCGCCAGCCATCGGTGTGGTCGCCCTGAACGCGCGCATGAACTCGTTCATCCCGCTCTATGACTCACCCTCAATGCCCGGCCACGCGGGATTCTACGAACCTGCGAACGAGCAGGAGTACACCCACTTCCTGAACGGTCTGAACACCCTCGGCGAACCGCTCTTCGCCCCGGGATCCTCCACCCCGACGCGCTTCTATTATGACGGTCTGCCCAACGACCCGGACGGGTTCAATATGCCCTATCAAGCGTTCAGCAGCCATGAAGCAGGGATCGCCTCGTTCGGCCCGTTCTACGATATCGCTCCTGGCGATACCCTCTGCTTCGATATCGCTTTCGTGATGGCGCATGACCCAATGCTCGACCACATCGGCAATGCCATGCACCTGCGCGAACGAGCACGGTCCGTACACGACTGGTACGACAGCGTGGGCCATGGGTGTGGGAAATACCTCGCGCTCAGGGCTGATGACCGGCCCTCCGCAGGGAAAGCCCCCCTCTTGATCCAACCCAACCCGGCCATGGGATTGGCGACGTTGAGCGAATCCTTCTCCCCTACCGCACGGATCAGCCTCTGGTCGACCACCGGACAGCGGATCACCGATATCGAAGCCCGACGTTCCGCCGACACCTGGACCATCGACCTGGCCGCATTGGACGCGGGGATCTATGTGGTCCGCGTACAGGATGGCGACCGCTACGGGACCGGGCGCATCGTGAAGGTCCGGTGACCCGACGCGTCCCAGCCCCTGACCGTGGAACGACCACCTGTCACGAAAGGCCCAGCTTCGTTCCTCCTGGTCCTTTAGCGATGTAGCTTTCCGGCATGCTGAAGGACCTGCTCGTGGTGGAGACGGCGGCCGTGCTGGCCGGCCCGGCCGTGGGCATGTTCTTCGCCGAGCTGGGCGCGCGGGTGGTCAAGATCGAGAACAAGCGCGCCGGCGGCGACATCACGCGCAAGTGGAAGCTGCCCGGCGAGCACGCCAAATCCTCGGTGAGCGCCTATTTCAGCAGCGTCAACTGGGGCAAGGAGCACCGCTTTCTGGACCTTTCGGCACCGGAGGACCGCGCCGCCTTCGACGCCCTGCTGGCACAGGCCGACGTGCTGGTGACGAACCACTTGGCCGACGATGCCGCCAAGCTAGGCCTGGAACGCGAGCGGCTGCGGGCGCTGAACCCCAGGCTGGTGCACGGGCACATCCGCGGCTATGCCGGCGATCCCGCGCGGCCCGCGTTCGACGTGGTGCTGCAGGCCGAGACCGGCTACCTGAGCATGACCGGCACCGGTGCCGACCACCTGGCCAAGCTGCCCGTGGCGATGATCGATGTGCTGGCGGCGCACCAGCTGAAGGAAGGCCTGCTGCTGGCCCTGCTGCAGCGCGAACGCACCGGGCGCGGCGCCTACGTGGAAGTGGCCCTGGAGGAGGCCGCCCTCACCGGCCTGATCAACCAGGCCAGCAACTGGCTGATGGCGCACCATGCCGCCAGACCCATCGGCACGCTGCACCCCAATATCGCCCCGTACGGCGAGGTGTTCACCTGCGCGGACGGGCAGCGGCTGGTGCTCGCGGTGGGCACCAACGACCAGTTCAAGCAGCTCTGCCGGACGCTCGACCTGGGCCACCTGACGCACGACCACCATTTCTCCGACAACGTGAAGCGCGTGGCCAACCGCAACGTGCTGGCGCAGCTCCTCGCCCCCGCCTTCGCCACCCGCTCCCGCGACGCCTGGCTGGAGGCGTTCACCACCGCGCAGGTCCCCGCCGGAGCGGTGCATCCCATCGACCGGGCGCTGGGCTCCCCCGCCGCCCGGGCCATGACGCTGGAAGCGCTCATCGACGGCGTGCGCACGCTGCGGATCAGCGGCAACGCCTTCCGTATCACGCCTTACTGACCTTCCTGAACGGTCCTGCGGGCGCGCTTCAGCTGCCCGTCCACCACCTGGGCCAGCCGCTGGGCCTCCTGCCGCGTGAGGCCCTTGCCGAAGGCCACCTTCTTCCCTAGATGCTCGAAGCCGAGGCGCTCGCCGCCCCGCGTCCAGAAGGAATCGACCATCTGCCACTTCCACGAGGTCTCGTCGATGGTGAGCAGGCCGAAGCGCTGGATGTTCTCGATGAAGTACTCGTTCGCCTTGCCATAGCGGAAGAGGCTGTCCTTGATGGTGAAGCGGCCGTTGCGGATGCGCCAGACCTCGAAGCCCTTGAGCCGCCACAGCAGCACCCGCCCGATGCGCACCTCGAAGTAGGTCCAGAACGCCAGCATGATGAGCAGGCCGCGGTGCGTGTCGGCCCGCTCCTGCGGCTGGGTCAGCTGGTAGATGAAATAGAGGCCGCAACAGGTCCACGCCACGGACCACGTGAGCAGCAGGGCCTGCTGGATGCGCGGGAGGCGCGGCGAGATCACCACGCTGAGCCCCTCCCCCCCTTCGGAGCGGGAGCGCTCGATGCTGACACGCTCACTGATGAACTCCATCGGACACGTTGCGGATCACCTCGGCATAGAGCGCCTCGTATTGCGGCAGGATACGCTCCAGGGTGAAGCGGCCGGCCTCGTGCAGGGCCCCCTCGCGGAAGCGCTGCAGCGACGCGTCGTCCTTCAGGATGGCGTAGGCGTTCTCGGTCATGGCAGCCACATCGCCCACGGGGCTCAGCAGGCCGCTCACCCCATGCTTGTTCACTTCGGGCGTGCCCCCGGTGTCGGTGCTCACCACGGGCACCGCACAAGCCATCGCCTCCAGGGCCGCCAGGCCGAAGCTCTCGCTCTCGCTGGTGAGCACGAAGAGGTCGCAGCTGGCCACCACCTCCTCGGGCGCGGTCATCTTGCCCAGGAAGAGCACGTCGTCGCAGGTGCCTTCGGCGCGGCATTGGGTCTCCATGCGCTGGCGCTCGGGACCGTCACCGATCAGCAGCAGGCGCACCGGCAGCCGCTTGCGCAGCTCGTCGAACAGGCCGATCACGTCCTGCACGCGCTTCACGGGGCGGAAGTTGCTCACGTGCACCAGCAGCCGCTCGCCGTTGGGCGCGAAGCGGGCGCGGAGCGCGGGGTCGGGCGTGCGGGCGTAACGGTCGAGGCGGATGAAGTTGGGGATCACCCGGATGTCGCGCTTCACCGGGAAATGCCGGTAGGTGTCGCCGCGCAGGCTTTCGGACACGGCGGTCACCGCGTTGCTGTGCTCCATCGCGAAGGTGATCACCGGCTCGAAGCTCGGGTCGCGGCCCACCAGGGTGATGTCGGTGCCGTGCAGAGTGGTGATGAAAGGGATGCGGACGTTCTGCGCGCGGAGGATCTGCTGCGCCATCCAGGCCGCGGAAGCGTGCGGGATGGCATAGTGCACGTGCAGGAGATCGAGGCGCTCGTGCTTCACCACGTCCACCAGCTTGCTGGTCAGCACCAGCTCATAGGGCTGGTAGTCGAACAGCGGGTAATCGCTCACCCGCACCTCGTGGTAGAACACATTGGCCCTGCCGGTGCCCAGGCGGACGGGACGGTCGTAGGTGATGAAATGCACCACGTGGCCCTGTTCCGCCAGGGCCAGGCCCAGTTCGGTGGCCACCACGCCGGACCCGCCGAACGTGGGATAACAGACGATGCCGATGCGCATGGATCCAGCCGCCCGTGGGGGGATCGGCGCGCAAAGATCGCTTCTTCGCAACTTCGCCCGCCCGCCGATGTCCCGCCTGCTGATCAAGAACGCCAAAGCCCTCGTGGGGACGCACCCCGCCGGCACCGCCTTGTTGCGCGGCGCCGACATGGGCGTCCTGCCCACGATCGCCGACGCCTGGCTGCTGGCGGAGGACGGGCGCATCCAGGCCTTCGGGGGCATGGACACCTGGCCGGGCATCACCGACTGGAACGACCTGGAGGTGATCGACGCCACCGACCGCTTCGTGCTGCCGGGCTGGTGCGACCCGCACACGCACACGGTCTTCGCCGCGCCCCGCGAGGGCGAGTTCGTGGACCGGATCCGGGGCCTGAGCTACCAGGAGATCGCCGCCCGGGGTGGGGGCATCCTCAACAGCGCGCGCCGGCTGCGCGCGATGGACGAGGACACGCTCTTCGCGCAGGCCCGGGCCCGGCTGGAGGGGATGATGCACCAGGGCACCGTGGCCGTGGAGATCAAGAGCGGCTACGGTCTCGACCTGGAGAGCGAGCTGAAGATGCTCCGCGTGGTGAAGCGCCTGAAGGAGGCCCTGCCGCTGCAGGTGAAGGCCACGCTGCTGGCCGCGCATGCCGTGCCGGAGGAGTTCAAGGACCGCCGCGAAGCCTACGTGGACCTGATCGTGGACGGGCTCATCCCCCGCGTGGCCCGGGAAGGGCTGGCCGATTTCGTGGACGCCTTCTGCGAAACGGACTACTTCACCGTGGCGGAGATGGCGCGCATCCTGGAGGCCGGTGCCGCCCACGGCCTGAAAGGCAAGGTGCACGTGAACCAGTTCACCGCCATCGGCGGCATCGCGGCGGCGGCGGAGCGGGGCGCGCTGAGCGTGGACCACCTGGAGGTGCTGGAGGATGCGGACCTCGCGGCGCTCGCCGGCACCGGCACCATCCCCACGCTGCTCCCCTCCTGCTCGTTCTTCCTGCGCATCCCCTATGCCCCGGCCCGCCGCTTGCTGGAGGCCGGCCTGCCGGTGGCCCTCGCGACCGACCTCAACCCCGGCACCACGCCCAGCGGCAACATGAACCTGGTGCTCTCCCTCGCCTGCATCCAACTGCGGCTGCTGCCCGAGGAGGCGGTGAACGCCGCCACCCTGAACGCCGCCGCGGCCATGGACCTGGCGACCGAGCTGGGGAGCATCGCCCCCGGCAAGCGGGCCAGCCTGCTCATCACCAAGCCGGTGCCCTCCCTCGCCTACCTGCCCTATGCGTTCGGCAACGACCACCTCGACACCGTGATCATCGATGGAAAGCCCGTCCGGAACGGAGAAGCGACCGCCTGAACTGCGTTGGTACCGCCCGCCCGGCCTGGAGATGGGCCGCGGGCTGGCCATCTTCTCGCTGGTCTTCACCGTGTTCGTGGCGGCCCAGATGATCAGCCTGATCGAACGCGTGCTGGCCCTCACGCCCGCGCTGCGCGCCCAGGGCTTCTCCCTCGGCCTGCTCGATTCCGATGCGTTCCGCGAGCGGTGGCTGGAGCTCTCCGCCAACGGCGACGTGCTCGCCCAGGTCTCGCTGTGGTCGGGCGCCGTCGGGCTGGTGGTGCTGCTGGTGGCCACCTACCTCTGGAAACGCGAGCGCACCAAGGCCTTCCTGGCGCTCACCCCGCCGCACTGGCGGCCGTTCCTGGCCTGGGCGGGATTGTTCGTCCTCCTCTTCACCGTGCTGGAGCTCATCGCCATCCTGCTGCCCGACATGGACAGCAGCTTCATGCGGAAGGTGCTGGCCTCGGTGACCGACTATCCCCTGCTCGTGCTGGGCGTGGGCGTGATGCCCGCCATCTTCGAGGAGTTCCTGCTGCGCGGGCTGCTCTACGGCTCGCTGCGGCACCTGCTGGACAAGCACGTGTCCATCGCCCTGGTGGCGGGGCTCTTCACGCTGATCCACCAGCAGTACGAATGGTACGTGCAGCTGTTCTATGTGCTTCCCCAAGGCGTCTTCCTCGGCTATGCACGGGCCAACACGGGCTCCATCTGGACCGGCGTGTTCCTGCACCTGGCCAACAACTGCCTGAGCATCCTGCTCCCGCAACAGCTGTAAGGCCGTGCCGCACGCGGGACCACCGACCTCGATCCATGGGCCACGAGCTTGATCACTGGATCGGTGCGTGGCCCGACAAGCCCCGGAGCGCGCGGCTCAAAGGCGATAGCTTTGCGCCCACGAACCAAGCACCATCCATGCGCATCATCGAGTGTGTACCGAACATCAGTGAAGGAAGGGACCGCGCCAAGATCGACGCCATCGCCGCCGTGGTGGAGACCGTGGAAGGCGTAAGGCTGCTGGACGTGGACCCCGGCAAGGCGACGAACCGGACGGTGATCACCTTCGTGGGCGGGCCGGAAGCCGTGTGCGAGGCCGCGTTCCGCCTGGTGAAGAAGGCGCAGGAGCTCATCGACATGCGGTCGCACAAGGGTGAGCATCCGCGGTTCGGGGCCACGGACGTGTGCCCGCTGGTGCCCATCAGCGGCATCACCATGGAGGAGCTGGTGCCTTACGCGCACCGGCTGGGCGAGCGCATCGGCAACGAGCTGGGCATCCCCGTGTACGCCTACGAGCATGCCGCCAAGGAGGAGAAGCGCCGCAACCTGGCGAACGACCGCGCCGGGGAGTACGAGGGCCTGGCCAAGAAGCTGGTGGATCCCGCCTGGAAGCCCGACTTCGGCCCGGCCGCGTGGAACGAGAGCGTGCAGCGCAGCGGCGCCGTGGCCGTGGGCGCGCGCAAGCTGCTGGTGGCCTACAACGTGAACCTGAACAGCACCAGCACCCGCCGGGCCAATGCCATCGCCTTCGACCTGCGCGAAGCGGGCCGCGTGAAGCGTGAGGGCGACCCGCTCACCGGCAAGATCGTGACCGACGCCAGCGGAGAGCCGGTGAAGATCCCCGGCAAGCTGAAGGCCGTGAAGGGCATCGGCTGGTACATCGAGGAGTACGGCATCGCCCAGCTCTCGCTCAACCTGAACGACATCGACATCACGCCGGTGCACATCGCCTTCGACGAGGCGTGCAAGAGCGCGGCCGAGCGTGGCATCCGCGTCACCGGCAGCGAGCTGGTGGGGCTCATCCCCAAGCAGGCGCTGCTCGATGCGGCCGACTTCTTCCTGAAGCGGCAGGAGCGCAGCCTGGGCATCCCCGAGCGGGAGAAGATCAAGATCGCCGTGAAGTCGCTCGGCCTGGACGACCTGGCCCCCTTCGACCCGCGGAAGAAGGTGATCGAATACATGCTCGAGGATGCGGCCAGCAAGCGCCTGGTGAGCATGAGCTTGGAGCGCTTCAGCGAAGAGACCGCCGGAGAGAGCCCGGCGCCCGGCGGCGGGTCCGTGGCGGCCTACGTGGGCGCCCTGGGCGTGGCCCTGGGCGGCATGGTGGCCAACCTGAGCGCGCACAAGCGGGGCTGGGACGAGCGCTGGGAGGAGTTCAGCCGGTGGGCGGTGAAGGCGGAGGACCTCCGCACCCGACTGCTGCACCTGGTGGACGAGGACACGCGCGCCTTCGACCGGATCCTGGCCGCGATGCAGCTGCCGAAGGACGGCCCCGAGCAGGTGGCCGCCCGCAAGGCCGCCATCCGCGAGGCCACGAAGGGCGCCATCCTGACCCCGCTGGAGACGCTGCGCCTTTGCGTGGCCAGCATGGAAGTGGCCATGGCCATGGCCCAGGACGGCCTCCCGGCCAGCGTGAGCGACGCGGGCGTGGGCGTGATGTGCGCACGCACCGGGGCGCTGGGGGCCTACCTCAACGTGCGCATCAACTGCGCCACCCTGGACGACGAGGCCTTCAAGCAGCAGGTGCTGGCCGAGGCCGAAACGCTGAAAGCGAAAGCGGAAGCGGTGGAGGCCGAGGTGATGGCCCTCACGCTTACCAAGGTCTGATCGTGGATCCTTCGTCCGGGACCGCATAACAAGCCGCCCCGGGCCGCGTATACCTTGTGACGCACCCACGGTGCGCGCGATGGTCACCCGTGCCGCTTACAAACAGTTCGTCCGGAGGGTCCTCTATTTCTTCCCCTTCCAGCTGTTCATCCTTCACCTGAAGAAGGACCACTTCGTGCTGCTGTGCTGGCTGGTGTTCTTCGGCTACATCACCGAGAGCATCGGGGTGAAGTACGGCATCCCCTACCTCTTCCTCTATCCGGAGTACTTCGGCGAGGTCACCTTCTGGTCCTTCCTGCTGCTGGGGTTCGCGCTGGGCGGGTTCATCACCGCGTACAACCTCCTCAGCTACACCTCGCACGCCTACCGCTTCCCCTTCATCACCACGCTGGCGCGGCCCTTCCTGAAGTTCAACATCAACAACGCCATCATCCCGGTGGTGTTCGTGCTCACCTACCTCTATTGCTCGGCGCGCATCCAGATCACCAAGGAACTGGTGCCGGTGGCCGACACGGTGGTGAACCTCATCGGCTTCCTCCTGGGCATCGGGCTGTTCCTGGTGATCGCGCTGCTCTACTTCACCCGCACCAACACCGACATCCACAAGCTGCTGGGCAAGGACGCGGAGAACTACCGGCCCGCCGAGCCGATGGAGGATATCATCCCTCAGCGCCCCGTACCGCCGCTGCGCCAGGAGCAGCGCCGGGCCACGCGCTGGCTGCGCCGCGAGCAGCGCACGCGCAAGTGGCGGGTGGAGACCTACCTCACCTCCCCCTTCCGGCTGGCCCTGGCCCGCAGCAGCGCGCACTACGACAAGGAGCTCCTGCGCAGCGTGCTTTGGCAGAACCACATCAACGGGAGCATCTTCGAGCTGGCGGTGGTGATCACCTTCCTCGCGCTGGGGGCCTTCAGCAACGTGGCCTTCTTCGCCATCCCGGCCGGGGCCAGCGTGTTCGTGCTGTTCACCATGGGGCTGATGCTCCTGAGCGCCCTCACCAGCTGGGTGAAGGGCTGGATGGCCTCCCTGATCATCGGCCTGGCCGTGGTGGTGAACCTGCTCAGCCTGCGCACCGAGAGCTTCTTCTATGATGCGCAGGCCTTCGGGCTGGACTACGACGCGCCGCCGGCGGCGTACGACCGGACCACCATCGGGGGCTATGCGCTGGACACGGTCACGGCCCGCCGCGACGCCGATGCCCTGCTGCCCATGCTGCAACGATGGGCGCAGAACAACGCACCGCTGCCCCGGCCCGGCGAGAAGCCGAAGCTCATCATCGTGAACACCAGCGGCGGCGGCTCCCGGGCCATGCTCTGGACCTACCGCTGCCTGCAGGTGGCCGACAGCGTGCTGGGCGGCGACCTGATGGCCCGCACCGCGCTCATGACCGGGAGCAGCGGCGGCCTCATCGGCGCGGCCTACTACCGCCAGCTCAGCTACGAGGCCCGCGTGAACGACACCATCGATCCCGCCGACCCGCGCCACCTGGACGAGATGTCCAGCGACATCCTGAACCCCCTGGGCTTCAGCTTCGTGAGCAACGACATGTTCATCCGCTACCGCCACGTGGTGGACGGGCACCGCTTCTACACCCTCGACCGCGGCTACGCCTTCGAGCACCGGCTGGCTGAGCTGACCAACGGCACGCTGGACGCCCGCCTGTCGGAGATGGCCGGGCCCGAGCTGCGGGCCGAGACGCCCATGCTCGTGGTGAGCCCCACCAGCATCAACGACGGCCGCCGCCTGGTGATCAGCGCGCAGCCGGTCGGCTTCCTCACCTGCATGGCCACCAGCGGCCACATCCACAGCCCCAACCAGCCCGAAAGCATCGAGTTCCAACGGCTGTTCGCCGGCCAGGACGCCGCCAACCTGAAGCTTTCCAGCGCCCTGCGCATGAACGCCTCCTTCCCCTACATCACCCCGGTGGTCACCCTGCCGAGCGA
>JAFDZF010000046.1 GCA_018267055.1 Bacteroidota bacterium
AAGAAGAAGGGGCCCCTATGCGGTGGGACCCCCACCATCCGCTAGGGGCTCGATGGGTGCCGGCGCCCCCCGCGGAGGCCGGGGCCGGGTCCGCCAGGTTCGCCACCTGGCGGACCAACCCGAGCCCCGAAGGGGCACGCTGCCCAGTGCCGGGCTGCGGCTACGCGCCTGGCCAGCGCGTAGGCCCGGAGCTGGCCCGGCACGGGAACACCGTGCACGGGGAAGTGCAGCGGCGGGCGCTGCCAGCGGACGCGCTGGAGCGCGCGGGCCTGACCCGCTGCGACGCTTGCTCCGCATTGCTGCCTGCTCCAGCAGCGGCCCGCTCCGCCCATCGGTGCGGCTCGTTTGTTCCGCGAGGAATGCAATTGGCAACGACCCGCGCGGAGTTCTCTTCGCCTCCTTCAGTGGCGGTTCGCGCACCGTCCGCAAGCGCACAGCGAACATCCGACGTGCCTCCGCCCGCTGTCTCGCAGCTACCATTCACTTTACTCCCACCAACTGCTACCTCGGCACAATTGGTGCCGGGGGACGATCCCGGCGAGTACACCCCAAGTCCCGAAGATTGGGCGTTCTTCAATGTACGGCCACACACTCTCCGAAGCCTCCACCGGCGCCAGTGGAAGGAGTGGAGTGGGGCGGTTCGAGCGGTCTTGGCGGGTTACACCGCGGCCCCACCGCACGAACGATGGCACAGGCAACTCCTCCTCACGGAATTGCCGCGTCAGCTACTCGTCCGCACGACCAGCGGACAGACGACTACTGCTACTGCTCACGACCCCGCCGACGACGACGTAGCGATGGCACGACGCTGCAGCCGCCTCGTGCGGCTTGGAGCGGTGGGGAAGGCGGCGCGTTCTTTGTGCACCGGCATGGTGTCACCGATCGCCGCCTCGGATCCGGCAGTGATCCAGCAACTGTTGCAGCTTCACCCGGCGGAGCCCCCCAGCACGATCGTGTTGGATCGCCCGAGGACCTACCCAGCTCTCGCCGTAACTCCCATGGCAGTACAGGCGGCGGTGAAGTCACGTCTCGCGAGAGGATCCGCCCCAGGGCTTGATGGATGGACGAGGGAGCTATTCCTTCCCCTGGTGGAAGATCGTGGTCTTCTCATGGAGTTGACCAGCGTCGTCGCCGACATGGTGTGCGGCAGGATCTGTCCTGCGTTCGGCTGGCGGCTGCGCTGCTGCGCAGGCATCGCACTTCCCAAGCCGAATGGGAAGGTGCGGCCTGTGGAGCCGGAATCGGCCCTCGCGAAGCTGGCCTGCGCGGTCGCGCTCCGCCTTGTCCCCCCGGGATACTTGGCCGCGTTGCGCCCCTTGCAGCGAGGCGTCGGGGGCGATGTGGAGATGGCATCGAGGGACATCATGTCCTTGATGGCCGCGGCAGAAGCTACTGCCCTCCTCGACGGGACCAACGCATTTGGCAGCCTCCACCGGCATGTGATACTTCAGACTATCTACGCCACGCCTGAACTGGCACCGCTGCACGCCATCCTCGGATGGCTGCTAGAGCCGGAAGGCAGCATCGGGTTCTACGATTCCAGCGGCGGGATCGTGACCCGCATCCCCTCCACCCGCGGGGTGCGGCAGGGGATGCTGCTGGGGCCACTCCTGTTTGCGGTGGGGATTCACCCCACGGCAATGCGCCTACAGGAGGCGCACCCAGCAGTCACGTTCACGCTGTACCTGGACGACGTCACAATCACTGGGCCAGCGATGGAGGTGGCCACTGCGGTGAAGGAAACGGCGAGGGTCTTTGGGGAAGTGGGTATTGCAATCAATGCGGCAAAGAGCGTGTCCGTCGTGCGCTCCACCGCCGCCCCTGACGACTGGCCCCTCCCCATCACGGCGACCGGTGTCGTCCGCGTATTGGGCGCGGGGTATCCCGTGGAGCCGACTGCAGATTTACCCGCGTGGATCAAACAGCGAGCAACGGATTCTTCGGAGAAACTGTTTGAATCACTTCGTGCATGCAGGCTTGGGCGTTGCGTGGCGATGCGCATCTTGCGTGTGTGCGCCGCACCCCGAATGAATTTCCTCATCCGCACACACGCACCGGAGGTGACGGGAGAGGCCTGTGCGTGGTTTGACAGCGAGCTATCGACCACACTCCGCCACCTCGTCGGGGTGGCGCTCGATCCCCGAGCCGAAGAGATTGCACAGCTCCCCGCACGACTCGGCGGACTGGGACTACGCCGCACGGCCGAAACAGCACCGTTGGCGTTTGCCTCGGTGGGGGTGAAGCTCGCTCAACACAAGCGGCAGGCTGAGGTGGACGAGGCGCGCCACAAGGCAGTCTTCGCCACACTTTCGGGTCAAGACCAAGCGTGGCTGACGTCCGGGGCGAAAGCCAACCGACCGCTCCACCAGGAGGAGTGCATCCTCGCGGACCCCGCGTTCACAGCCTGGATACGTCAACGCCTCTTCTTGCGGGTTCTCCCGCCCACGGTGAAATGCTCCTGCGGGATGGATGCAACGAACATCCACGTCCTCTCGTGCCCGCGACTCGCTGGTAATCCACGGATCTATCGTCATGATGCGATTCTGGACGCGCTAGCGGGGGAGATCACCGCAGCAGCAGGTGGCATCACCCGGTTGGAACCGGCGTCTGGCCAAGCAAACCGCTCCCGACCTGACATCGTGCACGTCGCACCTGTCGGACGGTTTGCCGCAGACGTCACGGTTGCCACTCCCGGTACTGGCCCAGTGCACACGCTCGGAAGGGCGGCAGCGACGCGCGCTGCTGCTCGGAAGTCGCAGGCATGGGGCCCGTGGGCAGAGGCCCGGGGAGTGGATTTCGTCCCCTTCGTACTGGAGGCTACTGGTGCTTCCACGAAGGAGAACGCAGCATGGTTGCGGAGGTTGCTGCAGCACACAACCACAACCGGAGCGAACGCGGCCGCCCAGCAGGTGCTGGGAGCAGCGGTGGCAGCGATGCTGCATGGTCAGCTGGCGCTGTTCAACAGCGCGAGCGGGTCGTGCAGTATTGGCGGCTGAGGGGGCGGTCGACGACGAAGAATAAAAACATAAAAGACTAAATCCCTAAACAAACTCATTCTTTCGATATCTTTGACGAACGCGTGCCGGGTTTCTCGGGTTCTCTTTCCCCGCGCACCGTCCCTTTCTTTTCCCCCTCCCTTCTTCCGCTTCTTCCTTTCCTTAGCTTGTAGTTTGAGTTCCCAAAAAAAAAAAGATACAGTTTCTGTACTTTATTGATGTTGCACCCTACGACGCGCTTACCGGCCGCCTCTCTGGCCAACGGATGCGTGCGTAGAGGCCTTGTGTCGTCGCCCCGGCACTCGGTCGGGATCAAATCGGGCAGGAAGGCTTTTAATAAGGATAATAATAACGTTTTTTCATCTCTTTTCTTAGAAACTCCCACTCGCTTCGAAGAATGCCCGCATGCCTGCGTCGCAGTGAACCACACGTTAGATCTCTTGGGAATGGTGCCTCTCCCGTTACATGGCAGCAAAACGCACGACACGCACAAGCAGCAGCAGCAGCAGCAGCTGCAGCAGTGCCAACACCAGCGGGCGTACCTTGACGGTGCCACGCTGGCCACCCTTTTGATACGCGGTGGGGTGGAGCAAAACCCAGGGCCCCCTGTGGGAGGCTGGGTGAAGGTTGTAGCAGGCAACCGACCCCCGCAGTCGAAGCGGGAGGACCTGCCAGAAATCCCAGAAGGAACGCGTCTCGTGGACGGCCGAGTCTGCCGTATCCCACGATCCCCCGTCGGCGAAAACGAAGTGTGCTATCGTTGCTCGCGGCGGGGGGCACTACGCA
>JAFDZF010000047.1 GCA_018267055.1 Bacteroidota bacterium
GATCTGGAACGGGGCGACCCCGCCCGTGATGGTCAGGTCGATCCAGCCGTCCTGAGCGCCGTTGCAACTGATGTTGTAGCCATGGTAGTTGCTGGCCGTAAGGGTGATGGCGAGGGTAGCCGCCTGAGCGGAACCCGCCAGTAGCAAGGGGAGCGTGATCAGCGATGTACGAAGGGAAGCGATCTGATCCATGTCGGTGGTATGTAGTGGATCGAACATAATGAATATATGGAATAAAATGGAACAAAAATCACCATATATATACACTTCCATAGGGATACACGGGAATACGGACAGCGCTGGGCGAACGCATCGCGAAAGGAATACCGGTTTCCGGGTATTGCCCCCCAAGCCCGAACGGCCGTGGTTTGCGGCCCACCGATAGCCCACCCATGGACCTCGCACGCACCTGCTTCATTCTCTTCCTATGGACCATCGGCCTGCTCGGCCGGGCCCAAGACCACCCTGCTGCATCGGCGTGCGCCACCCCTGCGTCGGATACGGCGGCCGTATCGTGCTGCGCTGGTGGGGGCCGGTGCACGGGATCCGCCTACTGCAGTGCCTGCACCAACTGCAGCCGATGCCAGCATTGCAAAGGCGGGGGTACCTGCGGCGTTTGCGCAGGCGGCGGATCGCGCAGTGCGCGCAGCTATTTCTCCGACAGCCGCTTCAACAGCAGGGCGGACGGAAGCAGCAGCCCCAGCGGAGGCACCTTCGGCGCTCCGGCCACCGGCACCGTGGCGGACGATCCTTCATCGACCCATTACCTAAGGAGCCTGGAGGTCACCTCGCCTACGCTGAACGTGCGCGCAGGGCCAGGAACGACCTATCCCGTCCTGTACCAATTGCGGCAACGTGATGCGGTCACCTACCTGGCCCGGGCCGGTGAGTGGATCAAGGTCCGGGTGGACGTGAACGAGGCGGTCGGCTATGTGCACTACAAGTACGTGCACCTGGGCGAATAGGAAGCTGGGACCGGAACGAACCTTCCTGCCCGGCGTCTGTTCCATCCTCAACGATACGCTTACCCGTGTTCGCCACGCCTTGATCGGGACGGCGTCCACGCTAGAAAGGGGCGGCTCACGGGTCGCCCCTTTCGCCTACTTCAGAAAAGTGAAGTTTCCCTAGGGATCGCTCTTCATCGGTCCTACCTTCATCTTCCATCCCGCGAGCCTTCGGTCCCCACAACTGGATAGTTCCCGCTTTGGCGCAAGGACCATCCCCATGGAAAAGAACGCTTGCCCCTTCCCCATCGCTTTCCCGGAGACACCGGAAGCCTTCAACGCCCTTCCGCGCACGGAGCAGCTGCACCTCTTGAGCGGCGATGCCGTGCTCCTGCGGTCGCAGGTGCCGGAGGCCAACTACTACCGGATCCGGCATTATTTCGTGCGCGTGGTCATCGTGGACTTCCCGCTCCAGGTCCTGGGCATCGAGGCGTTCAGCAATGGCGCCCCGTTCCAGCTGATGCTGCAGGAGCTGGCGGCGTGACGCCCGGCCCGCAGGCACCATCCTTGCGGCACCCGGGCATGCCCCAGCGCGGACCACGACCGGAACACGACAAGGAATACGGGCCGCTGCTCTACTTCGCCGTGATCGCCGGACTGACGCTGCTGGCCTGGACGGCCTGGGCGATCATCGCGCTGATCCGCGCCGCGGATCGATGAGCCGGAAGCCATCGCACCGGCCGGGGCCCGGAAAGCCTGACGCCGGCGCGCTCATCCTGATGCGTACACTGCATGGAGGGTCCACACGGAACGTACCTTGCCGCCAAGCCTCTTTTTGCGCCAGTTGCATCTTGCGACCATGATCCACCGCTTGTTCCTTTTCGTGGCCTTCAGCATCACCGGCCTGCTCTCTTCCGCACAGACCACCACCCTGCACCTGCAACCCGGGCCTGACGAGGGACAGGACGCCCTGCTGCATGGCCTGGACAGCGAAGTGGACCACAACTGGGGCGGCATCGATCAGCTGCCTGCCATGGCGTGGACCTTCCAGGGTGTGCCGGGCGTCGTCCGCAGCGCCCTCGCCTTCGACCTGGGCGCCGTGCCGCCGGGGGCGCAGGTGCTGTCGGCCTCCCTCACGCTGCACGCGACCGATCGGACCGATGGCTTCGGCCAGCATTCCGAGCTCAGCGGATCCAATGCGTGCTGGCTGCGGCGCATCACCAGCCCCTGGAACGCGAGCACGGTGACGTGGAACACCCAACCCGCCACCACCACCCTGCACCAGCTGGCCCTGCCCGAACTGCCGGAGGTGGACGATGACCTGACCGCGGATGTGACCCAACTGGTGCAGGACATGGTGGACGACCCTGCGAACAGCCACGGCTTCGAGCTGTTGCTGCAGACCGAGGAATACTACCGCAAGGCCGACTTCGCCGCGAGCGAGCATGCGGATCCCGCCCTGCGCCCCGAGCTGACGCTGACCTACCGCGTGCCCGTGCCGGCGGACAGCTGCTTCACCCTGCGGGCCGAGGGCCTCTCGGGGCAGGATGCCGTGCTGCACGGCCTGGTCACCGAGGTGGACCACAACTGGGGCCATGCCACCCAGCTGGCGGCCACCGCGTGGACGTTCCAAGGGGTACCGGGCACGGTGCGCTGCGTGCTGGAGTTCGACCTCACCCATGTGCCGCCCGACGCCACCATCCTTTCCGCCTCCCTCTCGCTCTTCGCCTACGCACAGGAGGACGGCTTCGGGCCGCACTCCACCCTGAGCGGCTCCAATGCGGCCTGGCTGCGCCGCGTCACCTCGCCGTGGGACGAGGACCTGGTGACCTGGAACACACAGCCCGGCACCACCGCCGACCACCAGGTGGCGCTGCCCGCCTCCACCGCCCCGGACGAGGACTACCTGGACATCAACGTGACGCAACTGGTGCAGGACATGGTGGACGATCCCCTCCACGGCCACGGCTTCGAGCTGCGGCTGCAGACCGAGGAATACTACCGCAAGCTCAACTTCTGGTCCGGTGAATCCCCCCAGCCGTCCAAGCGCCCGCGCCTGGACGTGTGCTATGCGCGTACCGCGGGCGTGGCCGCAGCGGCACCGGTCGCACCCGCGCTGCAGGTGTACCCCAACCCCGCCGGCGATCGCGTCACCATCGCACCGCCCGCCGGCGCGGCGGTGGACATCCTGGACGCGCAAGGCCGGATGGTGCGCACGTTCCGCGCTTCCCTCGCGCCCTTCCAGGTGGAAGGCCTGCCCGCGGGCACGTACGTGGTGCGTGCCACCCTGCGGGAAGGCATGGCCACCGCCCGGCTGGTGGTGACGCCGTGAAGGATCATAGCAGCGTAGGGTCCGCATAGGTCAGCCTCCCCTCCACGATCCGCGCGGCCGACGTGTACGGGTGCTCCGTGACGGTGCGCCCCAGGATGTGCAGCACCGTCCACCCTTCGGCCTTCAGCCGGTCGGCGATCAGGCCGCGGTGGCACTTCCACCACAGCGCCTCCGCGCACATGATCGCGGTGCGGTGGGCGGTGGCGGTCTCCTCCAGCTTCGCCAGCGCATGCGCGAAGGCGGGCGTATCCATGTGATCGGCGTAGCCGCGGAACGCCGCGTGCCGCCAGGCCGTGTGCGGGGAGTCCTTCCGGGGGGTGCGGCGTCCGCCCAGGGCCGGCATGTGCAGGTAGCCGATGCCCTGCCCCGCCAATGCTTCGGCCAGCGCCGTGCGTTCCGTCCAAGGCAGCCGGCGCGAACCCGGGTAGCGCCGCACGTCCGCCAGCAGGGCGATGTCCTGCGCGCGCAGGTCCCCGATGAACGCCTCCGGGGTCAGGGTGGAATGGCCGATGGTCCAGATCGTGGGCATGCACACCCCGCGTCGGTACGGGGCCATGCAATAGTAGGGCGCGGTGCGCGCGAACACGGCCCGCGCTCGGGGAGCCCCCTCGGCCGCAAGGCGGGGCGCCATCGCCATCAATGGCACGCCCGCCGCCCGCCCCATCACGCCGGCATCAGCCGCTCGATGGGCGAGGCGGTGCGCCGGGCGAAGAAGCCGTTCCGGAATTCCAGCATGCGGGCGTTGCGGTCGACCCACAGGGGATCGGCCAGCATGCGGTCCAGGGCCTGCACCTGGCCCACCTTGATCCACGGCACCACGGCGTTCCGCATGCGCTGCACATAGGTATGCAGCTCGCGCAGGTCGCGCTGCGGCTCGGCCTGCACCGCCTCGTCCAGCCGGAGCAGGGGCCAGTGCAACGGCCCATCATGCAGGTCCAGCGAGGCCACCCAGGCGCCGAAGCGCTGGCCCAGCTCGTACGCACCGGGAAGAGGCGTATCCATCGGGAGGGGAGATCGTGGTCAGTGCGGTGGTGTTGTCGACCGTGGATCGCCACCCTCCGCTTCACGCCGCATGCCGGCCTGTGGACCACGCGCCACGGCGATGGGCCGCGGGCCGTACGCGGGGAGGTCGGGCCCACGCCGGCGGACGGCCGCCATGCGCAGCACGAGCGGAAGAACGGCGGAGATGTGTTCCATGGGAAGGCTGCGACCCGGGCACGCAGAAGGCATGCCATGCCGGACCACCCCCGTGCCTGCCGCGGCGATGGGCGATCGGC
>JAFDZF010000048.1 GCA_018267055.1 Bacteroidota bacterium
CGGCGTCCAGGAAGCGATCAGGTAGCGGCCCAGGCAGTCGATGATGATGCCGTCGATGCTGGAGACACCGGTGTTCATGGCCGGCCCGGGAGCGGCGGTCTGGCGGTCGTAGGTCTTCACCGCGGCATTGCTGCCCCAGAAAGCCACTGCGAGCCGGTCGTTCACCGGATCGTACACGATGCCATTGGGCGTGCCGTTGGTATTGGCCACCCAGGTGGTGAAGGTGCCGGCAGCGGGGTCGGCGCGGAAGATCCGGCCGGCGCTGAAGTCGGTGGCATAGAGGAAATGGCCGTCGCTCGCCAGGCCGTTGGGGAAGCCGGCACCCAGGTCCAGGTCGAACACCTCCGTGCCATTGGCGGTGAGGTAGCCCTTCAAGCCGCTGCCCACGCAGGCGAAGAGGGTGTCGCCCTGCAGCTCGATGCCATAGGGCGGCGCGGCGATGCCGGTCACGAAGTCGGTCACCGTGCCGTCCTGCGCCCGCTGCTTGATGCTGGAACTGCCGGTATTGCTCACGAAATAGCGGTCGCCCACCGGGTCGTACTCGACGCTTTCGGGACCGTTGTACTGGGCATGGGCGGAAGCCAGGATACCGGCCGCCAGCAGGGTGATGGGGATACGCATGGGCATGGGATCGGCCCAATCTACTGTGCGAAAGGATGTCCTTACGGACACCGCAACGACCGTCCGGTGCGTTACACTTGCACAGCAACAGGCCATGGCCACCGCCGTCACCCACGATATCCGCGTGAGCGTCCGGGCGTACTTCGAAGCGACGCAGAGCGACCCGAAGGCGGGCCGCTACCTGTTCGCCTACCGCATCACCATCGCCAACAAGGGACAGCGCGCAGTGCAGCTGCTGCGGCGGCACTGGTACATCACCGACAGCCTGGCGCCCGGCCGGGAGGTGGAGGGCCCGGGCGTGGTGGGCGAAACGCCCGAGCTGGGCCCCGGCGACACCTTCACCTACACCAGCTTCTGCGACCTGCGCAGCGGCTTCGGGCGCATGCACGGCACCTACCTGATGCGCCACCTGGACGACAACAGCACCTTCGAGGTACGCATCCCCGCGTTCGAGCTGCAGTACCCGGTCGCGGCGAACTAGGCCATCGGCCGATCGGTCCATCGTTCGGTCCAGCGGCCCGCCGGTATCTTTGCGGCGCATGAGCAACGCCGTCTTCCAACCGCCCGTTCCCCACAACGAACCCGTCCTGAGCTACGCCCCCGGCACCCCGGAGCGGGCGGCCCTGCAGGCCGAATACGACCGCCGCATCAAGGCCACGATCGATGCCCCGATGTGGATCGGCGGCAAGGCGGTGGAGACGAAGGACCGGCGGAAGATGAGCCCGCCGCACAAGCACGCGCACAAGCTCGGCCTGAGCCACCATGGCGATGCCAAGCACGTGCGTGCCGCCATCGACGCGGCCCTGAAAGCGAAGCGCGACTGGGAGCAGATGTCCTTCGCCGACCGTGCGGCCATCTTCCTCAAGGCGGCGGACCTGCTGGCCGGCCCCTACCGCGCGCGGATCAATGCCGCCACCATGCTGGCCCAGGGCAAGAACTGCTACCAGGCCGAGATCGACTCCGCGTGCGAGCTGATCGACTTCCTGCGCTTCAACGTGCACTATGCGCAGCGGATCTACAACGACCAGCCCGCCAGCCCCGCCGGCACCTGGAACCGGATGGAGTACCGCGCACTGGAAGGCTTCGTGTACGCGCTGACGCCCTTCAACTTCACCGCCATCGCGGGCAACCTGCCCAGCTCGGCCGCGCTGATGGGCAACACGGTGGTGTGGAAGTGCGCCGACTCCCAGATCTACAGCGCGCAGGTGATCATGGAGGTGTTCATGCGGGCGGGCCTGCCCGACGGAGTGATCAACCTCATCCATGTGAGCGGGCCGGTGGCCGGCGAGGTCATCTTCAAGCACAAGGACTTCGCGGGCATCCACTTCACCGGCAGCACGGCCGTGTTCCGGAGCATCTGGAAGACCATCGGCGACAACCTGCCGCTCTACCGCAGCTATCCGCGCATCGTGGGCGAGACGGGCGGCAAGGACTTCGTGATCGCGCACCCCAGCGCGGACCCGGTCGTGGTGGCCACCGCGCTGAGCCGTGGCGCCTTCGAGTTCCAGGGGCAGAAATGCAGCGCCGCCAGCCGGGCCTACATCCCGGAGAACATCTGGCCGCAGGTGCAGAAGGAGCTGCTGGCCGACCTGGCCGACATGCGGATGGGCGACCCGCGCGACTTCAAGAACTTCATCAACGCGGTGATCGACGAGAAGAGCTTCGACAAGATCGCGGGCTACATCGACGGCCTGAAGAAGGACAAGAAGAACATCCGGATCATCGCCGGCGGCAAGTATGACAAGAAGGTGGGGTACTTCGTGGAGCCCACGGTGGCCGTGACGAAGGACCCGAAGAGCGTGACGATGTGCGAGGAGATCTTCGGCCCGGTGCTCACCATCTACGTGTACGGCACCAACCGCTGGATGGACACCCTGAAGCTCGTGGATGCCACGGGCGAGTACGCCCTTACCGGCTCGGTGATCGCGCAGGACCGCGAGGCCATCGCCCAGGCCACCCAGGTGCTGCGGCACGCGGCGGGCAACTTCTACATCAACGACAAACCGACCGGCGCGGTGGTGGGCCAGCAGCCCTTCGGGGGCGCGCGCGGCAGCGGTACCAACGACAAGGCCGGCAGCTACCTCAACCTGATCCGCTGGGTCAGCGCCCGCACGATCAAGGAGAGCTTCGTGCCGCCGACGGACCACCGGTACCCGTTCCTGGGCTGACGCCCGTCCTGCCCGTGGGAAGTGAACGATCGATCGTTCACTTCCCACGGGCGCATACGCGGGCCGGGCACGGATGCGTTCGGAATTTCGGGCCATGAAGGAGAAGCTCCTCCGCTTCGTGCCGCGCCGCCTCCGCAACCGCTACGGGGCCGGGGCCGCCGTGCTGCTGCTGTGGATCATGCTCTTCGCCGACTACGACCTCTACACCACGCTGAAGCTGCGCCGTGAGCTGGGCAAGATGAAGAAGCAGCACG
>JAFDZF010000049.1 GCA_018267055.1 Bacteroidota bacterium
ACGATCGCCTGATCGTTCGGGCAAGGCGCCGTGCCTGTCACCGTGTAGGTGTAGATGCCCGAAGCCTGTGCAGCAGGGTCGTACGTCCCATTGAACGGTGTGCCGCCCGGCCCGGTCCATGTGCCGCCGGCCGTGCTTCCCGCGAGCAGCGGGAACAATGCAGTGGCCGCCCCGTTGGAGCAGATGGCCAAGGTGCCGTCCGTGCCTGCGTTCGGCGCCAGCTGTTCGGTGACGGTGACCGTGGCTTGATCGTTCGGGCAAGGCGCCGTGCCCGCGACCGTATAGGTGTAGACCCCGGAGGCTTGCGCAGCAGGGTCATAGCTGCCATTGAACGGCGCGCCGCCGGGGCCGGTCCAGATGCCACCGCCCATGGCCCCGGCCAGGCTGCCGAACAGGTTCGCGGGTGGACTGGAGGAGCAGATGGACAGGGTGCCGTCCGCGCCCGCGTTCACGGGCGTTTGCTCGTTCACGGTGATCACCGCTTGGTCGGCCGGACAGCCGGGCGAGGCAGCGATCGTATAGACATAGGCGCCCGGGAGCTGTACGGCGGGGTTGTAGGTGCCGGTGGAAGCGATGCCGCCGGGCCCGGTCCAGGTACCGCCGGTGGCGGCCGCGCCCAGCAAGGGGAACAGTGCGGCGGGTGGTGCGTTGCCGCAGATGTTCAGCGTGTTGTCATTGCCGGCGTTGGGGCAGCCGCCACCGATCTGGGCCGGCACGGTGGTCAGCGTCGCACTGCCGCATCCGCCGGAGCCCCATGAGCCCGTCTGGCTGTCACTGAAGACGGAGAACGTCACGCTCACGTCCGTACCGGGCGTGCATGCGGGAGGGCTCAGCACGGAGATCGTCCAGCAGAAGGTCCAGGGCCCGGTCGTGGAGTAGTCCCCGAAGTTGTTCCCCGGGTTGCCGTTGTTGTCCAGGTCGAAGAAGAACCCCGGTCCTTGTGCGCCCGTGTTGTCGGGGCTGGTGGACGTGCCGTTGACGCTGGGGTACCATCCCCAGGTGCCGCCGGAGGTGCCGACCGTGGCGGGAGGCGTGCCGGGCACCAGGGTGCTCATGTCCCAGCCGGGGCCGAAGTCCGCGACCACGCCGTGGAGCCAGTTGTTGTTCACCACGCCCCAGCCGGAGACCGTCAGGCAGAACGTCACCGTTTGCCCGCAGGAATAGAAGCCGCCCGCCGGCGGGGGCGTCGCCGTGACCGTGAACGCCGTGGTGCATCCCGCCTGGACCTTCCCGAAGGAGGCGAGGAGCAGCAGGAGGGGGAGGATGCGCGGACCGGCGGCCTGTCGATGAAGATGGAGAAGACCCATCGCGAAGGACCGGAAGAAAAATAGCGGGATGCTTGGAACGCAGAAGGATATTCAGACCAACGATAAGATAGCATCGACGAGCCCCGGCCCGCCAGCGTCCGCCTAGATCGCCAGCACGCCCAGCACGCGCAGCAGCTCGGGGTCGAGGGCGCGCCGCACACCGATCGCCTCGGCGAAGGGCACCAGCACGACGTGGCCGTTCACCACGCCTACCATCGCGCCCGAACGCCCGGCCAGCAAGGCTTCCACGGCGGCCACGCCCGAGCGGCCCGCCAGCACGCGGTCGGCCACGGACGGATTGCCGCCGCGCTGCACGTGGCCCAGTACCGTCACGCGGGTATCGTAGTGGTCGTAGCGTTCCTTCACCTTGCGTGCCACGGCATAGGCACCGCCCTCCTCGTCGCCCTCGGCCACGATCACGATCACGGAGGACTTGGACGAGGAGGCCTTCTCCAGGGCGGACACGAGCTCTTCGATGCCTTCCGGCCGTTCGGGCACCATCACGAACTCGGCGCCCGCGGCGATGCCGCAGTGCAGCGCGATCGCGCCGGAGGTGCGCCCCATCACCTCCACGAAGAAGAGCCGGTCGTGCGCCGAGGCCGTATCGCGGATGCGGTCCACCGCCTCCATCGCCGTGTTCGTCGCCGTGTCGAACCCGAGGGTCACGTCCGTGCCGGCGAGGTCGTTGTCGATGGTGCCCGGGATGCCGATGGTGGGGATGCCATGCTCCTGCTGGAAGAGCGAAGCACCGGTGAACGTGCCGTCGCCGCCGATCGCCACCAGGGCATCGATGCCGGCCGCTCCCAGCACGTGCCTCGCCTGCGCCCGGCCCTCCACCGTGCGGAACGCCTCGCTGCGCGCCGACCGCAGGATGGTGCCCCCGCGCTGGACGATGTTGCTCACGTCGCGCACCGCCATGGGCCGGATGTCGCCGTGCACCATCCCTTCATAGCCGCCCATGATCCCGCTGATGCGCACGCCGTGATAGTATGCCGCACGCACCACCGCACGGATGGCCGCGTTCATGCCGGGTGCGTCACCGCCCGAGGTGAAGACGCCGATGTGAGTGATGCCCATGGTGCTCCCGTGAAGTGGAGCGGCAAAGGTCAGGTGCCCGGCTTCTTCAGCGAGCCTTGCCCCGGCATTTGTTGCAGCCGGACCTTCACAGCGTGGAAAGGGGCGCAGCTTCCCTCCAGGGCGCCGCCCAAGATGAGCCCGAGCAGATAGGCTTTGCTGCCGCGCTCCGGATAACGGTCGAGCAGGCCGAGCACCTCGCCCGGATGGTGCACCACGGCATCCTCCAGGCAGTGACGAACGGCGAAGTTCACCGAGCGGTCGTCCTTCTTCAGGTCGATGGCGCTCATGCAGCCGCAGAGGTCGTCCGTCAGCAACGGGCCCGCCGCAGGGCCTTGCGCCTGCCCGCGCACCCCCAGGGGGGCGAGGGCCGATAGGACGAAAGCGTAGAGCACGTGGCGCATGCGGTGCATCAGGGGCACGGTGAAATTAGGGCGCTCCGGGAGGGAAAGGAAAGGAAGTGATGGACGGTTTTCCACACGTTCCTGGGAAGCCCGGCCCGGTCGGTCTACTTTTGCGCCGTGCGCGTTCCCGCGATCCGTTCCGCTTGTGCCTCGGTGCTGCTCGTGCTCGCCGTGTTCACGGTGCTGCCGCGCACGCTGTTCCACCATTGTGAGCGCATCCTGACGCATGCGGAGGCCGGCGACCCGGCCAACGGGGGCGTCCATCGCGACACGCATTGCGCCATCTGCGAGGCGCCGGTACCTGTGCACGAAGGCGCGTTCGCCCTGTCCTTCACGATGGACGAGGTGGAACTGGGCATGGGCGCATCGCCGTGTATCGTCCTCCCGCCCACGGTGCCGGCCGAAGCGCCGCGCCTGCGTGGTCCTCCGGCCCTGGCCTGATCCCGCGGCATCCCCGCCGCCGGACCTGCCCGTCGCCTGGCGCTGCTGACGCAGCCGTGCCGGAGCGTGGCAGGTGGGACCGTTCGATACGGTCCGTCCGCCATTCGCCGTCCCATCCGGGGTGCATCGCGCCCCCTCATCCCGTCCGCCCATGGGCCATCGTTGGGCCTTTTTCCTCGCATTCCTGTTGCCGTGCCGGGCTCTCCTGGCGCAGGGCGGCTGCACCCTGGTGCTCCAGGGCCGTGTGCTCGACGAGCACGACCGCACGCCGCTCGCGTTCGCCGACGTCGTCGTGCCGGAGCTCCATCGGTCCGTACAGGCCGATGACCAGGGCCGTTTCTCCTTGCCCGGGCTCTGTCCCGGCACCTACACGCTGAAGGTGGCGCACCTGGACTGTACCCCCGTGGAGCGCACGGTGCAGCTGGACAAGGACCGCACGATCGAGCTGTTCCTGGAGCACCACGCGGCGGAGCTGCAGGAGATCGAGGTGGCGCGCAAGCGTCCGGATGAGCACGTGGGCCAGGCGCATGCGGAGATCGATAGGGAGGCGATGGAAGCGGGTGCGGGCCGTTCGCTCACCGAGATGCTCGCGCGCGTGCCGGGCGTCACCAGCCTGTCCAGCGGGCCCACCATCGCCAAGCCCATGATCCATGGGCTGTACGGCAACCGCATCCTCACCCTGAACCAGGGCATCCGGCAGGAGGACCAGCAGTGGGGCAATGAGCATGCGCCTTCGCTGGACCCTTTCTCGTCGGACCGCATCACGGTGGTGAAGGGCGCGGCCAGCGTGCAGTACGGCGCGGACGCCATCGGCGGGGTGGTCATCACCGAGCCGGTGGAGCTGCCGCGCGGCCCCGGGCTCAGCGGGGAGGTGCGCGGGGTGGGCATCCTGAACGGGCGCGGTGGCGGAACGAACGCGATGCTGCAAGGAGGCGTGAAGGGCCTCACCGGCTTCGGCTGGCGGGTGCAGGGGTCGGGCCGTTACCTCGGCGACTCGTTCGCGCCGCACTACATCCTGAGCAACACCGGCCTGCGCGAGGCGGGTGCCTCGGCGTCGGCGGGCTGGCATGGGCGGCGCATGAGCGCGCAGGTCTACTACAGCTGGTTCGGCCGGAAGATGGGCATCCTCAAGGCCTCGCACATCGGCAACCTCACCGACCTGCGGAACGCCATCGCCAGCGGCCGGCCGTGGTACGTGGCGCCGTTCACCGACAGCATCGGGCCGCCCAGCCAGACCGTGCGGCACGACCTGGTGCGTGCCGAAGCGGCCTACCGCGTGAGCGACCTGGACCAGCTGGTGTTCACCTACGGGTACCAGGCCAACAGCCGGCAGGAGTACGACCTGCGCCGCGGCGGACGCTCCGGCACCCCCGCGCTCGACCTCTTCCTGCGCACGCACACCGGCGACCTCGTGCTCAAGCACTTCATCGGCACGAAGCTGCACGGCCGGGTCGGTGTGAGCGGATCGCACCAGGAGAACTACAACGTCCCCGGCACAGGCGTGCGCCCCCTGATCCCCGACTACACCGAAGAGAGCGGCGGCGTGTTCGTGCTGGAGCACCTGCCGGTGGGGAAAAGGCTGGAGCTGGAGGCGGGCGCGCGCTACGAGGCCACGGACCTGCGCGTGCGGCGCTTCGACGATGCCAACATCTACCGCACGCCGGAGCACCGGTTCTCCAACCACGCCCTCACCGCCGGCGCTAGTTGGACCGTGCGCGACAGCCTGCAACTGCGCACCAGCATCGCCAGTGCGTACCGCCCGCCCAACGTGAGCGAGCTCTACAGCGAAGGGCTCCACCACGGCACGGCCACCATCGAGCTCGGCGACCCGACCCTGGGAAGCGAGCGCTCGCTGAAAGGGACGTTCGACCTGGAGGGGCAATGGCTGCACGGACGCCTCTACGGGGCCCTGACCGTCTATGGCGACCGCATCGACCACTACATCTACCTGCGTCCGGACGGCTATGCGCTGACGATCCGCGGGGCCTTTCCCGTGTTCCGCTATGTGGCCACCGACGCGTGGCTGCATGGCGCCGACCTCACGCTCGAATAC
Organism: Bacteroidota bacterium; assembly: GCA_018267055.1. Lineage (GTDB taxonomy): Bacteria > Bacteroidota > Bacteroidia > Flavobacteriales_F > PHOS-HE28 > PHOS-HE28. The sequence goes on from JAFDZF010000049.1 coordinate 5,280, forward strand.
CGGCTGAACGGTACGTGGAGCCTGCGTGATCGTTCGAGCATCGTGCGCGGGCGCGACCGGGTGCGGGACGAATGGCTCTTCCTCATGCCGGCCGACCGCACCGAGAACGCACTGGTCTATCGCCGGCCCACCCTCGGCGCCTGGCGGCAGCTGGAAGTGACGCTGGCGAGCACGTACATCCTGGAGCAGACGCGCATCCCCATCGGGCTGGACTTCGCGCCGCCGCCCGGTGCCTATCACCTGGTGGGCCTGGGCGTGAGCCTCGTGCGGCCCTTGAAGCACGGCGAGCTGCGCATCGGCCTCCAGGGCAACAACCTCTTCAACACGGCCTACCGGGACTACCTCGACCGCTTCCGCTATTACGCCGATGCGCGCGGGGCGGACCTGGACCTCCGGGTGGCCTATCGTTTCGGAAAGAAGGACTGAACGCGGCGAAGGCCGCAGGACATCACAGAACGGACCCCAAAAAAGAACCGCATGAACGCAATGAAGACCGCCCTGCTCCTGCTCCTGGCAGCGAGCGCCATCACGGGCTGCAAGAAGGACGATGAGACCCCGGCCACCCCGGCGCCGGTGAACGAGAACGAAGTGCTCACCACGCTGCGCATCACTTTCGTCGATCAGGGCTCCGGCCCGGTCAAGGTGTGGGAGTTCCGCGACGTCGACGGGGATGGCGGGGCGCCACCGACCATCACCGCCGACACGTTGCTCACCAACGCGGCCTACCATGCCTCGCTGCTTCTGCTGAACGAATCGGTGAGCCCGGTGGACACCGCCAGTCATGAAGTGTGGGACGAGAACACGCTGCACCAGTTCTTCTACCAGGTCAATGGTGCGAACATCGCCTTCACGTATGCTGATGCGGACGACAACGGCCACCCGGTCGGCCTGACGACGGACGTGAGCACGACGGACCCCAGCACGGGCACGGTGAAGGTGACGCTGCGCCATGAGCCGGACAAAGGCGCCCCGGGCGTGGCGGCGGGCAACATCACCAACGCCGGCGGCTCCACGGACCTGGAAGTGACCTTCCCGGCGGTCGTGCACTGAGCGTTACGGAATGCGGGAGGCCGCATTCGCGTTCGTACACCAACCCTGTACGCATGCGGATCGGCCTCTTCGCGTTCCTGTTCGGATCGTTCTTCGCGGCATGCGCCTCCGGACAGGCGGGCGATGCCGCTGTTCCCGCGGTAGCGGTCGCAGCACCTGTTCCGGTCGCGGTCGCGGACGTTCCGCTGGCCCGGCTGCTCGACAGCCTCCGCCTCCCGGCGGCCCGCTTGTGGCTGCACGTGGACAAGAGCGAGCGCGTCATGGGCGTGATGGTGGACACCACGGAGCTGAAGCGCTACCCCTGCGTGCTGGGGGAGCACCCCGTGGGCGACAAGATGCGCCAGGGCGACCGCCGGACGCCGGAAGGCACCTTCACGTTCCGCAGCAAGCGCCGGCACGACAAGTGGCACGTGTTCATCTGGATCGACTATCCCAACGCGGAGAGCTGGCGCCGTTTCAAGGCACGCCAGGCCAGCGGCGAGGTCCCCGCGAACGCGGACATCGGCGGGGAAGTGGGCATCCACGGCGTGCCCGATGGCAAGGACCATTGGATCGACCAGGGCGCCGATTGGACCTGGGGCTGCATCGCCCTGCGCAATGCCGACGTGGACGAGATCTATCCGTACATCACCCCGCAGCGCACGCGGCTGGTCATCGAGCCCTGAGCGGGCCTAACGGGTCTCCGGGTCGAGCTCCAGGAAGCCGGTGGCCGGGTCGGGGGTGCGCCGCATCCGCACGCCGTCCACCTCCAGCACCACCAGCTCGAGCGTGGTGCGCACCAGGCATCCGGGCATCAGGTGGCCGCCGGTCATGCGGCCTTCGCGATCGGCCACGCTGAGGTGGACATGGAGCCCATGGCGCGCCAGTGTCCCGGAGCAGGCGATCACCTCAAGATCCTCCCGCAGGAGGCCGGCCTCCGTTGTACCGGCGAAGCGCAGGCGGGCTTCGGAGAGGCTGCCCGCGGCGCTCACGATGCCGGCGGCCTCGATCGCCTGTGCCTCGCACCAGGCGGCCAGCGCGGCACGGACGTCCGCGCCCGGTCCCAGGCGCAGCACGTGGGTGCGTCCGGCGCGGCCGCTGGCCTGGTTCACGCGTCGAAGCCGTTCGGGAACTGCTGCTTCAATGCGGCCACGCCCTCGCCCACCTTGTCCTTCAGCCCCGCCTTGAACGCGT
>JAFDZF010000004.1 GCA_018267055.1 Bacteroidota bacterium
CGCAGGTGCTTCAGCTGGGCGCCGCCGCCGGTGAGCACGATGCCCGCGCTGAGCTGCTTCTCCAGGCCGCTGTTCTTGATCTCGAAGTACACGTGCTCGAGGATCTCCTCCATCCGGCTCTGGATGATGTTCGCGAGGTTCTTCAGGCTGATCTCCTTCGGCTCGCGGCCGCGCAGGCCCGGGATGCAGACCACCTCGTTCTCCTTGTTCTCGGCGGCGAGGGCGCTGCCGAAGCGGCTCTTCAGCAGCTCGGCCTGGTCGCGCAGGATGGCGCAGCCCATCTTGATGTCGTCGGTGATCACGTTCCCGCCGAAGGGGATCACGGCGGTGTGGCGGATGATGTGGTCGCTGAAGATGGCGATGTCGGTGGTGCCGCCGCCGATGTCCACCAGGACCACGCCGGCCTCCTTCTCCTCGGCGCTCAGCACGGCGTCGGCGCTGGCCAGGGGCTCCAGGATCAGCTCGGTCACCTCCAAGCCCGCGCGGTGCACGCACTTGTTGATGTTGCGCGCGGCCGTCACCTGGCCGGTGATGATGTGGAAGTTGGCCTCCAGGCGCACGCCGCTCATGCCGATGGGGTCCTTCAGCCCCTGTTCGGCGTCCACCATGTATTCCTGCGGCAGCACGTGGATGATCTCCTCGCCCGGCACCATGGCCAGCTTGTACATGTCGTCGATCAGCTGGTCGATGTCGCTCTGGCGGATCTCCTCCTCCAGGCTCTTGCGCGTGATCATGCCGCGGTGGTGCATGCTGCGGATGTGCTGGCCCGCGATGCCCACGTTCACCGTCGCGATGTCCACGCCGGCGCTGTCCTCCGCCTCACGGATGGCGGCCTTGATGCTGTCCACCGTGCGCTGGATGTTGCTCACCACGCCCCGGCTCACACCGTCGCTGCGGCTCTTGCCCATGCCGAGGATCTCGATCTTCCCCTGCTCGTTCTTGCGGCCGACGATGCAGGCGATCTTGGTGGTGCCGATGTCCAGGCCGGCTACGATGTCTTGGTTGTGTTCCATGGGATGGGGGCGCGGGGTCCGCGGTCGTGCGTGTGTCTAGGGCGTCGTGCGTTTGGTGCAGACCACTTGGTCGTCGAAGCGCAGGTCGATGGTGCTGTACCGGCGCCAGTCCGTTTGCGCGATGCCTTGGGCGTAGAAGGTCTTCAGCTTGGCCAGCCGCTGGGCCAGGTGGCTGCCGTCGCCGATGCGCACGCGCTGGACGCCGACGCGCGGGATCAGCTCGATGCCGCCGTCCTCGCCTACCACAGCCTGCTCGAAGAGCACGTCCCAGAGCGGGTCGGCATGCAGGGTGCGGGCCACCTGGTAGAGGGCGCGGCTGCGGGTGGCGGCGGCCAGGGTGTCGCCCAGCGCGTTCAGGTCCGTCACGCCGCCGGCGCTGAACGGCTCGGCCAGGGCGCCGGTGACCACCAGCACGCGCGCGGTCCAGGCGTCGCTCAAGGGCATCGTCCAGCCCTCGCTGTCGATGTAGAAGCCGGACCCGTCGGCATTGATCACCCGCACGATGGGCTCGCGCTGCTTCACGCGGACGTGGAGCGTGCCGTCCATCGTCCGGTACACGTTGGCGCTCGCCACGCAGCCGATGCCGCGCAGGTCGCGCTCGATGCCCACGACGTCCACTTCGCCCACCGCGGTGCCGATGACGCCGTCGGTGTGGCCCAGCACCTGCTGGCGCACCACGTCCTCGTTGATGAAGTGCACGCCCTGGTCCCCGCGCGCACCGGGATCCAGCGTCACCTGCAGCTCCTTCACGGGGGTCCGGTCGGCGTGGTGCTCCACGAAGCCCAGCACGGCCACGATCGTGACGGCCCCGAGGACCATCAGGACCGGACGCAGGAGGCGCTTCAGCTTGGCCATCACCCTTGTTCGTTGATCAGTGCAGCGATGCCCGGCACCAGCCGATCGATGTCGCCCGCGCCAAGCGCGAGCAAGATCTCCACGTTACGCGCACGCAGAAGGGGGAGGAGGTTCTCCTTTGTGCACACCGTCTTGTTCATCATGGGCACGTACTCGAGCATCCAGCGGCTGGTGATGCCGGGGATCGGCTCCTCGCGCGCCGGGTAGATGTCCAGCAGGATCAGCTCGTCCAGCAAGGCCAGGCTCTTGCCGAACTCGAGCACCAGGTCGCGCGTCCGCGAGAAGAGGTGGGGCTGGAAGATGCCGGTGACCTTGCGGCCGGGGTGAAGCTCCCGTACGCTTCGGATGCAGGCCTCCAGCTCCGCGGGATGGTGCGCGTAGTCGTCGATGAACACGCTCTTCGCCGTCCGGGCGCGCACCTCGAACCGGCGGCTCACCCCCTGGAAGGTGGCGAGCCCCTTGCGCAGGCGGTCGGGCGGCACGCCCAGGGCGAGGGCCATGGCGCTGGCCGCGATGGCGTTCTCCACGTTGTGGCGGCCGGGCATGCCCAGCTCCAGGTCCTTCAGCACATGGCCTTCGGCGACGAGATCGAAGCGATAGGCCCCGTCCTGCACGCGGATGTTCTCCGCGCGCGGCTGCCCCGTGGCGTCCAGGGCATAGGTGGTCACGTTCGGCAGGTCCTGCGCGAAATGCGGCCGGATGCGCTCATGCACGAGCAGCTTCCCCTGGACCAAGGCGGCGAACTCGCCGTAGGCGGCGTACATCGCCTCGGCCGTGCCGTAGATGTCGAGGTGGTCGGGGTCCATGGCCGTGATGATCGCCTCCGTGGGATACAAACGCAGGAAGCTGCGGTCGTATTCGTCAGCCTCCACCACGTTCACCGTCGCGTCGTCATTGAGCAGCACGTTGGTGTCGTAGTTCACGCTGATGCCGCCGAGGAAGGCGTTGCAGCGCACGCCGCCGCTGGTCAGCAGGTGGGCGAGCATCGTGCTCACGGTGGTCTTGCCGTGGGTACCGGCCACGGCGATGGTGGGGCGGTCGCGGGTGACGAGGCCCAGCACCTCGCTCCGCTTCAGGATGCGCACGCCCCGGCTTTCCCAGTAGGCCAGCAGGGGGCTCGTCACCGGCACGGCCGGTGTGCGCACCACCAGTACCTTCTCCGGCGGTGCGTTGCGGAACTCCTCGGGGATGATCGCGGGGTTCTCGTCGAACTGCACCTCGATGCCTTCCATCCGCAGCTGGCCGATGAGCTCGCTGGGCGTGCGGTCGTAGCCGGCCACGGTGGCGCCGCGGCGGCGGTAGTAACGGGCGAGGCCGCTCATGCCGATGCCGCCGATGCCGATGAAGTAGAGGAGTTCCGGGCGTTCCATGGTCAGGTGCGGGCTAGTCGGACCACTTCGGCGGCGATGGCCTCCGCGGCGTTGCTCATGCCCATCCCGGCGACGGCAGCGCGCAGCCGCATGCGTTCGTCCGGGTCGGCGATCAGGCGGGCGATGGCGGGACCGAGCTCGTCCACGGTCCGGTCGTCGGGCACCAGTACGGCGGCACCGCGGTCGGTGAGGGCGCGGGCGTTCTTCGTCTGGTGGTCCTCCGCGGCGGTGGGCAGGGGCACCAGGATCGCGGGCAGCTGCACCAGGCAGAGCTCGCTCACGCTGATGGCGCCCGCGCGGGCCACCACCAGATCGGCCACGGCGTAGGCGTAGTCCATCTTCGTCACGAACTCCTGCACCTTGCAATCCGCATAGCCCAGGCGCTCCGCAGCCTGTACGGCCTGCTGGAAATAGGGCGTTCCGGTCTGCCAGATCAGCTGGATGCCTTGCGCTTGCAGGGCCGGCAGGGCGGCCTCGATGCCGCGGTTGATGCCGCGCGCGCCCAGGCTGCCGCCGGTGACGAACACGATGGGGCGGCCTTCAACGAGGCCGAAGTGCTCCAGTCCGCGCGGACGCTTGCCGGTGAGCCGCACCACCTCCTGCCGCACAGGGTTGCCCGTGAGGAGGATCTTCTCCGCGGGGAAGTAGCGGTCCATGCCGGGATAGGCCACGCAGATGCGGTCCACCTTCTTCGCCAGCAGGCGGTTGGTGGCGCCGGGAAAGCTGTTCTGCTCCTGCACGAGGGTGCGCACGCGGGCCCGCTGCGCGGCGGCCAGGGTGGGTCCGCTCGCGTAGCCGCCCACCCCCACGGCCACGTCGGGCTTGAACGTGCGCACGAGGCGGCGGGCCTTGAGCATGCTGCGCAGCAGGCGCCAGGGCAGGCCCACGTTCTTCCACAGCGCGCCGCGCTGGAAGCCGCGGATGGGCAGGCTTTCGATGCGGTAGCCGGCGGCGGGCACCTTCTCCATCTCCATCTTCCCTTCGGCGCCCACGAAGAGGAGCTCGGCGCCGGGCTCGCGCTCCTTCACCGCGTTGGCGATGGCGATCGCGGGGAAGATGTGGCCGCCGGTGCCGCCCCCGCTGATGAGCACCCTAAGCGATCGCTGGGCCGGCATCGGGATCGGAGGTGCGCATCCGCTTCGGCGAAGCCTCATCGGACGCGGGTTGCGGGACGTCGTACACGGAGCGGCTCACGCTGAGCATGATGCCGAGCGAGAGGCAGGTGAACCACATGCTGGTGCCGCCCATGCTCACCAGGGGCAGGGGCTGGCCGGTCACCGGCACCAGGTTCACGGCCACGGCCATGTTCACCAGGGCCTGCAGGACGAGGCTCAGGGCCAGGCCCATCACGGTGAGCTGCCCGAAGCGCTTGTCGCACCGGTTGGCGATGCGCATGGCGCGCGAAAGGAGGATGAGGTAGAGCAGCAGCAGGCCCAGGCCGCCGAGGATGGAGCCGTACTCCTCCACGATGAACGCATAGATCATGTCGCTCTCGGGGTGCGGCATGAAATTGCGCGAGGTGCCCGTGCCCGGGCCGTTCGGCAGCAGCCCCCCGTGCACGATCGCGATCTTGGCGTTATTCACCTGGTAGTTCGCGTCGCGGTCCTCACCACCGTGGTTCTCCAGGCGCGCGGTCCAGGTCTTCAGGCGCGGCAGCAGCTCCGGATTGGTCTTCGCCAGCAGCAGCAGCACCCCGAAGGAGGCGATGGCGATGCCGGCGATGAGCAGCATGTGCTTCAGCGGCACCTGGCCGATGAACATCAGGACCATGCAGGTGGCGAAGAGCAGCGCAGCGGTGGAGAAGTTCGCCGGGAGGATCAGGCCGCAGACGGCGCCCACCGGCAGCATCAGGCGGAGCACCACTTCGCGGAAGGTCCACGGCTCCTCGCGGTGCTTGCCCAGCACGCGCGCCAGGTACACCATGATCACCACCCGCGCCAGGTCGCTCGTCTGGAAGGTGATGCCCAGGCCGGGGATCTCCAGCCAGCGCGAGGCCCCGTTCACGTTGGAGCCGATGAGCAGGGTGAGCGCCAGCAGGCCGATGGTGATCCCGAGCAGCAGCTGGGAAAGCTTCGAGTAGAGGGTGTACCGCGGCTTGCTCGCGGCGTACATGATGGCCCCGCCGGCGGCCAGCATCAGGCCCTGCTTGAACAGGATGCGGAGCGTGCCCCCGCTGCTCTTCCACACCATCCACGAGCATGCGCTGTACACGGCGAGCAGGCTCACCACGCCCAGGATCAGCGCCACCATCCAGATGGTGCGGTCGCCGCGGAGGTGCTGGTCGAAGAGCTTGTTCATCGGTCAGGGGATCGTCCGATCAGAGGTCCTTCACCGCACGCTTGAACTCCACGCCGCGTTCCTCGTAGTTCGCGAAGCCGTCCCCGCTGGGGCAGGCCGGGCTGAAGAGCACCACGTCGCCCTTCCGCGCCAGCTCGCGCGCGATGAACACCGCGTTGCGCACATCGTCCGCCGCGTAGAGATGGTCCTCGAACAGGTCGGCCAGCTCCGCGTTCCGGTGCTCGGGCTTCCCGAAGAGGACGACCGAGGCCGCATGCTCCTTCAGGAACTCCAGCACGGGGCCCTTCGCCAGCTCCGCGCCCCGCTGGCCCGCGATCCAGACCACCGGCCGCTCGAAGGCCGACATGCTCTGCAACGTGGCGTCGAGGAACGTGCTCCGGCTGTCGTTCACGTAATCGGCGCCTTCGAGCGTGAGCACGTGCTCGCAGCTGTGGGCGGTGCCGATGCCCGGGCCGGCCGCCTGCCGGGCGTCCACGAGGCGGGCCGTGCGTTCCAGTTCGGTGAGGCGGTAGAAGGTGTCCTGGTCCATGGTATGGAGCGTTCAGGTGCGTTGGTCACAGGGCGCGGACGGCGGCCTTGAACTTGCGGCCGCGGTCCTCGTAGTTCTCGAAGAGGTCGAAGCTGGCGCAGGCCGGGCTCAGCAGCACCACGTCGCCGGGCTCGCTGATCTCGTAGCTCGCGTTCACCGCCTTCTCGGCGCTGTCGGTGTCCACGATGGTGCCCACCAGGTCGCCGAAGGCCTTGTGGATCTTCGCGTTGTCCAGGCCGAGGCACACGATGGCCTTCACCTTCTGGCGCACCAGCTCGCGCAGGCTGCTGTAGTCGTTGCCCTTGTCGGTGCCGCCGGCCACCCAGATCACGGGCTTCTCCATGCTCTCCAGCGCATACCACGTGCTGTTCACGTTGGTGGCCTTCGAGTCGTTGATGAACTCCACCCCGTTCACCGTGGCCACGCGCTCCAGGCGGTGCTCCACGTTCTGGAAATCGCTGAAGCTCTCGCGGATGACCTCGTTGCGCACCTCGAGCACGCGTGCCGCGATCCCGGCCGCCAGCGAATTGTAGACGTTGTGTTTGCCTTGGAGGGCGAGTTCGAGAATGCTCATGCTGAACGTGGTTTGGTCGACGGTGATGTGCAGTTGCTTGTCCTGGAGGTAGCCGCCCTGCTCCACCGGGGTGTGGATGGAGAAGGGCCAGCGGCGCGCCTTCACGGGATGGACCAGGAGGCCTTCCCGCGTGGTGGTGTCGTCGGCGCAGTGGATGAAATGGTCCTGCGCCGTCTGGTTCATCGCGATGCGGAACTTGCTCGCGACGTAGTTCTCCAGGCGGAAATCGTAGCGGTCGAGGTGGTCCGGCGTGATGTTGGTGATCACGGCGATGTGCGGGCGGAAGTCGCGGATGCCGTCGAGCTGGAAGCTGCTCAGCTCGAGCACGTACAGGGCGTGCTCGCGCTGGGCGACGAGCGCGGCGAACGACTTGCCCACGTTGCCGCCGAGGCCCACGTCCAGGCCCGCCTTCCTCAGCACGTGGTGCGTGAGCAGCGTGGTGGTGGTCTTCCCGTTGCTGCCGGTGATGCCCACGATGGGCGCCTTGGTGTGGCGCGCGGCGAGCTCGATCTCGCTGATCACCGGCACGCCGCGGTCGCGCAGGGCCTTCACCATGGAGGCGGTGTCGGGGATGCCGGGGCTCTTCACCACCTCGTCCGCATCGAGCACGCGGCCCACGGTATGGCCGCCCTCCTCGAAGTCGATGCCGTGCTTCAGCAGGTCCTCGCGGTAGTTCGGGCGGATGCGACCGGCGTCGCTCACGAACACGGGCATGCCGAGCTTCTTCGCGAGCACCGCCGCGCCCACGCCGCTCTCCTGCGCACCCAGCACGACGAGCTTCGTCATCGCAGCTTGAGCGTTACGAGGGTGAGCACGGCGAGCATCACGCCCACGATCCAGAAGCGCGAGACGATCTTGCTCTCGTGGTAGCCGAGCTTCTGGTAGTGGTGGTGCAGCGGCGACATCTTGAAGATCCGCCGTCCCTCCCCGTACTTCCGCTTGGTGTACTTGAAGTACGAGACCTGCATCACCACGCTCAGGTTCTCCACGAGGAAGATGCCGCAGAGCACGGGGATCAGCAGCTCCTTGCGCACCAGGATGGCCAGCGTGGCGATGATGCCGCCCAGCGCCAGGCTGCCGGTGTCACCCATGAAGACCTGCGCGGGGTAGGCGTTGTACCAGAGGAAGCCGATGCACGCACCGAGCATCGCACCGATGTAGACCACCAGCTCGCCGATGCCCGGGATGTACATCACGTCCAGGTACTGCGAGAAGATGATGTTGCCCCCGATGTAGGTGAGGATGCCCAGGGTGAGCACCATGATGGCGCTGGTGCCCGCGGCCAGGCCGTCGATGCCGTCGGTGATATTGGCCCCATTGCTGACGGCGGTGATGATGAAGATCACCACCAGCACGTAGAGGATCCAAGTGTACTTGCGGGCCTCGCGGCCGAAGAGCCCGAGTACCGACGAGTAGTTGAACTCGTTGCCCTTGACGAAGGGGATGGTGGTGTTGGGCTGGCGGCGGTCGAGCAGGTAGTGCACCTCCCCGCTCTCCTCGGCGAACGTGGTCACCTCGCGCTCGTCGAACTGCTCGGCCAGCACCTGCGGCACCTCCACCTTGGTACGGATGGCGGGGTGGAAATACACCGTGAGGCCCACCACCAGGCCGATGCCGACCTGGCCGATGATCTTGGACGTGCCGGCCAGGCCGCGCTTGTCCTTCTTGAAGACCTTGATGTAGTCATCGACGAAGCCGATGGCGCCCAGCCACACGGTGGCCAGCAGCATGAGGAGGATGTAGATGTTGTTCAGCCGCGCGAAGAGCAGCGTGGGGATGATGATGCCCGCCAGGATGATGAGGCCGCCCATGGTGGGGGTGCCCTGCTTCTTCAGCTGGCCCTCCAGGCCCAGGTCGCGCACCGTCTCGCCCACCTGCATGCGCTGCAGCATGCGGATGATGCCCTTGCCGAACCACAGCGAGATGATCAGCGACACGATGAGGGCCATGCCCGCGCGGAAGCTGATGTAGTTGAACACGCCCGTGCCCGGCAGCTCGAAGTCGAAGGCTTTGAACAGGTGGTAGAGCATGCTACTTGTGCATCAGTTCGAGGGTCTCCTTCAGGATGGCCGCGTCGTCGAAGGGGTGCTTCACGCCCTTGATCTCCTGGTAGGTCTCGTGGCCCTTGCCGGCCACCAGCACCACGTCGCCCGGCTTGGCCAGGCCCACGGCCTGGCGGATGGCCTCGCGCCGGTCGGCGTTCACGAACACGTGCTGCATGTCGGCCGGGGCGATGCCCGCCCGCATCTCCTCGATGATGGCCTGCGGGTCCTCGCTGCGCGGGTTGTCGCTGGTGAGCACCACCCGGTGGCTCATGCCCACGGCGATGCGGGCCATCAGCGGCCGCTTGGCGCGATCGCGGTCGCCGCCGCAGCCCACCACGGTGATCACCAAGCCCTCCTCGCTCGCGACCTCGGCGATGGTGCCGAGCACGTTCTTCAAGGCGTCGGGCGTGTGGGCATAGTCCACGATGCCGATCACCCCGGTGGCGCCGCGCACCACCTGGAAGCGGCCGGCCGGCGGCTCCAGGTCGCTCAGGGCGGTGAGCACGTTCAGCGGCGCCTCGCCCAGGAGCACGGCCGTGGTGTACACCGCCAGCAGGTTGCTCGCGTTGAACTCACCCACGAGGCGGGCGTACACGTCGTGCCCGTCGATGCTCAGGTGCAGGCCGGTCAGCTGGTCCTCGATGATGCGCGCGCGGTGGTCGGCCATGTTGCGCACGGCATAGCTGCGCTTCACGGCCTTGGTGTTCTGCACCATCACGGCGCTGTTCGGGTCGTCGGCGTTCACCAGGGCGAAAGCGCCCGCGGGCAGCTGGTCGAAGAAGCGCTTCTTGGCCTTGATGTAGGCGGCGAACGTGCCGTGGTAGTCCAGGTGGTCGTGCGTGATGTTGGTGAACACGCCCGCGGCGAAATGCAGCCCGGTGATGCGCTCCTGCACCACGCTGTGGCTGCTCACTTCCATGAAGCAGTGCGTCACCTTCTCGGCCACCATCCCCGCCAGCAGCTCATTGATCCGCACCGCGTCCGGGGTGGTGTGCGTGCTGGGGATGACCTTGTTGCCCACGCGGACCTCCACCGTGGAGAGCAGGCCGCACTTATAGCCCAGCGCCTTGTAGAGGCGGTAGAGCAGCGTGGCCACGCTGGTCTTGCCGTTGGTGCCCGTGACGCCGACGAGCTTCAGGTCCTTGCTCGGGTCGTCGTGGAAATTGCAGGCCATCACCGCCAGGGCGTGCTGGCTGTCGGCCACGCGGACGTAGGTGACGCCTTCCTTCAGCACTTCGGGCAGCTTCTCGCACACGATGGCCGTGGCGCCCAGCTCGACGGCCTTGGCGATGAAGGCGTGCCCGTCGCTCTGCGTGCCCTTCACCGCCACGAAGGCCGTGAACGGCCGCACCGCGCGGCTGTCGAAGGCGATGTGCTCGATGGCGGTGTTGGTGCTGCCCACCACCTGCTCCAGGCGCGCCTTGTAGAGGATGTCCTTCAGCAGCTTCATGTGGTGAGCTCGAGCGTGATGGCCGACCCTTTGAAGCAGCGCGAGCCGGGCATCAGCGATTGTTTCCGCACCATGCCGCTGCCCACCACGCGCACGCGCAGGCCGCGGTTCTCCAGGATGTACAGTGCGTCCCTCAGGCCCATGCCCAGCACGTTGGGCACCATGCCCGTGGCGTCGCCGGGGAGGTTGCGCGGGGTCACCGTCACGGCGCTGTCCCCCACGGCGGTGCTCGCCCATTCCCCGTCGCCCTGCACGTCGGCGCGCACGCCCAGGCCTTCCATGGCGGCGAGCAGGTCGGCGGTGTGGCCGCTGAGGGTCACCGGCGTGCGGGGCGTGGCGGGCGGCAGAGCGGTGCCGGCCTGCGCCACCTCGGTCTGCATCTCGAGGCGGTTGCTGTAGATCTTGTCCGCGATCTCGCGGAAGATGGGCCCCGCCACCACGTTGCCGTAATAGCCGCGCTGGCTGGGCGAGCTCACCACCACGATGCAGGTGTAGCGTGGCGCGTCGGCGGGGAAGTAGCCCACGAACGAGGCCTGGTAGCTCACGCCGTTCACCTTGTAGCCCGCCTTGTCGGCGGCGATCTGCGCCGTGCCGGTCTTTCCGGCGATGCGGAAGTGGGCGCTCTTCAGGTTGACCGCGGTGCCGGTGTCCACCACGCCCTCGAGCATCCGCCGGACCTGGCCGAGGGTGGCGTCGCTGCAGATCCGCTCGTTCAGCGCCACCGGCTCGAAGCGCTCCACCTCCTTGCCGTCGCGGGTGATGGTGCGCACGAACTGCGGCTGCATCAAGCGGCCGTTGTTGGCGATGGCGTTGTAGAAGGCGAGGATGCGCAACGGGGTCACGCTCACCTCGTAGCCGATGCTCATCCAGGGCAGGCTCACCCCGCTCCAGTGCTTCTTGTCCTCCGGGCCGCGCAGCACCGGCATCCCCTCGCCCGGGATGCGCACGCCGAGCGGGGCCCCGAAGCCGAGCTTCCGCAGGCCGTCCACAAAGCGCGAAGGCTGCTTCCGGTAGGCCGCATCGATCGCCTGCGAGATGCCGGTGTTGCTGCTCACTTCCAGCGCGCGGTGCAGGGTGATCAGGCCGTAGCCCTCCTCGTGCGAGTCGTGCATCCAGCGGTCGTAGAACCGGCGCTTGCCACCGCGCGTGTCCACGATCTGGTCCGGCGTCACCAGGCCGTCCTCCAGCGCCACCATCAGCGAGGCCGTCTTGAAGGTGCTGCCCGGCTCCGTGGCCATGCCCACCGCATAGTTGAGGTCCTCGCGGTAGGTGCTGTCGCCCTGCAGCGAGAGGTTGCTGATGGCCTTGATGTAGCCGGTCTGCGTCTCCATCACCATCACGCAGCCGTGGTGGGCCCCGTTCTTGCGCAGCTGGGCCTCCAGGGCCGCGTCGGCCACGTCCTGCAGGTTGATATCGATGGTGGTGTGGAGGTCGCTGCCCGGCACGGGGTCCTGTCCCTGGCCGTCGTCGATCGGCATCCACACCCCGCCCGTGAGGCGGCGCTCCAGGCGGCGGCCGGTGACGCCCCCGAGCCATTTGTTGAAGCCGCCCTCCAGGCCGATGGCGGTGCTGTCCTTCAGCACGTAGCCCACCGTGCGCGCGGCCAGACGGCCGAAGGGATGCACGCGCACGGTGCTCTTGTCGGTGATGAGGCCGCTCTTGTAGCGGCCCAGGCGGAACAGCGGGAAGGTCTCCAGCTCGCGCAGCTGCTCATGGTCGCACTTGCGCTTCACCAAGTGGTAGCGCTCGCCGCGCATCCGCGCGTCGATGAGGTCGCGGCGGTGATCGGCCATGGAGCGGTCGCCGAAGAGGGCCGACAGCCGCAGGGCGAGCGAGTCGATGTTCGCATTGAAGACCTCATCGGTGAGGCCGTCGGCCCGCATGTCCATGCGCACCTCGTACTCGGGCACGCTGGTGGCCAGCAAGCGGCCGTCGTCGCTGTAGATGTGCCCGCGGTCGGGCTGCACGCTGCGCATGGCGGTGGCCACGTTCACGGCCTGCGCGCGCCACTTGTCGCCCTCCGCCAGCTGGATGACGAAGAGCTTCACGGCGATGGCCCCGCCGAACAGCACCAGCACGGACCACACGAGGTAGATCCGCAGGCGGAGGGTCTTGTCCTCGTTCATTCGGCGTCGCGTCGGGTCTCGGGTCCGTCCTTCTCCACGGCGATGCGCCGGGGCGGCACGCGGCTCTCGCGCAGGCCCATGCTGCTGATGTCCGTGGCCACCTGGCTCTGCTGCTCGGCCTTCTCCAGCCGGCTGCGCACGGTGATGTAGTAGGAGCGCATCTCCTTCAGCTCGCTGCTCGTGCGGTCGAGCTGGCGCACGGTGCGTTCGGTCCAGTAGCCGTAGCCGATGTAGCAGAGCATCAGCGCCGCCACGTAGAGGAGGAAGGGCATGTTGGCCAGCACCCTCTCCTTGGTGAGGAAGGAGCCGTTGAGGATGCTGATGAACCCGCGCGACAGCTTCTGCCCGCCGCCCGGGGCCTTCTTCACCCGGGCTTTCGCCGGGGCCTCCTCCGCTTTCTTCTTTTCCCTGACCTTGTTCACTGCCGTGTGGCTATCCTGAGCCGTGCGCTGCGTGCGCGCGGATTGCGTGCGATCTCTTCCTCCGAAGGCTGTATGGCCTTGCTGTGCAATGGCTTGAACGGGCGCTTGCTGTTGCCGAACACGTCCTTCTCCTCGCGTCCGGCGAGGTCGCCGGCCCGCATCCAGTTCTTCACCAGGCGGTCCTCCAGCGAGTGGTAGCTCATGATCACCAGGCGCCCGCCCGGCTTGATCAGCTCCGCGCTCAGCAGCAGCAGCCGCTCCAGCGATCCCAGCTCGTCGTTCACCGCGATGCGCAGCGCCTGGAAGACCTGGGCATAGAAGCCGCTCTCCTCGCCCCGCCGCGCCACCGGCCGCAGGGCCTCCACCAGCTCGAACGTGGTGGTGATGCGCCGCCCGGCGCGCGCCTTCACCAGCTGCTTCGCCACGCGGAACGCGCCGTCCACTTCGCCGTACTTGCGGAGCAGGTCCGCGAGCGCCTCCTCGCCGAGGGTGTTCACCAGGTCGGCGGCGGTGCGCTTCGCGCGGCGGTCCATCCGCATGTCGAGCGGGCCGTCGAAGCGGAAGCTGAAGCCGCGGGCGCCGGTATCGAACTGGTGGCTGCTCACCCCCAGGTCGCCGAGCAGGCCGTCGATCGGCAGCTTGCCCAGGAAGCGGAGGTGGTTCTTCAGCCAGCGGAAGTCCGACCGCACCAGGGTGAAGCGCGGGTCGTCGGGCGCATTGGCCCAGGCGTCGCGGTCGCGATCGAAGGCGATCAGCGATCCCCGCGGCCCCAGCCGCTCCAGGATCGCCCGGCTGTGCCCGCCGCCGCCGAAGGTGACGTCCACGTAGACGCCGTCCGGGCGGATGTCCAAACCATCGACACAGTCTTGTAAAAGAACGGGAGCGTGGTACTCACTGCCGGTCCTCTTCATTGCCCAGGCTGCCCATGACATCCTCGGCCAAGGCCGTGAGATCCACTTTCTCGCGTCGCATGCTGCCGTAGCCCTCCTTGCTCCAGACCTCGACGCGGTCGCCCAGGCCGATGAGCTTGATGTCCTTGCCCAGCTTGGGCTCGTCCATCAAGGCCTTCGGCAGCAACAGGCGTCCGCTGCCATCGAGCTCCAGGGGCGTGGCCCCCGAGGTGAAGCGGCGGATGAACTCCATGTTCTTCTCCACGAAGCGGTTCAGCCGCCGCAGCATCTGGCTGGTGCGCTCCCATTCGGGCATGGGGTAGAGCACCAGGCAAGGCTTGAACACGTCGCGGTTGATCACGAAGCCCTTCGACACCACATCGGCGAGCTGCTTCTTCAGCCCGCTGGGGAGCACGAGCCTCCCCTTGGCGTCCAGCCGGACATCGTATTCCCCGAGCAGGTTCAGCATCGTGCTGCATGCGAGTGCGAGATGGCTGCGAAAGTAGAGGGGTTACCCCACTTTACTCCCCATTCTCCCACTTTGTTTAAAACTATCCAACGACAAACGTACTCGAATGGTATCTCCGGTGCAAGAAGGGCCTGCAATAGCTGGAAAAACAAGCGGTGGGAAGAAGTGGGTTGAAATCCCAGAGATTGTTCAAAACCGGCCCCTGACGATGATCGCCGAAGCACCCGTTCGAGCGACCCCGAATGCACTGAAAGGCCCGTCCATACTGGCCTCCGAGCGTCCTTGGCACACCCCGCCCGGCCGATGTCCCACAGGCGCCCGAAGGAGCCTTACAGGGCCATGGACCCGGGTGGGAGGGCCTGGGTGGGAGGAAATGGGAGCATCGGCCCCCAACCTCCCGGACACCTGTCCTATCGATCCACGTCACCGAGGTGCGAGCAGCCTTGAACGCCCGCGCCGATCCCGTTCGATCCCGATGCGCAACCTTGCACCGCAGGTCCCGTCTCTCTTCCATCTCCCTCCACAACAGGCGATCCACTATGCTCCACTCTAGGTCCCAGCTCCTCGGGCTTCTCCTCGGCTGTTCTTCCATCGCAGCGGAATGCGCCGCACAATCCGACATATGGACACGCAAGAACGACGTGGCCTACAATGACATGGACGGCCCCCGCGCAGGGGACCAAGCGGCCGTGTTCGCTGTGGGGGACAAGGGGTACCTGATCGACGCGAACAGCCAGCTCTGGGAGTATGATCCCACTGCGGACCGCTGGACCCATCGTTCGGTATTCCCGGGTGGAGCGGCAGGTGCGCTCACCGTGTGCTTCAGCATCGGGGACAAGGGGTATATCTGCAAGGTCTCCGGCGCGATCGGGACCTGGGCGTTCGATCCGGCCGATGGCTCCTGGACGTCGAAAGCATCTTTCCCGGGGCAAGGCCGGAGCAACGCCGTAGGGTTCACCCTGGACGGCAAGGGATACCTGGGAACAGGCGTGGGGGGCTCCGGGCCTTACCTCAGGGACTTCTGGTCCTATGATCCCGCTACGGACTCCTGGACGCAACGGGCGAATTTCCCCGGACCACGGGCACGGGCCGCGGCGTTCGCGGTGGCGGGCAAGGGCTACATCACCGGTGGCACACCTTCGCTAGGCTCGGGTGACCTGACCTATACGGACACAACGTATGAATACGACCCGGTCACCAATACTTGGACGCAGCGCGCCAACCACCCGACCACGAACATGCGCATGGTGGCCTTCAGCATAGGGGCGAAAGGATACGTGGGCTGCGGGACCTTCGGTTTCTTTCCTACCCGAAGCCTCTTCGCGTACGACCCCGCCACCGACTCGTGGACCAACAAGGGCGTGTTCGGCGATCCCAGTGGTCGTGATTTCGGGTTCGCCATGGCCATCGGCAACAAAGGATACATGGGGGGAGGCCGCGTCTATAGCAACATATCCAAGAGCTACAACGACCTTTGGTGCTTCGATCCGGCCACCAACAGCTTCATGACCCGGCAATACCTGGGTGGTATGGACCTCCGGGATTGCAGCGCTTTCGGCATCGGCGCGACCGCTCATTTCATCGCAGGCAACCAAGGCAACAACAGGGCAGGGACCGAGGCGTGGGCCTACGCGCCCACCACCAACAGATGGTCAAGGCACGCCTATGCGAACCCGAACCTCGAAGCATCGGCCACGTTCACCATCGGTACCCAAGGCTATAAGGTAGGCGGCCTCTACCGTGACGTAGCCTACTATTCCCGGCACACCTTGCGTTATGACGCAGGCACCGATACATGGTCGAACCTCACGGCTGCTCCGTTGGGGAGCGCTGCGACCGATGCCCGCGCCTGGGCGGTGGGGTTCAGCGCGAACGGGAAGGGCTACGTAGGGCTGGGCTCGAACGGCACCGTGAAGAACGACCTCTGGCAGTACGACCCGGCGGGCAGTACCTGGACCCGAAAGGCGGACCTGCCAGGGCCTGCGCGACAAAAAGCGGTGGCCTTCCGCGTCGGTGGCAAGGTATACGTGGGCACCGGCATCGGTACCACCCGACTGCGTGACATGTGGGAGTATGATCCAGCCACCGATACGTGGACACAAAAGGCGGATTTCGGCGGGACGGCACGTTTCGGGGCGGTGGCCTTCGCGATCGGCGGCAAGGGCTATATCGCCACCGGCGACGATGGCACCCTGCGCAAGGACCTGTGGGAGTACGACCCCGTGACGGACACCTGGACCCAAAAGGCGGACTTCGGCGGCACAGCGCGCAGGCAGGCCATGGCCTTCGTGGTAGGGAACAAGGCGTACGTCGGCACCGGCGAGATCGGGACGTCCGCATGTGCGTACGACATGTGGGAATACACACCCATGGATGCCGTGGACGCCGTTCAGTTGCGGCCCAAGGTCCTGTTGGACGGTCCCTACGACAGCGCTTCCGGTCTCATGGGCGATGCGCTCCGGGCGGCGGACCTTGTTCCACGCACGGAGCCATACACCGCACTCGGCTATGAACAGGCCACGAGCGGAGGTGAAAGCACCGTACCGGCCGTTCTGGCCGTGACCGGCAACGACGCGATCGTGGACTGGGTGGTGGTGGAGCTGCGCCATCCCGCACGGCCCGACCTTGTCGTGGCCTCCGCCTGCGCCTTGCTCCAGCGGGACGGGGATGTCGTGGGCACGGATGGGAGCTCCGCGGTGACCTTGATGGCTCCGCCGGGAGGCTACCACGTCGCCATCCGCCACCGGAACCACTTGGGCGCAATGACCGCCGCACCAGTGCAAGCAGCCACGGCCGCTGTACCGGTCGATCTCACCCTGCCGTCCACCGCGACCTACGGGACGGACGCCCGGAAGACGATCGGGGGCCACGCGTTGCTTTGGGCGGGTGATGTGGACCACAACGCGCGCATCGCATACACCGGCGCCCGCAACGACCGCGACCCGATCCTGATCGCCATCGGGGGATCCCTGCCAACGGCAGTGGCCACGGGCGTCTACGCATCCACGGACGTGAACCTGGACGGCCTGATCAAGTACACGGGCGCCGCGAACGACCGCGACCCGATCTTCCAGAACATCGGCGGGAGCTTGCCTACGCTGGTCCGCTTCGCGCAGTTGCCGTAAGTGCAACGGGGCCACCGCGCGTTCGCCGCATGAGCGGCCGGATGCGCGCGCATGGCGGTCGCGCATCGAAGCCCTGCCGGGGGTGGCCCCGTGACGCGCACCCCACAAGGATGGCATCACTACATTTGGACGACACCGACAACGGATGGCGCAAGGGCTGAAGGAAGAAGGCGAGTTCCGCTACATCGATGTGGGCCAAGGCCCGGTGCTGGTCTTCCTGCACGGGCTGTTCGGCGCGCTGAGCAACTTCGAGGAGACCATCGACCACTTCGCCAAGCGGTACCGGGTGGTGATGCCGATCCTCCCGCTCTACACCCTGCCGATGCTGAACACGAACGTGAACGCGCTGGCGGACTTCCTGCGGCGGTTCCTCGTCCACAAGGGCTTCCCTTCGGTGAGCCTGCTGGGCAACTCGCTGGGAGGCCACGTGGCGCTGGTGTACTGCAGCCGGCATGCGTCCACGGTGGACGCCCTCATCCTCACCGGCAGCAGCGGGCTTTACGAGAACGCCTTCGGGGGCGGCTTCCCCCGGCGGGAGGACAAGGAGTTCATCCGCAAGAAGGTGGCCGTGACCTTCTACGACCCCAGGCACGCCACCGACGCGCTGGTGGACGAGTGCTACGAGACGGTGAACGACAAGGCGAAGCTGATTCGCATCCTCTCGCTGGCCAAGAGCGCCATCCGCCACAACATGGCCGCCGAGATCCCCAAGCTGCGCATGCCGGTCTGCCTCATCTGGGGCAGGCAGGACACCATCACCCCGCCGGACGTGGCCGAGGAGTTCCACAAGCTCATCCCGCACAGCGAACTGTTCTGGATCGACGAGTGCGGCCATGCCGCGATGATGGAGCAGCCCGCCGCGTTCAATGCCATCCTCGACCCCTGGCTGGCGAAGACCTTGGCCAAGGCCTGATGGAGAACCTGCGGGCCGCCCACCTCGGCAGCGGGCGCGAGGCCAAGCACTGGCCCAAGCCGACGCTCCCCGAATACGCCTTCATCGGGCGCAGCAACGTGGGCAAGAGCTCACTGATCAACATGCTGGTGGGCATCAACAAGCTGGCGCGGGTGAGCAACACGCCGGGCCGCACGCGCAACGTGGAGCACTTCCAGGTGGAAGGCACCGCCGCCCAGGGACAGGCCTGGATGCTCGCCGACCTGCCCGGCTATGGCTTCGCGAAGACCAGCCAGGCCGAACGGGCCGTATGGCAGGTGATGATCCGCACCTACCTGCGCGAGCGGGAGAACCTGCAGTGCGTGTTCGTGCTGGTGGACGTGCGCCTGGAGCCCCAGAAGAGCGACCTGGACATGATCCAGTGGCTCGGCCAGGAGGGCATCCCCTTCATCATCGTCTTCACCAAGAGCGACAAGCTGAAGCAGCCGGCCATCGTGAGCAACGTGGCCCTGTTCAAGCGCGTGCTGAAGAAGACCTGGGACACGCTCCCCCACCTGGTCATCACCTCGTCCGAGACGCGCAAGGGCCGCGACGAGCTGCTGGGCTTCATCGCCGACGTGAACGGCCGGTGGGGCGCCCCGCCGGCCTGACGACAGCTACTGGCCCGCCTTCCGATCGGGCAGCATATGCTCCGCGAAATAGGCGCCGAAGTCGCGCATCTGGGCCGCCATCTTGCCTTCGCCCGTGGCACGCTCGAAGGTGTCCGCCAGCGTGAGGATGTTCTGGTGGAAGAAGGCCTTCATCTCATCCGTGGTCATCTCCTTCGTCCAGAGGTCGATGCGCAGGGTGTTCTGCTCCTGCTCGTCCCAGAGCGCCAGCAGCGCGGCCTTGCACGTGCTCTTGGCGCCGCCGTCCTCCGCCTCCCAATCGATCCGTTCGGGGACCTGGTTCGCGTCGAGGTGGACGTCGAGCGTGATGCGGGAGGAGCGGTCGGCCATGGGAAGGGTCAGCGGGGTTTGTAGGTCTTGAGGATGGCGCGGGGATCGTCCAGCGCGAACAGCTGCGCGAGGGTGACATCGGGATGCGCGCGCAGGTAGCTGTCCACCATGCGGTAGCCGATCCATTCGCCGATGTGCCCGGGGCTCGCGCGCGGGAAGCCCGGGGTGAAGGGGCCGTCGTTCAGGAAGCGGCCGATGTCCGCCTCCTTCTTGCTGTAGAGCAGCTCGTGGGCCACGATCTCCTTCCAGCAGTTGAACTCGTTGTCCTCGCACCACTTCAGCTGCTCCTGGGTGAAGGCGAACTTGAGCGCCGGGTCCGTGGCCGGCAGCAGGGCGTCCAGCAGCACCATCACCTTGCCCACCTCCACCAATTGCGTCAGCAGGTCGGCGCCGCGCACGTCGCGGGCGTAGTGCACCTGCAGCCAGCCCTTCACTGCGCTGGGCACCAGCATCTCGGGCCGCATGCGGTCCTTCACATACTGGGGGAAGACCTCCGTGGAGAGGTAGCCCACCACCCGGTGGTCCTTGCCGATGAACCATTCCACGCCGAACCCCAGGACGCTATCGGTCGGCAGCACACCGTAGTTGAACCCCGAGTTGAACGCGATCAGGCGGGGCACCAGGCTGTCGGGGAAGAAGGTCTTCAGGCGCTCGAACGCCTCCTCGAACTCCGCGCGCTGGGGCTCCAGGTCGCCGAGCACGCTGTCGGCCCGCTGTTGCACGCTGCGCCAGTCGGGGTCGTGCGTGAAGCGGATCAGGGCGATGGGCAGCCGCGGATCGTCCACCGGCGCGGCCTGGAGGATGCGCTCCACATAGGTCCGGTAGAAGTCCCCGTACGTGGCATAGAGCTTCAGGCTGAAGTTCACCGACGTGTCGTTGGCCCCGCGGAAAAGGTCCTGGTCCAGCCGCCCGATGCGCACGTCCAGGTCCACGGCCGGCTTCACGTCCTGGCGGTGACCGCCGCCGCCGCAGGACGTCACAAGCAGCGGACCCGACAAGAGCATGGCCTTTGCCAAGCGAAGCACCCGTATACCTTTGACCATGCGAAAACAGTCCGCCAAAACTATGAAGAAGGTCACCGCAGTACTGGCCATCGCGCTGCTGGGCGCGGCAGGCGTGAACGCGCAGGACGGCAAGTCCGTGCGCCTGGGCATCAAAGCGTCGCCGAACATGGGCTTCATCGCGCCCGAGAAGCCGCTCAAGGCGGACGGCACACGCATCGGCTACACCTTCGGCCTGATGGCCGACTTCATGCTCGGGGACGACCAGAACTATGCGTTCAGCACGGGCCTCTACCTGAACAACGTGGGCGGCAAGTTCAAGCAGGACATCAGCACCCCGGCGGGCGGGACGGTCGATTCGGAGGTGAAGCTCCAGTACGTGGAGGTGCCCGTCACCATCAAGCTGCTCACCAATGAGATCGGCTACATCCGGTACTTCGGCCAGCTGGGCTTCGGCGCGGCGTTCAACATCGCGGCGAAGTCCACCACCACCGTGCCCAACGGCTCCGGCATCACCCCGCTGGACAATGAGGACATCTCCGACCTCGTCAACCTGTTCAAGGCCTCGCTGATCGTGGGCGCAGGCATGGAGTACAACTTCAGCGGCTCCACCTCGCTCCTGGTGGGCGTGAACTACAACAACGGCTTCACGAACATCCTGAAGGACGTGGACGTGGGCGGCAAGAAAGGCAAGGCGAAGCAGCACTACCTGGAACTGAACCTGGGGGTGTTCTTCTGAGCCGGGCCGCCAGTGGGAAGCCCCGCGCACCGGCGAACGGTCGCGGGGCTTTTCCTTTGCGGACGATGGGCACTATGGGACCGGTCATCGACCACATCACCGGGTGGTTGCGCGACTACTGCACGGCGAACCGGCAGCAGGGCTTCGTCGTCGGCGTCAGCGGCGGCATCGACAGCGCGGTGACCAGCGCGCTTTGCGCGCGCACCGGCCTGCCCACGCTCTGCGTGGAGATGCCGATCCACCAGGCCGCCGCGCAGGTGCAGCGGGCCCTGGAGCACATCGCACAGCTGCGTGCCCGCCATGCCGACGTGCGCATGGAGGTCGTGCAGCTCACCCCCGTCTTCGACGCGCTGGTGAAGGAGCTCCGCTCGCACGAGGATGCCGCCGCGCTCCACCTGGCGCTGGCCAACACGCGGGCCCGCCTGCGCATGACCACCCTGTACTATTTCGCGGGCATCCACCGCTACCTCGTGGCGGGCACGGGCAACAAGGTGGAGGACTTCGGCGTGGGCTTCTTCACCAAATACGGCGACGGTGGCGTGGACCTCTCCCCCATCGCCGACCTGACGAAGACCGAGGTGTACGCCGTGGCGGAGGCGCTCGGCGTGGTGGAGAGCATCCGGCAGGCCCCGCCCACCGATGGCCTCTGGGGCGACGACCGCACCGATGCCGACCAGATCGGCGCCACCTACCCCGAGCTGGAATGGGCCATGGACCTGCGCGAACGGCGGCTCGACCCCGCACGGCTGGACCTGACCGCGCGCCAGCGCGAGGTGTTGGCGATCTTTGACCGCATGCAGGCGGCCAACCGCCACAAGATGGTCCCCATCCCCGTGTGCCTCATCCCCGCCTCGATCCGTCCGGTACGGCCCGGTACGCACCAGGCGGGGGCGTGACCTCCTCCCCACCCGTACGTCCCCATCCATGAACCCCTTCACCATGCAACGCCTCACCCTCTTCGCCTGCTCCGCCCTGTTCGCCCTCGGTCTTTCCGCGCAGAAGCAGAACAAGACCAAGGACGGGTACGCCCTCAGCTGGGACAAGGAGATCACCGCCGTGACCGACACCATCCGGAGCGATTCCATGAAGGTGGTGGCCACGCAGGTGCCCGTGTACGAAGTGCGCCCGGCCCAGCTCGCCGCCTTGCTGAAGACCGTCGTCCCGGGCGCTGCGCTGAAGGAAAGCCGGGGCCTTTACCGGGCACCGGCCGTCAGCTACCCCGCCGTCTCCGCCGCACCGGTGGACCTGGTGGCCACGATGAAGGAGGACAAGAAGGCCGGCGTCACCCGGATGGCCCTGGGCTTCCTGCAAGGCGGGGCCCCGCTCCCCGGCAACGCGGAACAGCAGCAGGCCGCCGTGCGCGACCTCGCGGTGAAGCTGAACAAAGCGGTGGTGCAGCAGCAGGTGACCAAATGGGAGCAGGAGCTCACCAAGGCCGCCAAGAGCGCCGAGAGCGCCCGCGCCACGCAGGACAAGGCGCACAAGAAGGCCAG
This sequence comes from Bacteroidota bacterium, assembly GCA_018267055.1. Classification (GTDB taxonomy): domain Bacteria; phylum Bacteroidota; class Bacteroidia; order Flavobacteriales_F; family PHOS-HE28; genus PHOS-HE28. The sequence goes on from JAFDZF010000004.1 coordinate 22,290, forward strand.
CGACGCCGGCGCCGACCTGCAGAAGACGAGCGAGAAGAAGAGCAAGGTGCAGCGCGATATCGCCAACAACCAGGCCGACATCGCCCGCCTGGAGCAGCGGTGGCAGGTCAGCCAGGACGCCAAGGACCTGAAGAAGCTGACGAAGATGCGCAGCACCCTGGCCAAGAACGAGCAGAAGCTCGCCGGCCTGATGAACGACGCGAGCAAGGCCCAGAAGACCTTGAACAAGCGCCAGGACGCCGTGCCGGACGCGGCCAAGGAACGCAGTGCCTCGGAGGACCGCCAGCAGGAGGTCCAGCGCACGGTGGACGCCTTGAAGCGCAAGCTCGAGAACATCCGCTAGGCGGCCGCCCGGCCCGGTGGGTCCCACGCGCCGGGGTCACCTTTCCGCGTTCCTTCCATCCAGGGGAAAGCACCGCCGGATGCAGGACGACATGATCCTCGCGCTCATCGGGCAAGGCCGGGACCACACGGCCTTCACGGGGCTCTACGCCCACTTCCCGAAGGTGGAACGGCTCGTACGGGCGAACAGCGGCACCAAGGCCGATGCCAAGGACGTGTTCCAGGACGCCCTGGTCATCTTCCACCGCCGCGTCCGCCAGCCGGGCTTCGTCCTCACCAGCAGCATCAGCACCTTCCTCTATGCCGTGTGCCGCAACCTCTGGCGCGAGGAGCTGCGCAAGCGCAACAAGGTGCTCACCGGCTGGCCGGCGCCGGAGGCCGCGGACGAGCCCGCCGACCTCACCGCGCTGCTCGCCCGCGAAGGCGAGTTCAAGCAGGCCGAACAGGCCTTGCGCTCCCTGGGCGGGAAATGCCAGGACCTGCTCAAGCGCTTCTACCTGCTGAAGGAGCCGCTGATGCAGATCGCCTCGGCCCTCGGCCTCGCCGGCGAGGGCGCTGCCAAGACGCGCAAATACAAATGCCTCGAAGAAGCGCGCAAACGCTACCGCGCGCTGGCGGACGCAGGCCTCGCTTCCCACCCCCAACACGCCTGACGCATGCGCGATGGACTACACCTGATGGAGCTGGTGGACCGCTACCTCGATGGGACGCTGGACCCGGGCGAGCGGCAGGCCTTCGAAGAACGGCTGCGCACCCATGCAGAGCTGCGCGAGCTGCTGGACGACCAGCGGGCGCTGCGCGAAGGCGTCGAGCGCCTGGCCGTGCGCGCCCTGGTGGTGAAGGCGCACAGCGGATGGAACTGGGGCAAGTGGAAACCGTTCATCGGCGGCGCGGCCATCACGGCGGCCGTGGTCACGGGCACGGTATGGTCCATGCATGCCGGGGAACGTTCCGGGAAGACCGTCGAGGTCGTTCCACCTCCCATCGATACCCTCGCAGCGGACCGCACGATCCCCGTCCCTCCGGCGGAAGCGGCACCCGCCTATGTGATCACCGATACGATCATCGACACGGTGTACCAGGTCATTCGGAGGATCGAGCGCGTCCATCCAGGCGGCCCGGTGCACGAGGGCGATAGTGCATCGCAACGAACAACTTCAGCAGCCGCTACGAAAGCAGGGTCGATCATGCAGGGAACGGAACGGGAAGCCACCGGCGATCCCCGGCCGCTGCGATCCAGCGGATCGATGCCGGCCTACCCCGGCGGGTTCCAGGAGCTGCACCGGTACCTGCAGCGCAGCATCCAGCAACCGGACGGCGCGGCATGCAGCGGCACGCTCATCGTGGCCTTCACCGTGGACGAGAAGGGCCACGTGCAGGACCCGCATGTGGTGAAGGGCCTGGGCAATGCCTGCGACCAGGAAGCGCTCCGGGTGGTGCGCGCCATGCCGGATTGGATCCCGGCGCAGGACAAGGACGGCCCCGTCCCCGGGGAAGTGAGCATGCCGTTCGTGTTCGAGTTCCGCTGAGGACGGGGCTCACCCGATCGTCCACACCTGCTCGCCGCGGAGCAGGGCATCGAGGTCGCCTTCCCCCTTCTGCTGCTTCGCCAGGGCCATCTGCGCGTTCAGCTTGGTCTCGTGCGTGTGCCGGTCGTTCACATAGAACACGCCGAAGGGGCGGGGCAGCGCACCTTCCTTGCGTGGATCATCGAAGAGGCGTACCAGCAGGCTGGCCTTGAAGCTGTCGCGCTCGTCGTGGATCCAGAGGTCATCGCTGGTGTGCGTGCCGTCGGTGAGGTCCGCGATCACGGGCGTCATGCCGTCGAGCCGGATGCCCTTGGTGCCGCCGGCGAACACCAGCGGCTTGCCGTGTTCCACGAAGAGCGTGTTCGCCGCCTTGGTGGCCTTTTCCGTGAAGACCTCGAAGGCACCGTCGTTGAACACGTTGCAGTTCTGGTAGATCTCCAGCAGGCTGGTGCCGCGGTGCGCATCGGCGCGCAGCAGCATCTCGCGCAGGTGCTTCACATCGCGGTCCATGCTGCGGGCGATGAAGGTGGCATCGGCGCCCTTGCACAACGCCAGCGGGTTGAAGGGATGGTCCACGCTGCCCATGGGCGTGCTGCGCGTGATGGCCCCTTCCGGCGAGGTGGGCGAGTACTGCCCCTTGGTGAGGCCGTAGATCTCGTTGTTGAACAGCAGCACGTTCAGGTCCACGTTGCGCCGCAGCAGGTGGATGATGTGGTTGCCGCCGATGCTGAGGGCGTCGCCGTCACCGGTGATCATCCATACGCTCAGGTCGGGGCGCACGCTGCGCAGGCCGCTGGCGATGGCGGGCGCGCGGCCGTGGATGCCGTGCAGGCCGTAGGTGTCCAGGTAGTACGGGAAGCGCGAGCTGCAGCCGATGCCGCTGATGAACACGATGTCCTCCTTCGGCTTGCCCTGCTGCACCAGCACGCTCTCCACCTGCTTCAGGATGGAATAATCGCCGCAGCCGGGGCACCAGCGCACCTCCTGGTCGCTCGCATAGCTCACCTTGGGCGCCGGCGACGCCGTGCCGTTCACGACCTCATTGGCGGTGGTCATGCGTGGTCGGGGGTTAGGGTGGCCAGCAGCTCTTCGGCCTTCGCCAGGATCTCGGCGGAGGCGAAGGGCAGGCCCTGGACCTTGTTCAGCCCCTGCGCGTCCACGAGGTATTCCGCGCGGACCAGCTGGCGCAGCTGCCCGCTGTTCATCTCGGGGATGAGCACGCGCTTGAAGCGCTTCAGGACGGCACCGAGCTCCGCATGGAAGGGGAACAGGTGGCGGAGGTGCAGGTGGCCCACGCTGTGGCCGTCCTCCAGCAGCTCGAGCGTGGCGGTGCGGATGGCCCCGAAGGTGCTGCCCCAGCCCAGGATCAGCAGGTCGCCGCTCGCGGGCCCGTGCGACAGGTCGAGCGGCGGCAGGCCGTCCACGATGCGCCGCACCTTCTCGGCGCGCAGGCGCACCATCAGCTCGTGGTTCTTCGGGTCGTAGCTGATGTTGCCGGTCCCGTCCTGCTTCTCGATGCCGCCGATGCGGTGCTGCAGGCCCTTCATGCCGGGCAAGGCCCAGGGGCGCACGCCTTTCGCATCACGGGCGTACGGGAGGAAAGGTGATGCGTCGTCGGTCCGGGGCGTGGCGAAGGGCGGCACGATCGGCGTGAGGTCCTTCGCCTGCGGGAAACGCCAGGGCTCGGCGCCGTTGGCGATGTAGCCGTCGCTGAGGAAGATCACCGGCGTCATGTGCTCCACGGCGATGCGGGCGGCCTCGTAGACCATCTCGAAGCAGTCGGTGGGGCTGCTGGCGGCCACCACGGGGATGGGCGCCTCGCCGTTGCGGCCGAAGACCGCCTGCCAGAGGTCGGCCTGCTCGGTCTTGGTGGGCAGCCCGGTGCTGGGGCCGCCGCGCTGCACGTTCACGATCACCAGCGGGATCTCCAGCATCACCGCCAGGCCCATGGCCTCGGCCTTCAGGGCGATGCCGGGGCCGCTGCTGGCGGTGACCCCGAGGGCGCCGCCGTAGCTGGCGCCGATGGCCGAGCTGATGGCGGCGATCTCGTCCTCGGCCTGGAAGGTCTTCACGCCGAAGTTCTTGTGGCGCGAGAGCTCGTGGAGGATGTCGCTGGCGGGCGTGATGGGGTAGCTGCCGTAGAAGAGGTCCAGCCCGGCCTTGCGCGCGGCGGCGACGAGGCCGAGCGCGGTCCCCTGGTTGCCCGTGATGTTGCGGTAGGTGCCCGGCGCCATGGGCGCGGGCTTCACCTCGAACCGCGTGGTGAAGGTCTCGCTGGTGTCGCCGTAGTTGTAGCCGGCCAGCAGGGTCTTCAGGTTCGCGTCCAGCAGGTCGGGGCGCTTGGCGAACTTCTTCGCGATGAACTTCTCCGTGCGGGCCAGCGAGCGGCTGTACATCCAGTTGATGAAGCCCAGCACGAACATGTTCTTGCAGCGGTCCTTCTCCTTCATCCCCAGCGTGGTGTCCGCCAGGGCGTTGCGCGTCATCTTGGTGATGTCGATGGCGTGCACCGTGTGGTTCTCGAGGGAGCCGTCGGTGAGCGGGTTCTCCACGTCGACGTAGCCGGCCAGGCGCAGGTTCTTCGCGTCGAAGCCGTCGCTGTTGGCGATGATGGTGCCGCCCTGCTTGAGCTTGCCGAGGTTGGCGCGGAGGGCGGCGGCGTTCATCACCACCAGCACGTCGCAGTGGTCGCCGGGGGTGTAGAGCTCCACGCTGCCGAAATGCAGCTGGAAGCCGCTGACGCCGGCCAGCGTGCCCTGCGGCGCGCGGATCTCGGCGGGGAAGTTGGGGAAGGTGCTGACGTCGTTGCCGAACAGCGCGTTGTTCTCCGTGAACTGGCTGCCAGTGAGCTGGATGCCATCGCCGGAATCCCCGGCGAACAGGATCACCACTTGCTCACGTTGCTCGACGATCTTCACCGGGGTCGCTGTGGTCATTGGGAAAAGCGCCGCAAAGGTACGGGCCGGGGGGCTCGGGATGTCCATGCTCAACGGACCGCGCACCCTGGAAGTATGGCCCCCGGAGCTCAGGGGTATTCGAACCCGAACCGGTACTCGGCCAGGCCGCCGCCATCGAACTCAAGGGTCATGTAGTAGGAAGGCATGTCGTAGCGCTGCAGGAAGGCCGATGCCGCCAGGTCCCGCACCGCATAACGCAGCAGCCGACGGCCACGTGCCGACGTTCCGACCGCTGACGACCGCCCGAGCCGGGCCATCGCCTCTTCCATGGCCATGCCCAGGTGGGTCCCTTCCCCCACTGACCGCGAGCGGACCTGGCAACGACCCGAAGGAGGTATCCGCGTCCGCCCGGGTCAATCGCATCTCCGAGTATTCGTCGGCGGCGGAACCATAATGGCGGATGAAAACGGCGCTGCCCCCACCGTCGCCGATGGCGAAGCTGGCGTGCGGGAACGGCTCCAGCGCCGTTTCCACCAGCTCGTTCCGCCAGGTGGCCAGCACGTTCACTGAGCTCACCGGAGCGTGGAGCACAACGCCGCACAGGCTTGTGTCGGGTCGGAGCGGCCGCCCAGGGACGGGGCGTTCCGGAAGGGCCGTGCGATCAAGCGCTGCCGACGCTTGCGGAGCGGTCGAAGAGGAACGCAGCCGCGCGACCACCGTACCACCGATCGCGATCAGGTCCTGCGGTGCGATCCAACGATGTTCATCCTTCACCGAAGGCGGAGGTTCCATATAGCTCCACGCATTGTGCTCGAAATGGACCACCCGAGGATCGGTGCGCGTCCGTGAGCGATCGAACGCGGTCGCGTCCCCGTTCGATCGCGCCACGCTGTCGGTCCGGTGATGGGGTCCATTGCCCGTGCGGCTCCATTCACAGGCCAGCAACAAGCTGTCATCCTGGAACAACAGGGAAAGGTCCGTGCGGCCGCTTTCACGAACAAGCCGGACCTCCGCGAGGAACAACGCTCCGTCACTTCCGAAGTAGCCTACACGGATCCGCCGCCTGGATAGGACCCTTGGAGGTCCACGGTCCGCGAAGCGGCCCCCTTGCGGGCGCGAACGGCGTCGTCATAGCGCGCATCCAGATCGCCGACGGTCCTCCCAAGGCCCTGCGCATGAAGGATACCGGCGAGCAGAACGCAGGCTGATGAGCCGAATGCCCGATGCACGGATCGAAAGTAAGCGGGTCCTACGCCGGTACCGCGGCGTTCACGGCCTCCACCGCACGGATGTCGGGCGCCACGCGCTTGATCGCCTCCTCCACCCCGGCCTTCATCGTCATGGCGCTCATGGCGCAGTTGGTGCAGGCGCCGTGGAGGCGCACCCGGGCCACGCCATCGGCGGTGACCTCCTCCAG
>JAFDZF010000050.1 GCA_018267055.1 Bacteroidota bacterium
GAGAACGACCTGACGAACAGCCCGGTGACGGTGTACGACGCGGCGGGCAAGCGGCTGCTGTGGACCACGGTGCGCAACAACCGGATCGCGGTGGAGGGGCTGAGCAGCGGGGTGTACGTGGTGGAGGTGCTGGACCATGGCCGGACCCTGAACGCCCGCTTCACGAAACATTAGCGGATGCATGCACGAGGCCCCTGCCCGGCAAGGGATACGACCGGGCAGGAGCCTTGTGTTCCGACAAGACTTGTATGATCGATACTTCGACCTGAAGGAGCCATGAGAACACCCCTGACCCTCCTCGCGATCGGCCTTGGCCTGCCCGCCGTCCTGGCGCAGGACCAATGCACCACCGCCCTGCCCATCACGGCCGGGACCTATACCGTCACCGGGATCGACGGTCCCGAGATCCCGTCCCCGATCTGCGCGATGAACGGCATCGGCGCCTCAGGCGGCGAATGGTACACCTATACCCCCACGGCCGACCATGCCCTCACCGTCACCACCGACCTGCCACAGAACGCCGGCGGCGATACGCGCTTCCACGTGTACACCGGTACCTGCGGAGCGCTGACGTGCAAGGACGGCGATGACGATTCGGGCGCGGGGCTGCTGTCCACGGCCACGTTCAATGTGACGGCAGGCGTCACCTACACCATCGCGTTCGACGACCGCTGGAGCGCAGCGGGCTTCGACTTCCGGCTGATCGAGCAGGAGCCGATCGTGGTGCGGGTGAGCTTCACCGGCCATCCCTTCGCCACGGACGGCTGGGTACTGGGCGCGGTGGACCTGAACGGTGACCACCTGGACGACATCGTGGCCATCGATCAGACGTTGATCGACGTCAACTACCAGCAGCCCGGCGGCGGGCTGGCTCGCACCAGCATCACCACGACACCGGCCGATTTCGTGGCTTCGTGGAGCCTGGCCGTGGGCGATCTGGACGGCAATGGCTACAACGACCTGCTGTACGGGGGCGGTGGCGGTGTCACCTTCATGTACGCCAATGCCGATGGCACGGCCTACACCGAGGTCTCAGGACCGGAGTACGTGTTCTCGCAGCGCTCCAACATGGTGGACATCAACAACGATGGGAACCTGGACGGCTTCGTGTGCCATGACGTGCAGCCCAATGTGTACTACCTGAACAACGGCGACGGCACACTGACCTTCCACCAGGGCGGCCTGGGCGATACGCCCGACGGTGGCAACTACGGCTCGATCTGGATCGACTACGACAACGATCACGACATCGACCTGTTCATCGCCAAATGCCGGGGCGCCGGCTCGCCCGCGAGCATCGATCAGCTGCACCGCAACAACGGCGACGGTACGTTCACGGACGTGGCTCCGGACCTGGGCTTCGCCGATCAGCAGCAGAGCTGGTCGGCCGCCTGGGGCGACTTCGACAACGACGGCGACATGGACGTGCTGGTGGGGGCCAGCTCCTTCACCGGTGGCGGCCACAAGCTGATGCGCAACGACGACAACGGTGCCGCGTTCACCAACGTCACCCCCGGTTCCGGCTGGGACGTGTTCCAGGGCCAGGACATCGAGCATGTGGCCTATGATTTCGACAACGACGGATACCTGGACGTGTTCGCCGGCGACAACACGATCATGATGAACAACCACGACCTCACGTTCTCCCCGGAGCCGATCGGGATCTACCACGGCCCCATCGGCGACCTGAACAACGACGGGTTCCTGGACATCGTGTCGGGTGAAACGCTCCACCTGAACGACGGGAACGCCAACCACCACCTCACCGTGGTGACGGTGGGCACGGTGAGCAACCCCAATGGCATCGGCGCGCGCGTGGAAGTGACCAGCGCACTGGGCACGCAGATCCGCGACGTGCGCAGCGGTGATGGGTTCCGCTACATGAACAGCCTGAACACGCATTTCGGCCTGGGGGCCGACACGGAGGTCGATCACGTGACGGTGCACTGGCCCTCGGGCCTGGTGAGCACGGTGGAGCATCCCGCCATCGACGGCACGCTGGTCATCATCGAGGGCGAGACGAGCACCGGCCTGGCCGTGGCGGATGCGAACGCGCTCGGCCTGTTCCCGGTGCCCGCGGACGATCAGCTGAACATCCGTGCGGGGCACGACCTCTCCAACAGTCCCGCGGCCGTCCTCGACATCGCGGGCAAGCGGGTGTTCAGCACCACGCTGCGCAACGACCGCCTCGATGTATCGCGGCTGGCCCCGGGCATGTACGTGCTGCAGGTGGCCGACCACGGGACCCTGCTGCAGGCCAGGTTCACCAAGCGGTAGGCCGGATCCGAACGGACATGGAACGGGCGACGCATTGCGCCGCCCGTTCTGTCGTGGAGCACTTCCCGGGAGAGCTCATTCCGTCACCACCATCGTTCCGCTCCAGGTACGGGCGTCGGTGACGACGTGATAGAGGTAGGCGCCGGGGGGCAGGCCTTCGGCGCTCAGGCTGAGCGTGTGGTCACCGGCGGGCAGGACGCGGTCGGCCAGGGTGGCGATGGCCCGCCCTTGTCCATCGAAGAGGCGCACGCGCACGTGGCCGGTCGTCCCCAGGTGGAGGGGGATCCAGGTGCGGTCGTGGAACGGATTGGGGTAGTTGCGGCCCGGGGCCCGGCCTGCATGGCCCGCCACGTCATCCACGCTGGTGGGCAGTTCCAGGTCGGCGGCGAAGATGTAGATGCCCTCGTAGTAGCTCTCATTGGTCAGGCTGCCCGCCAGCAGGAGGCGGCCGTCCGGCTGGGCCACCAGGCGCTCGGGGAAGAACTCGCTGAGCTCGGGGCCGGTGTGCGGCTCTTCCGTCACCAGCGTGCCCGCCCCGTCGATCTTCAGCACGGTGGCCGCCGAGAAGGGCGCCGCGTAGTACCGGTAGGGGAAGGGGGAGATGACCACCTGGTCCAGGATGTAGCTGTTGTCGTCCGCGTCCACGTGCAGGTCGCGGTAGAAGTACTGGTCGTTGGAGAGCGCCACCCACGCCTGGGCCCCATCGGGGGTATAGCGGAGCAGCACATTGTGGATCTCGCCGCTCAGCTCCAGCGTGTAGCCCACCACCACGATGTCCCCGTTGGAGAGGGGCCGCAGCGTGTACGAGCGTTCATTGCTCCCGGTGCCCCCGTACAGCCGGTGCCAGGCCACCGAGCCGTCCGCATCGATCCGCGCGGTCATGATGTCGGTGAACCCATCGTTGGTGAGGTCCGCGGCGGCGCCGTTGACGTAGGCATTGCCCTCGGCATCCGCCCACACGTCCACCGCGCCGGCGGAGACATCGGGCAGCGGCACGGGCGTGCTCCAGGCGATGGTGCCGTCCGGCCGGAAGCGCGTCAGCGTGAAGTCCAGTTCCTCGCTGAAGAACGAGCCCGTGCCGGCGCCGCCGGGCAGCAGCAGGTCGCCGTTCGGGGCCAGGGCCGCGCTCCCCGCCCCATAGCGGTCCGCACCGTCCACGCTGGAGAAGGTGGTCCACACCTCGTTGCCGGCGTTGTCGAACTTCACCACTACGAACACGGCGTCCGTGCCGCCGGGGGGCAGGGCCGTCCCGCTCAGGTAGGTGGCGCCCGACGCGTCCACCACCAGGGAGTACAGCGTGGGCTGCGCCAGCTCCTTCTGGGCCTGCCACACTTCGTTGCCGTCCGCGTCCAGCTTCTTCACCTTCACCGTGAGCGGGTCGCCGGAGAAGTCGTTCACCGGCAGCAGGTACACCCGTGCGCCCCCGTCCGCGTCCGCGGCGGCCAGGATCCCATCGGCGTCGTTCCCGTTCGCCGCGTTGTAGCGGCGCTCCCAGGCCACGTGCCCATCGGCCCCGTACTTCAGGATGAAGCGGGTGGTCTGCACGCCGTTGTTGAAGTTGAGGTGGTCGCCGGTGCAGTAGGTGCCGCCGTGGCCGTCCGCGAAACTGTTCAGCAACCGGCCGGTGGGGCGGTGGGTGTCGCCCCGGGCCGCTTTCCACGCGGGTTCCGTGGCGCCCTGCGGGAAGCGCACCGTTTCGGACATGGCGCCCCGCGCGCTGTAGAACGCGCTCACGGTGAGGTAGATCCCCCCGGCGGCGTCCAGCCCGAGCCCGGCGAAGTCCAGGAACCCCGCCGTGTCCGCCTGGGTCTGGCGGAAGGTCACCTCGTCCAGCGGGGTGCCGTCCGTGCTGTAGCGCTTCGCCCGCGCCACGCCCACGAAGATGAAGTTGTCCGGGTCCACCAGCTCGGACGCGAGGCCCGCGATCACCAGGTCGCCCGCATCGTCCAGACGCATCCCACGTACGTTGATGTCGATGAGGTCATCGGTCTCCGCCGACCATAACGAATCCCCTGCCGCCGAATAGGCCACGAGCACGAAGCCGTCCTCGGTGAACGCCCCGTTCCGCTGGCCGCCCACGTAAAGCGTGCCGTCGGCGCCCTGCACCAGCGCCCGGCCCTGGGTCAGCTCGGTGCCGCTGCGGAAGAGCTTGATCCATTGCTGCTGGCCGGCCGCATCGTACTTGATGGTGCCCGCGCGGTAGGCCCCGCGGTAGAAGCCCCCCGTGACGTAGGTATTGCCGTCCGCGTCCACGGTGATGGCGCGCGCGAAGCTGTTCGTCTCCGTGAGCGGGCTGCCCGGGTCCGTGTCGTCCGAAGGGCCCAGGTAGGTGTAGCGCTGCTGCCAGGCCGGGTCGCCTGTGGCGGTGTACTTCACCGTGTAGTAGCCGGTCCAGAAGTCGGCGTTCTCGCTGAAGCCGGTGACGTAGACGTTGCCGTCCGCATCCGTGGTCACGGCCGTGGGCTCGTTCCAGCGCGGGCCGCCCAGCCCCGCGTCGCGTGCGGCCCATTGGAGGTCGCCCGTGGGAGAGAACCGGGTGGTGAGGTAGTCGATGGACTGCCCCGACCAGCTCAGGCTGGCCACCACGACGTTGCCCCCGGCATCGATGGTCATCGCCGCCGGCAGCTCCAGCCCGTCGCCGTCACCGCCATAGGTGGCCTGCCACAGCTGGGTGCCGTCGGTGCCGTACTTGGTAAGGCGCAGGTCTATGTCGTGGCCGTTCCAGAAGGTGCCGGCCACGAAGAGCCCGGAGGCGTCCAGGGCCAGGGTGAAGCCCATCTCGGCCGCGTAGGTGGCCACGGGCTGTTCCACCTGCCAGGCGATGCTGCCATCGGCGTCCACCCGCATCACCAGCACATGCGCACTGGGGCCGTCCGCCCCGGTGGTGGCACCGGTGACGTAGGTGTTCCCGGCGCCGTCGCTCACGGTGGCCATCGGTACCATATAGCCGGAGGAAACGTTGGGGCCGTGGAAGTCGAAGGCTTCCGCGCGGTGGTCGGCCGTGGCGTGCGGCGAGGTCACGCCCGCCCGGCGGGCCAGGGCCGCATAGGGGTCCAGGAGAGCGGCCGGTGCGGTGCGGATGCCCGGGCCCTGCTGGTGCAGCCGCGAGAGCAAGCCTTCCTGTTGCGCCAGGGCATGGCCGTGGAGCTGTTCCGGGACCGCCCGTTGGGCGTGGAGGCCGGGAACAAGGAAAAGGAGCAGGGCGAGGAGGGAGGTGTTGCGCGCTGTCATCATGTCGGGATTGAGGTCATGGGGAGCGGTGATCGGGTGCCTTTCGTACAGGACGCGACCACGGACGCCAAGGTGATCACTGCAGCGCCCGGGACCAGGGAAGGGGCGTTGACAACCCCGTTGACACCCTACGCGGTCAAGCGTTCCAGGAGGTCCTCCACCGGGCCGTGACCCGCTGCGGCCAGCTTCTTCTTCAGCCGCAATTTGCCCACGCGTGCGCTCTGCGGTGAGATGCCGAGCAGCTCGGCCATCTCCTTCGGGGCCAGCCCCAGCCGGAGCAGCACCATGGACCGCACCTCGCCTTCGGTGAGGGGGATCCCCAGCAGCTTCACGCGGGCGAAGAAATGGGGGTAGATGCTGCTGAAGCGCTCCTTGAAGGCCCGCCAGTCCTCGTCGGTGAGGATCTTCTGGGCCAGCAGCTGGGCCACCTCGTCCTCCTGGGGGAGGGGGCTCCCGGGCCGCTGGGCCAGCTCCTCCTCGAGCAGCTGGATGCGGCTGGTCTTCTCCGACAGGTCGAGCAGGTAGGCCTTCAGCTGCTGTTCCTTGCCGCGCAGCACCTGCCGCGTGTCGCTGAGCTCGCCTTCCAGCAGGCGCTTGCGTGCGCGCACCTTCGCGAACCGTCGCTGTGCAGCATAGGCGCCCGCCGATACCAGCACGAGCAGCGCTCCCAGGATGATCCATGCCCGCGTGCGCTGCAGGGCCTGTTCGCTCTGCAGGTTGCGGATGCGCAGGTCCTTCACCTCGGCCCCCATCCGGGCCTGTTGAAGGGAAAGGGCCTGGGAGCGGTCCAGGGCGTTCAGGCTGTCGATGTACTGCTTGTGCACCTTCAGGTAGACCAGGGCCGAGTCCACCTGGCCCGCCGCTTCGTGCAGGCCGGAAAGCTGCAGCAGCGCCTCGCCCACGCGCACCTTGCTGTGCACCTGCCGGGCCAGGTCGAGGCTGCGCCAGGCCTGGGCGAGGGCCGCGTCATGGTCGCCGGCACGGTCGGCCATCACCGACAGGTTGAAGCAGGCGGTGGACATGCCTTCCGCATCGGCCAGGCCCTCGCAAATGGCCAGGGAACGGTGGTAGTAGGCCGTGGCGCTGTCGGCCCGTCCCAGCGACCGGTGGATCTGGCCCTGGTTGTTGTAGGCCAATGCGAGGTCCTTCGGCGATCCGATCCGGGCGAAGGTGGCGATGGCCGTGCCGTTGTGGGCGAAAGCGCTGTCCAGTGCGCCCTGGTTCTTCAGGATGATGGCGCGGTTGAGGTGCGTGAGCCCCAGGAGCCGGTCCAGGCCGCACAGCTCCGCCAGCCGGGCCGACTCGGTGTAGCACTCCATCGCCGAGGAGCAGTCGTTCAGCCGCCATTGCACCAGCCCGATCTGGTTCAGGTCGCCGGCCATCGCGGCCTGGTCGCCGGCGGAACGGTCCTCGGCGTAGGCCTGGGCGAAATACTGCAGCGCCACCGCGTAGTTGCCCAGCCGCCATTGCTCGGTGGCATACTCGCGCCCGTTCTTCATCAGCGGCAGCTCCTCGGGGTGCTGTGGCAGCGGGAAGTTCGGGATGAACGCGCGCAGGCTGTCCGGCCGCTGGGCCGACAAGGCGATCCCGCACAGCAGGCCCAGCAAAGCGGCGATGGAACGGAGGCGGACGGGCATGGGCCAACGAAGCTACAGGAGCAAGAGGAGGAGGCCGGCCCGTTCGTTGCCTGGACCGGACCTGCTCCATCATTTGTTGGTTACCTTGCCCGGACCACCCCTGTCGCGCGCTCCCGCATGAAGCTCCGCCTGTTGCCTCCCCTCGTGGCCGCCGTGCTCTTCCTTCCGGCCCTGCGCGCGCAGGACGACAACGTGCGCATCTACGGGCAGGCCCGCGACCAGGCCACGGACCGGCTCCTGCATGATTACGTGGTGATCGCCACCGACACGGCCGATACCACCGAACGCTGGAGCGCCACCGTGGACCTGAAAGGCAAGTACGAGCTGAAGCTGCCCTACGACCGCGTGTACCGCGTGGAGATGAGCGCCCCCGAGCGTTGGAGCAAGCATGTGCTCGTGGACGTGCACGATGTGGACCCCGGCATGCGCCGCACCGGCTTCTCCCTGTTCATCGAGCTCTCGCTCATCGCGCCGTACGACATCGGCGACCCCGCCTTGCTGCATAAGCCCATGGGCATCGCCCGGTATTCGCCGCGCAAGAAGAACATGGTGTGGGACGAAGCCTACACCAAGCGGATCAAGGAGCAGTGGGATGCCGAAGGCCGGCGGAAGGAGGCCCAGCGCCGTTCGTCCGACAAGAAGCCGTAGGCCGGGCCATCGGAACGGGGTGCATCAGGGCCGATCCGGGCGCGGATCCGGCAAGTATCGCCCCAGGCATCCGCCCGGCCCGCCGCTGGAATGGGCGCCTGATGGACGGATGCACAGCCTGGCCCATGGATGGTGAGGTCCGTCAGCGAATACCAAGGCCATGATCCGCAAGCTCGCCGATGGGCGGTTCCGCATCTACTCCCGCCACAAGGACCCGCGCACGGGCAAACGCCGCAACCTGGGCACCTTCACCACCCGGGAAGCCGCGCTCCGGCACGAGCGAGAGATCCAGTACTTCAAGCACCACTGAGGGTGCCGGTCGTCACCGGAGCAGCGTCACGTGGCGCATGAGCCGGCGCTCCGTTCCTGACACGGTCACGGAACGGGCTTCCAGCTGCACCACGTACACCCCGGGCGGTGCGCCGTCGCCGGTCCAGGCTTCCTCCGTGCTTCCATGGACCGCATGGCCCCAGCGGTCGCGCACGGTGAAGCGCACGCGCCAAATCCGCGGGTCGTACACCGGCATCAGCACGTCGTTGCGCCCATCGCCATCGGGCGTGAACGCGTTCGGCAGGAAGATGTCGGGGCTGCAGGCGTCCATCGTTACGCGTACGCTGTCGGTCGTGGTGCCGCATGCGGACGTCACGGTGGCGCGGTAGATGCCGGGCGTGTCGATCGGCAGGATGTTCCCGACGGTGCCGTCGCCCCACACGACCGTGGTGCCCGGGTCCGCCAGTGCCAGCAGCGTATCGCGCGCGCCGGCGCAGAGGGCCCGGTCCGGTCCGAGCTCCAGCAGGGCGCCGGGGGCGAGGCCCACCACGATGGCATCGGTGAAGGTGCAGCCGCCCGCCGTCACGGTCACGCTGTAATGGCCGGCGGTGCCCACGGTGCGAAGGGCCTCCGTGCTGCCGTCGTTCCAGCTGGTGGCCGTGGCGCCCGGTATGGTGGCATCCAGCAGCAGGGTGCTGCCGGGGCACAGCACCGTGTCGGGGCCCAGGTCCAGCAGGTCGGGCAGCGGCTCCACCGATACGTCGTCCACCAGGAGGTAGGCGCAGCCCGGGTACCAGACGCCGGGGTTGAACAGGGTCCAGCTCGTGGCCGCATCGTTGCGGAAGTTGCCGATGGTCAGATGGTCCTCGCCGCCCATGGCGGTGTACACGCCGGATACTTCCGTCCAGCCCAGGCTGTCGGTGATGAGGGCGCCCGCCGGCCGGTCGATGTCCGGCGGTCCCGGCAGCAGGCTTCCGGTATTGGCCGTGAGCGGGCCCACGGTGAGCCGCGCGCCGATCCCATCGCTCGCCAGCTCGAAGTCGTTGGGCATATTGACGTACAGCCGCACCTGGTAGCACCGGCCGGCCTCCAGCGGTGCGCGCAGCATCACCTCGATGTATTCGCGCATCTCGGGCATCGCCGTTCGGAAGACGAACAGGCCCGCCATGCCCGGGCCGCTGCGCGGGTATTGGTAACCGCCGCTGTAGTTCACCGGCACACCGGCGAAATCACCATCGGGGGCGCAGGCATGGTAGAGCTCCGGCGTGCCCTGCGTGGGGTTGTACCAAGGCGCCGCCAGGCCCAGCATGCTGGCGAACGTGGGGCATGTGGTGATGGTGTCGAAGCTCGGGTTGGGGACCAGGTTCTGCGCAGCGGCAGGCAGGGCCAACAGGCCGAGCCAGAAGGGGCGGAGCGAACGGGAGGAGAGGGCCATTCCCAGTGCGGACGAGGGAAGTCCCCGGTAAGCTGCCTCGGCCGATGCGCAAGGGGACCGCTGCCCGTGCGGGCCGGCGCGGCGATGGGTCGCTTAACATTCACTTAACTTGTCGGGCGACGCTTCCATGACCCGTTCCCTGCTCCTCCTGCTGGCCGCCGGCCTTGTTCCTGTTGTGCTCCATGGCCAAAGCTTTTCCGGCGGAGGCGCCTCCATCCCTGATGACGGCAACGTCCTCGAAGCCCCGCTGGTGGTGAACGGCCTTTCGCCGACCACCATCGATACCGTGGGCTTCGGGGTGGAGCGCATCTGCATCAACGTGCAGCACGAATGGCTTGCGGACCTCGATATCCGCGTGATCGCGCCCGACGGCAGCACCGCCACGCTCACCACCGGCAATGGCGGCGACACGGACCTCTATGCCAACACCTGCTTCACCGCGGACGCCGGCACGTCCATCCTGTTCGGCAGCGCGCCCTATACCGGCGACTACCGCGCGCAGGGGCAACTGGGCCTGGTGAACAACGGGCAGGCCGGCAATGGCACGTGGAAGCTGCGCATCCTCGATACCTATCCGTTCGCCGACGCCGGCCAGCTGCTGTCGTGGTCCATCACCTTCGGCCCTGCGCCGGCGCATTACATCGCGCTCACCACGAGCGACCTGCCCATCGTGGTGCTGCACACCGTGGGCGCCACCATCCCCGATGAGCCGAAGATGGACGGCACCATGGGGATCATCGACAACGGCCCCGGTCAGCTCAACCACATCACCGATCCCTTCAACGGGTACAACGGGAACATCGGCATCGAGACCCGCGGCAACAGCTCGCAGATGTTCCCCAAGAAGAGCTTCGGCTTCGAGCTGCGCGACACCTGGGGCCTGGCGCTGGACGCTTCGCTGCTCGGCATGCCCGCGGAGAACGACTGGGTGCTCTCGGCCAACTACAGCGACAAGTCGCTGCTGAACAACCCGCTCACCTTCGACCTGGGCCAGCGCCTGGGGTATTATGCGCCGCGGTGGCGCCACGTGGAAGTGGTGCTCAACGGCGAGTACATCGGCGTGTACGTGCTGATGGAGAAGATCAAGCGCGGTGGCGGACGCGTGGACATCGCCAAGCTCACGGTGGACGAGATCTCCGGCGACGACCTCACCGGCGGCTACATCGTGCAGATCGACCGCCCCAACGAACCGGGATGGACCAGCAGTTACCTGCCCGCGACGTACTTCCAGTATGTGTATCCGAAGGCGCCCGCCCCCGAGCAGGCCGCCTATATCCAGGCCTATGTGGATTCGTTCGAGACCGCCCTCGACGGTCCGGATTTCGCCGACCCCGCCACCGGTTATGCCCGCTACATCGATGTGCCTTCGGTCATCGATTACATGCTGGTCACCGAGCTGGGCAAGAACGTGGACGGGTACCGCCTGAGCGGGTTCTTCTACAAGGACAAGAACAGCAACGGCGGCAAGCTGCACCTGGGCCCCCTGTGGGACTTCGACCTGGCCTACCACAACGCCGACTACTGCCAGGGCGGTACGGTGCAGGGCTGGGCCTATTCCTTCAACCAGGTGTGCGGCGGTGACGGCGATCGGGTGCCTTTCTGGTGGCACCGCTTCCTGGAGGACCCGGCCTTCGTGGACCAGCTGCGCTGCCGCTGGGAGGAGGTGCGCAACACCGTGTTCGATGTGGAGCGCATCCAGGCCTGGTGCGACAGCATGGCCACGCGGCTGGCGGGGTCGCAGCAACGCAACTTCCGGGCATGGCCCATCCTTGGCGAGTACGTATGGCCCAATCCTTCGCCGCTGCCCGATGATTTCGCCGGGGAGATCGCTGAACTGAAGGCGTGGATCAATGCGCGGCACAACTGGATCGAGGACAACCTGCAGGGCCAGTGCACCACCGTGGGGATCGCCGATGCGCGTGCCACCGATGCGCCCACCGTGCAGCCCGATCCCTTCGCCGACCGCTTCCTGGTGCGGTTGCCCATGCGGGTGCAGGGTGCCGTGCGGCTGGCGCTCATCGATGCGCTGGGCCGCGATGTGCTGGTGCGCACCCTCACGCCGGACATGCAACGGTCCCTGGAAGTGGACGTACCGGCCGGTTGCCGTGCAGGCACCTACGTGCTCCGCATCGACGCGCCGGAGCACCGCTGGGCGGTGCCGGTGATGAAGATGGGGGAGTGAGCCGGTCAGGCCGGCGGGGCCTGCCACGCGATCACCCGCTTGTCGTCCCCGGCGGTCAGGAGCACATCGCCCA
>JAFDZF010000051.1 GCA_018267055.1 Bacteroidota bacterium
ATCTGCTGTTCGCTGAACTTGCTTTTCCTCATGGCTACTAGGTCTTGAATGTAGCCCCGGACCGGTCAACGGCACTTCCACCCACGCGGGCTGTGAAGTACCGTCACACCCAATTATCAATGGCCGAGCTTTGGGGAAGCTGACAGTCTGCTGCACCCCTCCATTAGGGATCAGCGGATGGTCCGGTGATGTCAGGTCGAACTTCTCGCTGCGGATGCTTGCACCGCCTGTCGCCACCGCTCACTGAGCTCCGGCACAGACAACTTTCTGCTATCGTTCTCTCACATGCCCAGGCAAGATCCACAGGTCGTGCCGATCGTCCAATGCATCACTGCCGGATTACTAATTCTTCGGAAACTACTTGAACACCGCGTTCCGGTCATCGACCTTGATGAAGATGTAGTCATAGTCTCGATCGTGTACCAGGTATGCGGGGCGACCGCTTTTAGCCGGATACCAGACTTGGCCATGTATCATCAGCCCGCTATCGCGACGGGGTGGAAGGACCAATGAAGCTGGATTTCCACTGGGAGCAAACGACTGCCAGGGACGAAAAATGAACCGTTCCCCATTGTACTCCCAGGTACCCGTGCTTGGGTAAGCAGGCTCTCTGCCGGAGCGGTAGCTTGCTACTGTCTCGTAGAACATGTGTTGATAGGTGCTGTCTTTCCGCAGTTCAAGCACCTCGATCCCGCCAGAAGGGAACTGAAAGGCGTACTCCCCGATCATTTCCTTGTCCATGCCTTTGTGGAAGATCCCGCAACCGGTGCCGTTGCCCAGCAGGGCAATAGCGGCCAGCCAGATCAACCAGTTCCACCGGGTACAAGGGTGTGCTTGCATGGTCATTTAGGTATGGGGTAAAGCACGTTCATGTCGTAGTACACCAACTTGGTGCGGAACATGCCATCGGTCGCAAAGGGTTCGTTCGGGAGCACGGAGCGTGGCCCCTCTCCGCTGTATCCGTTAAGGATGGGCGGGTAGCGTGTGCCGGATTCAGCCCCCATTCGGTCCCACAGCACTACCCGCATCATGGCATACTGTTGCCCTTCCACCTCGAACAGGTCCGTAACGCTCACGGTGCCGCGAATGCTTCCATGGAATGCGCGAACAGCGTTGCCGATGGTGCCTTCGTAAATGGTTGTGATCGCGTAGGCAGAGTTTGTTCTCTGCGCCTGCATTTCGCTCAATTGGAAACGGGTTAAAATCTCCAGCCTGTGCTTGGGCTGCGGCTGCCTGCATCCCTTCCTGCACATAGTTGGTTTCGAGCATACCCTGGCCCATTGTGCTCTGCTCATCAAACACATGCACATCGCTGCCGCCACCGAAGACCCATTCATCAAAGAGCACATCGGGGGTGGTAGTGCTATCGGGCTCCCCCATCCTCACCCCATTGTGCGTGGCCAGGTAAGTAAAGAAGCCAACGGTGGCTATTTCACCTTTTGTGTCTTCGATCAGTTGCACAGCATAAGGCTCAAAGGGGTCAGCGAAACCAGGATGAAGGCGTTCGTTGGCATCGATATTATGCACGGCTACTTGCCACTTCGGGCCGTTCTCGTCCTGCGTTACGCTCGCCTCAAATGTTCCTGTGTGCATGGCAAAGCCCTTGAGCGAGTCATAGAAGATCATTTCGGCATCGGACGCGATCCCATACTTGTGGATTCTGTTTATCAGGAGGAGCTCCCAAGCAGCTCACCGCCTCTTTTCAAGCGTTCCCCAATTGATCTCAAGTGATGGCGTGATTTTAATCTCAAGCTTGGTGATAGAGCGCTCATCCTCAAAGGATGCCAATACTTTGCCGAGGGAGACAGAACTTTCACTTAAGCGTTCACAGGAGACAGTACTCACCGCCACCCCGCGGTACAATATGGTGGTCTGCATGGATCGTTCAAGAAGCGACCATGAAAGCCGAAGCTCTAATTCTTCTTGGCTTAAGGAAAAACGCCAAAACAATTCATCAATGGATTCCTCAGTACAGGTGAACCCAAGCTCAGAAAGGAGCTTCATGTCATGCTTTGTCATTCAAGTGGTATTGCGGTTGAAAAACGCCTTGTTCCTCCAGGAAGTACCTGCCATGTCGATTGCAATACTGTGAATTTTCCAGATGGACCTGGCAGAAGGGATTCTCTAACTTCAAAAAATCCATATTCATTCTTGAACGTTCGAAGAATGTTATCCATGCTCATCCCCGCTTCTTCCAGATGGGCCTTGATGATACCGTGTCCAGTAACTGTATCTGGTATGCCCAGCCTTGTCATTGCAGCCACATTCTGAATGCTTCTCGGCGTATTATGAGGGTCGGGTTTGACGCGGCCGAAAAGATACCCGAATTTATTGCTATCGATGCTTACTCTCCCATTATGCGGAATTGAGGTTGCCAGGCTTGAGGCACTTTGATACGCTTCTGTTGCAGAGGGCGCTTTAGGAGCCTCTATTTGGGGAGCATCAGGGGCGATGGGCTCTGCTTGGATTGATGGCTGACGCTCAGCAGCATTCAATCCGGTTCCTGGTTTTGGTGTCTTGGGTATCGCGTTCCGGACAGCTTTTACTACAGGCACCAATGTGACCGCCTCCGCCCCAAGACTGCCAGCCGTAGACCAGTATTCTTCTTCGGAGAGTTCTTCGCCGGTCTGGAAGTCCTTGCCTGTGGCAACGGCATATGCACTTTCTCCGGTTTGGATCGCTCCATATGTGGCCAGCCCAGCCCCAGCCGCTGTCCCGACCGCCGCCGTGGCCTCCACGCCAATAACGGCGGCCATTGCTTGAGCAGCGAAGGGCAGTACAACAGGGGCGGCAAGAACTACCGCAACAGCAATGAGAAGAGTGAACCCGAATGCCAGAAGGAATGTCTCCGCCTTGGTCTCATCGGTCATGCGAGAGATCGAAAGGTCCATGAGCTGGATAGGCACGACTTCCCCGTTCACGTCTTTGCGATTCAGCGGATATTCATCCGGAGCACTATCCTCTCCTGTTCCCTGCATCCCATCGATATCGAGATCCCCTATCGGCTTATTCCCAGCATAGTTGTACGGGTTCAAGTGGGCGTATTTCGCTGCCAGCGGATCCACTGAGATAAATCGGCACATCCACGGCGCATAGTAGCGGGCTCCATAGTAGTAGAGCCCGCTCTCATTGTCCTTCTCCTTGCCCACATAGCGGTAGCGCTTCTTGGCGAAGGCGCCGAAGCAGGTCTCGCCGAAGGGGTAGTACTCCTCGCGGTTGACCAGGTTGCCATTGGGGTCCAGCATCACCATGGAGGTGCCCAGGTGGTCCTCCAGGTTGAACTTGGTGGGCGGGGTGGGGTCGTCCACGTCGGTGCCCACCCGGAGGGTGGCGATGCGGCTGCGCCCATCCATCACGTGGAGGGTGTTGTAGTGCCGGTCGGGGTCGATGTCCGCGGCGAGCGGCCTCACGTAGGTCTCCTCGAAGACCCCATCGATATAGATGGTGACCTCCTGGAGGACACCGCCGCCGGAGGCGGGCTTGTTCACCACCTTCTTCACCCGGTCGCCGGAGGCGCCGTAGAGGTAGTGTGTGTACACGCTGGGCGGCCCGCTGCTGCCGGCGCGCACCATGAAGTACTTCAGCTGGTCGGCATGGCCCCATTGGTGGTGGCGGGAGTTGATCTCCTGCACCAGGTTTCCATTGGCATCGTAGAGGAGGTCGAAGGTGTATCCGCCCACCCGGTAGTCCACCAAGCGGTTGTGCGCATTGGTGGGATGGTAGGTGAAGGTCTTGGT
The DNA here is from genome assembly GCA_018267055.1 of Bacteroidota bacterium. Taxonomy (GTDB): domain Bacteria; phylum Bacteroidota; class Bacteroidia; order Flavobacteriales_F; family PHOS-HE28; genus PHOS-HE28. The sequence continues at coordinate 3,738 of JAFDZF010000051.1, forward strand.
GAAGCTGTTGGCGGGGTGGCCATCGGCGGTGTGCTGCTCCTTCAGCACGTTGCCCACCTGGTCGTAGGTGTAGGCGCGGGTGTAGGTGTTGGTGGCGGTGTGGTCGTGGCCGCGGACGTTGGCGTCCCATTGGGGCAGGGCGGAGGGCGCGGTGCTTTCGCGGCCGGTGGCGGAGAGCAGGCGCCGGAGCGGGTCGTAAGTGAACTGCTTCAGCAGGTCGCCGGGCCCTTGGGCGCTGCCGTTGGCGGGGGCCTTGTCGCGGATGCCGATGATGTTCCCACCCAGGTCATACTGGTAGCCCAGGTCCTGCTGCACCCCTCCATTAGGGATCAGCGGATGGTCCGGTGACGCTGGGTCGAACTTCTCGCTGCGGATGCGGAGCAGGCGGAAGGTGAGCGGGTCATAGGTGTAACGGGTCATCACCCCGTTGGCCATGGTGAGCAGCAGGCGCTGTCCTTTGGCGTTGTAGGCGATCTGCCGCACATAGGGAATGCCGTCCAGGGCGATGCGCTCCAGGGCCCCGGCGCGGTTATAGGTGGGCTGGGCCATGGCGCGATGGCCGACCACGTCGGCGGGGTACAGGGCCCCGCGCACGCGGTTGAGCGCATCGTAGGCCAGGGTGGTGGTGTAGGCGGTGGCGTCCAGGATGCTTTCGTCCAAGGGCGTCCAGTCCACCACATGTTTGAGAGGCATCAGCAGGATGTCATCCTTGATCGTCCAGCGGGTCTTCTCCAGCGGGTTGCCCTTGAAGTCATAGCCGGCCACCTGCACCTTGCCGGCTTCGTCATAGTGCAGGTACAGGCGGCCCTTCAGGTTCTGCGCTGCGGGATCCGGCAGCCCGGCCTGGTCGCCATGGATCAGGGTCTGCCTCCGGGTGAAGGGTTCGGTGCCCTTGTCGCGCGCCCACAGGCCGGTGGGGCGGTTCAGCCGGTCATAGCTGGTGTACACGCGGGCCCCCTTGGCATCGGTGCCATAGAGGGGCTTGCCCTGCGCGTCCGCCACGGCGGTGCGTACGCCGCTGTCCAGGTGCTCGCTCCAGAGGGTGTTGCCGGCGGTGTCGTACCGGTGCTGGAAGTTCACGCGGCCCAGCGGGTCGGTCACGGTGAGCAGGCGGCCCTGGATGTCATAGGCGTAGCGCATCACCACGTCCTCGTACACGGCGGGCGTCACCGTAGGATGGGCCTTGTGCTCGGTGGTCCGCACGGTGCGGCCCAGGGCATCGATGACCTCGCTCTTGGGAGTGAAATCGCTGGGCGCCGGCGGCGTGGACGGATGCGTGATCGGTGCCAGGTCGAGCGCGTCGTAGCTGTAGCGCTCCCAAGGGGAGGGTGCGAAGGCGTCGGGCGTATCCAGGGCATCCGGCACGCCATACACCACGCGCTGCTGCGTGCCATCAGGGTTCACGGTGCGCTGGGGGCGCCCCAGGGCATCATAGAACAGGCGCACACGCTGCCCATACGGTGCAGCCGGATCGGTGAGCGCGAAGCCCCGGGAGAAGTAGGACTCCCATTGCTCCACCACCTTGCCCTTGTTGTTGTAACGCTTGGCACCGATCACCACCACGTTCATGAGCAGCATCGGTGCCCGGTAGGTGGCTGTGGCCGGGCCGTTGGGAGCGTCCTGGTCCGCCGGCAGGCCACTATCCCCCAGGCCCCAGCCTCCGATCGGGGGCAGGGTGACCCCGAACAGCACGTCCTCGGCCTGGGTCCGCGTTTGCAGCTGCCGCCCGAAGCCATCGCTGTACTCCACCGCGACGATGGTGGCGTTGAACTCATCCGGTGGCATCGTCCCACTGTACGGGGCGTTCACGTGGTGCTCGCGCTGGGTGGTCTTCACCCACACTGGCTCGCCGCGGCGCATGAAGGCGAAGAGGTCGTACTCCAGCAGCACGCCGGGCACGGCCAGGGTGTCGCCCTCGGGTGCGGCGAACTTGCCCATCAAGGCGGTCTTGTGCATCAGCCCCAGCGGGGTGAAGGCGAAGAAGGTGGCGTTCTCATTGGGGTCCAGCACCCCGAAGGGCTGCATCACCCGGTAGTCATAGGCCGCGTACGTGACCATGTACAGCGGGTCCATCACCGACGTGGGGAAGAACTGGTAGGGATCGTAGGTGATGACGGTTTCGCTGCCATAGGCATCGCGCAAGACCATGGGCAGGCCGCGGTGGGGACCGGGCCAGCCCTGGAAATCATACTGGGTGGCCTGGGGCGTGGTGTAGTAGCCCTCCACGAACTGTTCGGGCCCGGAGCCGCCGGTGTGCCAGCGATAGCCGCAAGCCGGCTGGAGCAGCTCGCCCACGAACCCGCCCGGATGCCCGCTCCAGTCGGGCGCGCTCGCGCCTTGGAACGGGGCGGGATGCGTGGCGCCGAAGGCCGCGGTCAGCTCGGCGGGCTGCACCACCAGTGTTTTTGTACGGACGGGCATGCCGTAGGCACCGATCTGGCCGTAGGGCAGTCCGTCGTAGTCGTTGCCGTCGTAGTAGGTATAGGCCAGGCCCAGCAGGCGGTGGGTCAATCCGGTCCATCCGGAAGGCGGCCCGCTGAGCAGGAGGGCGCGCAGGGCGGCCACCGAGAGCCCCAGGGTGCCGGCGTTCACCGCTTCATAGCTGTGCGCCTTCTTCACCCTGTTCACCATGTACTTGGTGCCGCCCGTGGCAGGGTCCTCGTGGATGTATTCGGTGTACTGCACGGTGGCGTCGTAGCCGCGTGCGGGGTCGTACGTGCCGGTATGCGCGGGCAGCTCGCCGCCGGTGCGCGGGTCCTTGCCGCGCGGCACGGCGATGCTCACCTGGCTCAGCGGCTGGCCGTAGGCGTCGATGGCCCCGGTGAAGGAGCACTTGGTCATGGGGTCGCCGCCGCGCTCCCAGGTGGTGCTGCGGCTGCCCAGGCCGTAACTGAAGAAGATGCAGTTGCTGTGCGTCTCCACCGCCAGCGCGCGGATGGTGGCGTTGGTGGCGGGGCCGTCCACTAGGCGCAAGCCGGTCTGCGTTTCGCTCACGGTGTAGGGCCGCTGCTGCAAGGGCGAGCCGTCCATGGCGTACAGCTCGCTGCGCAGGGCGGTGCCGCGCAGGGTGCGGTAGGCGTCGCGCCGCGCCCGGCGGGGCAAGCCCTGGATCATCGCCAGCATGTCCGGGTCGCGGACCAGCATGTCGGCATCGCCGCTCCAGTATTCGCTGTGCAGGTCCAGCTCGCCCCAGTCGCCGTTGGCGGCGCCCACCGGCCCCAGGTGGAACCAGTTCTTCGCGAGCACGGGCGGGGCATAGTGCTCCACGCTCACGCCGGTGAGGGCGGCATCCAGGATCAGGTCGTCCGTATGGTACCGCTCGAACGTCTCGGTGTCGAACTGGTCCACGCGCCCGAAGCCACGGAACTCGCGCTCGGCGCCGTCCCAATAGCCATGGTGGTAGAAGTAGCGGGTGGTCAGCTTGCCCTGGCTGATCTCATCGATCACCTCCACGCGGTCCACCACCTGCACGGGAAAGGGCAGGGTGGTCTTCCACGGGCCGGCGTAGCCGGTGAAGTCGCCCTGCTGGTCGCTTGCTGTGGGCCGCCCGTACGTATCGCGCAGGTAGTGCTGCACCGACGAGCCGTACTGCACGCGGGTGCGCGCGCCCAGGTTGTTGCGCATGCCCACCATCACGTAGGGCTTCGCGCCGCCGGTCAGGTCCAGGTAGGCGAAGCGATCGCGCGCATCGCCCAGCGCGTAGCTCCATAGGAGGCCGGGCGTGCCGGTGCCCAGCAGGTCCACCGGGCGCACGCTGTCGCGGCGGGTGAAGGCCGGCGTGCCGTGTATGGTGATGGGATCGCTGAAGCCGTTGCCGCTCTGGTTGATCCACACGGTGATGCGGTCGTGCTCCACCAGGATCACGTCCGTCAGCCCGTCGCCGTCGGCATCGCCCAGTATCAGCTGCGCGGGGTCGATGTCGCGGCCCGGCCGGGGGCTGTTGCGCATCACGCGCCGCTTGCCGAAGCGTCCGTAGCCGAGGTTGGGCCAATAGCAGATGCGGCCGTTCTCGATCTGCACGATGTCCTGCAGCCCGTCGCCGCTCAGGTCGGCGGTGCGGATCCGCGGGTCGCCGAAGTTGACGTTCGGGAAGTCGTCCGATCCGGCCTTGCTCACGAAGCGGGCCTCGCTCCAGCCGACGGCCCGGCGTTCGGCTTGCAGCCCGTCGAAGTTCCTGTTGACGTCCAGCAGCGGCGCGTTCTGGAAGTAGCAGATGAAGCGGTCTGCGTTGATCAGCACGTCGGTGCGTCCGTCGCCGCTCAGGTCGATGAACTGGGCCTGTGCGCTCTGCAAGTCCAAGGGCGGGCGCGTGGCATAGGGGCGGAAGCTGTCCACGTCCCACTCACCGTTGTGGTCCAGCGCATAGTAGCCGGCGAAATCGGGCGCGTTCATCACTAGGTCCACGCGGCCGTCGCCATCGGCGTCCATCAGCTGCACGGCTCCGCTGCCCAGCGCCAGTCCCGAAGGGGCGTTGCGCATGGTGCGCACACGGTCGAACGTGCCGTTGCCCCGGTTCTTCCAGTAGCGGATGGGCTGGCCGGCGCTTAGCTGCACCAGGTCGGGCAGGCCGTTGCCGTCCAGGTCCACCAGGTCCATATCGGGGTGGGCCAGGCCCAGCGCCGGCAGGTGCGCGCCGTTCACGGTGGTCAGGCTGCGGCGGGCGATGTCGAAGTCCGTGTACTCGAACTCCACTGGCGGCAGACTTTCGCTGGCCGCGGCATCGTGGCCTTCCACGCGCACATCGGCCAGCAGGCTCACCCGGTTCAGGGCCTGCTGGCCCAGTTCGTCACGGTAGGTCAGGTGGTAGGTCTTCACCGCCACCGTGTTGGTATTGGTGCCGCTGGGCGGATGGCCTTGCGGCATGTTGGCGTCCAGCGGGTGCGTGTACGTGCGGATGGCGGTGCAGCGCCGCGTGGTGCGGATCTCGAAACCCTGGCGGAACTCGCTGTGCGGATCGGGCCGGTCGGCATAGGCCAGCTCCACCGAGCACAGGTGGCGCTTCACGCTTTCATGCGTGTAGTCCACGTACCGGATGCGCGTGAGGTAGAGCTGCGTCCACGCATAGGGCGTCCGCTGCAGGTCACGCTCGTACTC
>JAFDZF010000052.1 GCA_018267055.1 Bacteroidota bacterium
CACGTCCTGCACCAGGCTGTCGGGCGAGCGGAAGCGCTCCTTCGGCGTGAAGGCCTTCAGCACGGCGAGCTGGGCGCGGTCGAGGTGGAGGGCCTTGGCGTATTCCGGGGGAGCGGCGCCGGACAGTTTCCGCAGCAGGTCCTCGGCGGTATTGGTCGGCTTGAGGTCGAGCCGGACCGTGGCTTCCGCACCGGCATCCAAGGCGTCGCGGAGGGCTGGCACCACCGGATAGATGGCATTGCCTTCCAGGCCGTGGGCCGTGATGGTGGCCTCGCCCAGGGCGGTGAGCGGGCCGGCGGTCACCCGCAGGTTCTTCAGCGGCTTGCCGGCGTGGGCCGTGGTGACGGAGGCCGGCCAGGGAAGGACGACGCCGCAGTTGGAGGCCTGGAACGGCCGGGCCGTGATGCCGATGGTGCGGAACAGCGCCGGCCAGATGCCCGTGGAGCCCGTGACGGGCCAGGAGGCGCCACCCAGGGCGAACACCACCACGTCCGCCGCGATCGCCGCCCGCCCCGCGCGGCTTTCCACGATCGGCCGGGCCGCGGCATCGAAGCCGTCGAACGCGTGCTCCAGGTGGACCTGCACCCCGCGCTCCACCAGGCGGGCCCGGATGCGCTCCAGCACGGTGATGGGCTTGATGCCCTTCCGCGGGAACACCCGTCCGCTGGTGCCCACGTAGGTGGGGATGCCCCGCTCGTCCAGCCAGGCCCGCAGGTCGGCGGGGCCGAAAGCGGTGAGGGCTTCGTCCAGGAAGCCGGCCGGCCGGTAGCGGGCCAGGAGGTCGGGCCCCTGCGCGCTGGTGGTGAGGTTGAAGCCGCCCTGCCCGGCCACCAGGAACTTGCGGCCCAGGGCGCGCCCGTGCTCGTAGAGGTGCACGTCGCAGGCGGGCGCCAGGGTGTCGGCCGCCATGAGGCCCGCGGGCCCGCCCCCGATGATCGCCACGCGCCGGCGTTCCATGCCGCAAAGGAGGGCGATCCGGTGGGATCGCGGCCCGCGGGCCATTTTTGCGCCATGCAACGAAGCGCCCTGCTCCTCGCGGTCCTGCTCGCCGCCGCGGGGGTCCGGGCCCAGGTGGTGAACATCGAGGGCCGGCGCTTCGCGAACGATACCGTGCCGTGGACGGGCTTCGTGAACTTCCGCTACAACATCGCCGAGAACACCCAGCGCAGCATCCAGTTCGGGCTCAACGGGGCGGTGCAGCACGTGCGGGGGCGGCACACCTTCTTCTTCATCAACGACCTGGCGGTGAGCCGCGTGGAGTCGAACGAGTTCCTCAACACCGGCTTCCAGCACCTGCGCTACAACTACAACCGCACCGCGCAGTGGACGGGCGAGGCCTTCGCGCAGACGCAGTACAACAAGCCGCTGCAGCTGGACCTGCGGGTGACCGTGGGGGCGGGGCCGCGCCTGCGGATCCTCGCCAACGACCGGTTCCGCTGGCATGTGGGAACGGCGCTGATGCTCGAGCACGAGACGACCACACCGGGCGAGCGCACCCTTTTCGGGCGGAACAGCACCTACAGTGCGGCCACGGCGCGCTTCACCGATGCGGTGTCGCTCACGGGCGTGGTGTACTACCAGCCGAAGCTCTTCGACGCCATGGACCACCGGGTGATGGTGGAGGCCGGCCTGCAGGTGGTGGCCTCCCGGCACCTCACCTACGAGAGCCGGCTCAACCTGCTGAAGGACACGGCGCAGCCGCCGGGCATCCCGGATCTGTCGTACAGCTGGCAGAACATGTTCGGCTACCGGTTCTGACCGCCGGCCGGTCGGCCGGGGCGGCGCAAAGCGCGACGAACGGGAAAAGACAACGCCCCAACCCTTTTCTTTGCAGGCATTCCGCCCATGGGAGCGACGATCAAAGCCATCACCCGTACCGAAGGCACGGCACCCTTCGCCTTCAGCGAATCGGCCCTGGCCGAATGCCGGACCATCATCGCACGCTATCCGGAAGGCCGCGGCAAGAGCGCGCTGCTGCCCATCCTGCACATCGCCCAGGCGGAGAACGACGGCTGGCTGAGCGTGGACGCGATGGACGCCGTGGCCCAGTTGCTGGGCCTGCGGCACATCGAGGTGTACGAGGTGGCCTCGTTCTATTCGATGTTCAACCTGCATCCGGTGGGGCGCCATGTGCTGGAGGTGTGCCAGACCACGCCCTGCATGCTGCGCGGCAGCGATGACATCGTGGCCCATGTGGAGAAGCGGCTCGGCATCCATGCCGGGGAGACCACCAAGGACGGCCTGTTCACGCTGAAGACGGTGGAATGCCTCGGCAGCTGCGGCACGGCCCCCATGCTGCAGTGCGGCGCCAAGTACCACGAGGACCTGACGCCCGCCAAGGTGGACGCCCTGATCGAGACCCTGCGCAACGAGCCGACGCGCAACAATTACACGGACCGCTGATGGGACGCAAGCTGCTGCTCGAGCACGTGGGCAAGCCCGGCATCCAGGGGCTCGAAGGCTACCGCGCGAACGGGGGCTACCGCAGCGTGGAGAAAGCGCTGCGCACCCTGACGCCGGAGGCCGTGCTGGAGGAGGTGAAGAAGAGCGGCCTGCGCGGCCGCGGCGGTGCGGGCTTCCCCACCGGCATGAAGTGGAGCTTCATGGCCAAGCCGCCCGGCGTGCCCCGCTACCTGGTGGTGAACGCCGACGAGAGCGAGCCCGGCACCTTCAAGGACCGCTACCTGATGGAGCGGATCCCCCACCTGCTGGTGGAAGGCATGATCACGGCCAGCTTCGCGCTGGGCGCGAACGTGAGCTACATCTACATCCGCGGGGAGTACTTCTACATCCACCGCATCCTGGAGCGCGCCATCGGCGAGGCCCGTGCGGCCGGCTGGCTGGGGAAGAACATCCTGGGCAGCGGCTTCGACCACGAGATCCACGTGCAGATCGGCGCCGGGGCCTACATCTGCGGGGAGGAGACGGCCCTGCTGGAGAGCCTGGAGGGCAAGCGCGGCAACCCGCGCATCAAGCCGCCCTTCCCGGCGGTGAAGGGCCTGTACGACTGCCCCACGGTGGTGAACAACGTGGAGACGATCGCCGCGGTGGTGCCCATCATCAATGACGGCGGCGAGGAGTACGCCAAGATCGGCGTGGGCAAGAGCACGGGCACCAAGCTGATCAGCGCGGGCGGCAACATCAAGCGGCCGGGCGTGTACGAGATCGAGCTGGGCCTCCCCTGCGAGGAGTTCCTCAACAGCGATGAATGGTGCGGCGGCGTGGAAGGCCGCGCCCTGAAGGCCGTGGTGCCCGGAGGCAGCAGCGTGCCCATCGTGCCGGCGGAGCTCTTCTTCAAGACGGCCAAGTTCGAGCCGCGGCTGATGACCTATGAGAGCCTGGCGGACGGCGGCTTCCAGACGGGCACCATGCTGGGGTCCGGCGGTTTCTACGCCTACAACGACGCGCAGTGCATCGTGCGCAGCACGTGGAACCACACGCGCTTCTACCACCACGAGAGCTGCGGCCAGTGCAGCCCCTGCCGCGAAGGCACCGGCTGGATGGAGAAGGTGCTGCACCGCCTGGAGCACGGCCACGGCCGCATGGACGACATCGATCTGCTCTGGGACATCCAGAAGCGCATCGAGGGCAACACCATCTGCCCCCTCGGCGACGCCGCGGCCTGGCCCGTGGCCTCGGCCATCCGCCACTTCCGCGACGAGTTCGAGTTCCACGCCACGCACCCCACCAAGGTGAAGGACCCCAAGCATTTCGAGAAGGAGCCCTTCGTGCGCAAACCCAAGCCGGTCGAAGCCTGAGCCATGCCGAAGGTCACCATCGACAACATCGAGATCGAGGTCCCCGAAGGGACCACCATCCTGCAGGCCGCGCGCCTGATCGGCGAGCGCAACGCGGCCGACCGCCACGTGGTGCCGCCCACGATGTGCTACTACAGCTCCCTGAAGACCAGCGGCGGCTACTGCCGCACCTGCATCGTGAAGGTGACCAAGGGCAGCGACAAGGACCCGCGCCCCATGCCGAAGCCGGTGGCCAGCTGCCGCACCAACGTGATGGACGGCATGGTGGTGGCCAACACCACCGATGCCGACCTGCTGGACGCGCGCCGGGCGGTGACCGAGTTCCTGCTGATCAACCACCCGCTGGACTGCCCCATCTGCGACCAGGCGGGCGAGTGCCACCTGCAGGACCTGGGCTATGAGCACGGGCTGGAGGCGAGCCGCTACCAGTTCGAGCGCCGCACCTTCGACCCCATCGACATCGGCACCACCATCAAGCTGCACATGAACCGGTGCATCCTCTGCTACCGGTGCGTGAAGGTGGCCGACCAGCTGACCGACGGCCGTGTGCATGGGGTGATCAACCGGGGCGACGTGAGCGAGATCAGCACCTACATCCAGAACGTGGTGGAGAACGACTTCAGCGGCAACGTGATCGACGTGTGCCCGGTGGGCGCGCTCACCGACCGCACGTTCCGCTTCGCCAGCCGCGTATGGTTCACCAACCCCGTGGACGCCCACCGCGACTGCCCGAAGTGCAGCGGCAAGGCCGTGCTCTGGCTGAAAGGCCAGGAGGTGCTGCGCGTGACCGGCCGCAAGGACCAGTGGGGCGAGGTGGAGGACTTCATCTGCAACGAGTGCCGCTTCGAGCACAAGGACCTGAAGGCCTGGACGGTGGAAGGCCCGCGGAAGATCGACCGCCACAGCGTGATCGGCCAGGGCCACTATGAGCTGAAGCGCCAGCAGCGCATGCTGGAGAGCGCCGCGCCGAACGTGCCCGAACTGAACAAAGCGAAACAGCCCGACCGCTGATGCCCATCCTTGTCACGGCCCTGCTACTTGTGGTGCTCTTCGTGATCACGCTCACGGTGGCGGCCTATTCCACCTATGGGGAGCGCAAGGTGGCCGCCTTCCTCCAGGACCGCATCGGTCCCAACCGCGCCGGCCCCTTCGGCCTGCTGCAGCCCCTGGCCGACGGGGCCAAGATGTTCATGAAGGAGGACTTCGTGCCGAAGACGGCCAACCGCAAGCTCTTCTTCCTCGGCCCCGCCATCGCCATGACCACCGCGCTGCTCACCGGTGTGGTGATCCCCTGGGGCGGCACGCTGACCATCGGCGACCTGCGCATCCCCCTGCAGGGCACCGACCCGGAGATCGGCATCCTCTACGTGTTCGCCATGGTGAGCATCGGGGTGTACGGCATCATGCTGGGCGGCTGGGCCAGCAACAACAAGTTCGCGCTGCTGGGCGCCATCCGCGCGGCCAGCCAGATGGTGAGCTACGAGCTGGCCATGGGCCTGAGCATCGTGGCGCTGGTGATGGTGACGGGCACGCTGAGCATGAACGGCATCGTGCAGTACCAGATCGAGCATGGCTGGGGCGTCCTGCACCAGCCGCTGGGCTTCCTGCTCTTCCTGGTGTGCGCGTTCGCGGAGACCAACCGTGCGCCCTTCGACATGCCCGAGTGCGAGACCGAGCTGGTGGGCGGCTACCACACCGAGTTCAGCAGCATGAAGCTGGGCTTCTACCTCTTCGCGGAGTACGTGAACATGTTCATCAGCAGCGCGGTGATGGCCACGCTCTACTTCGGCGGCTACCACGTGCCGGGCCTGGCGGGCACGGGCTGGGACCCGAACCTGATCACCCTGCTGGGCACGGCGGCGATGTTCGCCAAGACCTTCTTCTTCATCTTCTTCTTCATGTGGATCCGCTGGACGCTGCCGCGGTTCCGCTTCGACCAGCTGATGAACCTGGGCTGGAAGGGCCTGATCCCCCTGGCCATCCTGAACCTGCTGCTCACCGGCGGCTGGGCGTTCATCCAACCCCGCCTCTTCCCATGAGCACGCCGCTGCCCCCGCTGACCTCGCGCTCCAAGGTGGTGAGCAACAAGAAGATGTCGCTGATGGAGCGCATCTACCTGCCGGCGGTGATCGGCGGGCTGTGGATCACCATCAAGCACTTCTTCCGCCTGAAGCGCCCCACCATCCAGTACCCGGAGGTGCAGCGGCCCTTCAGCGACGTGTACCGCGGCATGCACGTGCTGAAGCGCGACGAGCAGGGCCGCGAGCGCTGCACCGCCTGCGGGCTCTGCGCGGTGGCCTGCCCGGCCGAGGCCATCACCATGACCAGCGGCGAGCGCCGGAAGGGCGAGGAGCACCTTTACCGCGAGGAGAAGTACGCGGTGACCTACGAGATCAACATGCTGCGCTGCATCTTCTGCGGCGACTGCGAGGAGGCCTGCCCCAAGGAGGCCATCTTCCTCACCGACCGCATCGTGGAGAGCGACTACCTGCGCACCCCCTTCGTGTTCGGCAAGGACGAGCTGGTGGAGCCCATGGACAAGGCCAAGCGCATCGACGTGACGAAGCGCCAGACGCCCGCCGTGCTCAAGTTCAAGGAGCAGCGCCAGTACGCGCACAACCGCTAGGCCCCGGGTCCCGGCCATGACGCTCACGTTCAGCACCGTGCGTACGGACAAGTTCCGCACGAGCGACCTCAGCGCGTTCCGGCGGCTGATCAAGGACTCGCTGCTGCGCTCGTACAGCGACCGCTACGACACCGTGGAGGACCACTTCGCGGACGTCCGCTTCGCCCAGGCCGAGCGCGATGCCGACGGCGGGGGCACCGAGCTGCTGATCACCCTGACGCCCGGCACCCTGGCCTCCCGAGAGCTGATGGGCTGGATCGCCGGCACCATGGAGGAGCGCTTCCTGTTCCAGGGGAGCGACGTGCGGCTGCTGCGGGGCCGCTGAGCCCGGCCGGCCGACCCCGCCGTGGGGAATTCGCGCCGCGGACGCGCGTCCCGTTCGGCCGGACGCTTTACTTTCGCCGCTGTTCCAAGGGCCTGTCCCCGGCATGCAGTTCCTCTTCTACCTTTTCGCGGCCATCAGCGTCATCAGCGCCGTCTTCGTGGTGAGCGCGAAGAGCCCGATCAACAGCGTGATCGCCCTGATCGTCTGTTTCCTGAGCATCGCGGGGCACTACATCCTGCTGAACGCCCAGTTCCTGGCCATGGTGCACATCATCGTGTACACGGGGGCCATCATGGTGCTGTTCCTCTTCGTGATCATGCTGCTGAACCTGAACAAGAGCGCCGAGCCGGTGAAGACCCTGGCCACGCGCATCGCGGCGGTGATCGCGGGCGGCGTGTTCCTGCTGACGCTGCTGGCCGCGGTGCGCCACGGGCTGGACATCACCCCGGCGCGCGACTTCGACGGCGGGGTGGGCCTGGTGCGCAGCGTGGGCCTGTCGCTCTTCAATGAGTTCCTGCTGCCGTTCGAGGTGAGCAGCATCCTCTTCCTGAGCGCCATGGTGGGCGCGCTGATGCTGGCCAAGAAGGAGCCCGCCGCCTCCGCCGGAACGTCCCCGGCCGCACCGGCGGAAAAGCGCGTGGCGTAAGATGAACGAGATCACCACCGCCATCCGCACCGTGCCGCTGGAGCACTACGTGTTCCTCAGCTTCGTGCTGTTCAGCATCGGGCTGGCCGGTGCGCTGTTCCGCCGGAACACGATCATCATCCTGATGTGCCTGGAGCTGATGTTCAACAGCGTGAACCTGCTGCTGGCGGCCTTCAGCGCCTTCCACAGCGACCCCAGCGGGCAGGTGTTCGTGTTCTTCATCATGCTCGTGGCCGCCGCCGAGGTGACCGTGGGCCTGGCGATCCTGGTGATGATGAAACGCAACGTGGACAGCGTGGACGTGAACCAACTGAACCGCCTGCGATGGTGAGCTTCGAGCAGCTGGCCCACCTGAGCTGGCTGGTGCCGGCCTTCCCCCTGGCGGGAGCGCTGGTCAATGCCGCCCTGCGGCGCAAGCTGGGCGCCAACGGCAGCGGCGCCCTGGCCACCCTGCTGGTGGCCGCCTCCTTCGTGGTGAGCGCCCTGCTCTTCTGGTCGCACCGCCCCGAGGAGCACCCCGTGGAGGTGGTGACCCTCTTCGACTGGATCCACGTGGGCGGCATGTCGATCCCCTTCGCGTTCCAGATCGACGCGCTGTCGCTGACGATGATGCTGATCGTGACCGGCGTGGGCATGCTGATCCACCTGTACTCCATCGGCTACATGCACGATGACCCGCGGGTGGCGAGCTTCTTCGCCATGCTGAACCTCTTCACCTTCGCCATGCTGCTGCTGGTGATGGGGGCCAACTACCTGATCACCTTCATCGGATGGGAGGGCGTGGGCCTGTGCAGCTACCTGCTGATCGGCTTCTGGTACACCAACCCGGCCTACAACTACGCCGCGCGCAAGGCCTTCGTGATGAACCGCATCGGCGACGTGGGCGTGGTGCTGGCGCTGGCGTTGCTGTTCCACCTCTTCGGCACGCTGGACTACACGGCCGTCCTCGGCCGGGCGGGCGGCTTCGGTGTGGGCAACCCGCTGATCGTGGGGGCCACGCTGCTGCTGTTCGTGGGCGCCATGGGCAAGAGCGCGCAGATCCCCCTGTTCACCTGGCTGCCCGATGCCATGGCCGGTCCCACCCCCGTGAGCGCGCTCATCCACGCGGCCACCATGGTCACCGCGGGCATCTTCCTGGTGGTGCGCAGCTCGGTGCTCTTCGAGCTGGCGCCCTTCACCAAGGACGTCATCCTGGCCATCGGCACGGCCACGGCGCTGCTGGCCGCCAGCATCGGCCTGTTCCAGAACGACATCAAGAAGGTGTTGGCCTACTCCACAGTGAGCCAGCTGGGCTACATGTTCGCCGCGCTCGGCCTGGGCGCCTACAGCGCCGGCATGTTCCACGTGACCACGCACGCCTTCTTCAAGGCCCTGCTCTTCCTCGGCGCCGGCAGCGTGATCCATGCGCTGGGCGGCGAGCAGGACATCCGGAAGATGGGCGGCCTGAAGGGCGTGACGAAGATCACGTACATCACGTTCCTCATCGGCACGCTGGCCATCGCGGGCATCTTCCCCTTCAGCGGCTTCTTCAGCAAGGACGGCATCCTGGCGAACGCCTACGCGCATTCGCCGGTGGTGTATGCGCTGCTGCTCTTCGGCGCGCTGCTCACCGCCTTCTACATGTTCCGCCTGCTGTTCCTGGTGTTCCATGGCCGCTACCGCGGCGACCGGCGCCCGCACGAGAGCCCGGCGGTGATCACCATCCCGCTCATCGTGCTGGCGGTCCTCAGCCTCGGCGGCGGCCTGCTCAACCTGCCGCACGTCTTCGGCGGGCACGAGCCGATGAAGCACTACCTGGCCACCGCCGCGGACGGTGTGGCAGGCGAGCATCTGCACCTGGAAGCGGCCACGGAATGGATCCTCATGGGCTTGAGCACCGTGCTGGTGCTGCTGACCGCCTGGTACGCCTACGGCCGCTTCGCGAAGCGGACGACGCTCGACGGCGAACCCGCCGACATGCCGTTCCTCAAGCGGCTGATCGCGGAGAAGTGGCGGATCGACGAGCTGTACGCGACGCTCTTCGAGAAGCCCTACGGCTGGCTGAGCACCACGCTCTTCACCTTCGGCGAGAACAAGGTGATGACCCCGCTGATGAACGGCGTGGGCAACGTGACCCTGCGCGCGGGCAAGGTGGTGCGCCGCCTGCAGACGGGCAACGCCAGCTTCTACCTGTTCGCCATGGTGGCCGGCATCATCGTGTTCCTGCTGTTGACCCTTTATGGCGTGTGAGATGGAACTGCTGGTGCTGCTGCTGATCCCCTTCCTGAGCGCCACGCTGCTGGCGGTGGTGCGGCCCACGCTGGCCGCGCGCGGCATCGCTCTGGTGTCGTCGCTGGCGACACTGGCCGTGGCGCTCTGGCTCTGGTACCGCTACCGCGGCGAGCCGGTGATGGCGGTGGACCTGGACTGGGTGCCGGCCTGGGGCCTGCGCTTCGTGCTGGGCTATGATGGCACGGGGCTGCTGATGGTGATCCTCACCGCGGTGCTCTTCCCCTTCATCATCGCGGCGGGCTTCAAGCAGAACCTGAAGCATCCCTCGCTGGTGAACGCGCTGCTGCTGTACGCGCAGAGCTTCATGCTCGGCGTCTTCACCGCGCAGAACGCCTTCCTCTTCTACATCTTCTACGAGCTGTCGCTGCTGCCGGTGTTCTTCCTGCTGCTCTACTGGGGCGGCGAGCGCCGCCGCGCGATCACCGTGCGCTTCTTCATCTATACGCTGCTGGGCGGCCTGGCGCTGCTCTTCGGCATCGCCTACTGCGTGGTGCAGGAGCCCACGCACAGCGCGGACTTCAGCGCGCTGGCCGCCCTGCACCTGCCGCTGGACACGCAGATCTGGCTGTTCTGGGCGCTCTTCCTGGCCTTCGCGATCAAGCTGCCGATCTTCCCCTTCCACAGCTGGCAGCCCGACACCTACACGATGGCCCCGCTACAGGGCACCATGGTGCTGGGCGGCGTGATGCTGAAGATGGGCCTCTACGGCACGCTGAAGTTCGTGTTCCCCATCGTGCCCGAGGGCACGGCGCACTGGCGCGAATGGGTGATCTGGCTGAGCCTCATCGGCGCCATCTACGCCGCGGTGATCGCCTTCCGCCAGCGCGACCTGAAGCGGCTGGTGGCCTAT
The DNA here is from genome assembly GCA_018267055.1 of Bacteroidota bacterium. GTDB lineage: Bacteria > Bacteroidota > Bacteroidia > Flavobacteriales_F > PHOS-HE28 > PHOS-HE28. The sequence goes on from JAFDZF010000052.1 coordinate 10,477, forward strand.
TCGTCGCTGAGCCACGTGGGCCTGCTCACGGCCGGCCTGTTCGCCTGGAACGCCTACGGCGTGAGCGGCTCGCTCTACCAGGCCTTCGCGCACGCGGTGCTGGTGGTGAGCCTGTTCTACATCGTGGGGGCCATGAAGGACCGCGTGGGCAGCAGCGAGATCGCCGCCATGGGCGGGCTGAAGCTGCGGACGCCCCGGCTGGCCGCGCTCTTCCTGCTGGTGGTGCTCAACGCCGTGGCCCTGCCGCTGACGCAGAGCTTCGTGGGCGAATGGCTCATGTTCAACGGCCTCTGGCAGCTCAATGGCTGGATGGCCTTCGCGGCGGTGACCACCATCGTGCTCGGCGCCATCTACATGTTCTACGCCTACCAGCGCGTGATGCTGGGGCCCGACAAGTGGCAGCTGGAGGTGCATGATGCCGACGGCGGCGACCACCTCTTCCTGGTGCCCCTGATCGCCGTGACGCTGGTGCTCGGCCTCTATCCCGCCCCGATCCTCGACCTCGTGAACGGTCCCGTGCAACAGATGCTCTCCACCTTCACCGTCCTGCGATGAGCGCCTTGATCCTGATCTCCGTGCTGGGCGTGGTGGTGCTCTACCTCGGGCTCCTGGGCAACAAGCGGCTGCTGGCCCCGGTGGGCATCCTCGGCCTCATCGGCGCGCTGGTGCTCTTCTACACCGGTTACCACGTGGAGATGCCCCTGTTCGCGAACATGGTGCGGTTCGACGGCTTCAGCATCGCGTTCAACAGCGCGATGATCGTGATCACCGTCCTGCTCTTCGTCTTCGGCGTGGACTACTACGCGCTGATGAAGGAGCACGTGGCGGAGCATTACGCGCTGATGCTCTTCTCGCTCACCGGCGCCTTCCTCCTCACCGCCTACACCAACCTGCTGGTGCTCTTCCTGGGCATCGAGATCCTGAGCATCCCGCTCTACATCCTCGCCGGGGGCAAGAAGCGGAGCTACCGCAGCGGCGAGGCCTCGTTCAAGTACTTCCTGCTCGGCTCCTTCGCGACGGCCTTCTTCCTGATGGGCATCGCGCTGATCTACGGCGTGACGGCCTCGTTCGACCTGGGCAAGGTGCGCGAATACGCGGAGCTGCACGCCGGCCAGCACAGCATCCTGTTCCTGCTCGGCTCGTTCTTCGTGGCGGTAGGCCTCTCGTTCAAGGTGGCCGCGGCGCCCTTCCACTTCTGGGGTCCCGACGTGTACGAAGGCGCCCCCACGCTGGTCACCGCCTTCATGGCCACGGTGGTGAAGACGGCGGCGTTCGCGGCCTTCTACCGCTTCGTGAGCATGACCGGCATGCCCGAGGCGCTCAGCCGCACATTGCTGGTGATGACGCTGGTGACGCTCTTCATCGGCAACGTGGTGGCGCTGCGCCAGAGCAACTTCAAGCGCCTGATGGCCTATTCCAGCATCGCCCACACCGGCTTCCTGCTGATGGCGCTGCTGAGCACCAGCGGGCTCACCGCGCAGATGCTGTTCTACTACACCTTCACCTACGCCCTGGCCACGGTGGGCCTCTTCATCGTGCTCACGCTGGCCAAGCGCGCCGCCAACGGCAACGAGAACATCCAGATCTTCCGCGGCCTCTTCCGCGCACGTCCCTGGCTGGCCATCGTCACCATGCTGCTGCTGCTCTCGCTGGCCGGCATCCCGCTCACGGCCGGCTTCATCGCGAAGTACCAGGTGTTCCTGCTGGCCATCCAGGGCGGCTTCCTGAAGACCACCGCGTTCGCCGTGGTGATGGCGCTGATCGGCATCTACTACTACGTGCTGGTGATCCGCGAGGCCTTCACGCCGGCGGAAGAGGGCATCGCCATCGCGGTGACGCCCGCCAACTGGCTGGTGATCTCGCTCTGCGGCGTGGCCGTGGTGGCCCTGGGCATCTGGCCCGCGTGGCTGCTCTGAGGGCCAGGCCTCATCCGCTCGCTCCTTCAGGGGACCGTGCCGATGGCCGGGCCGGCAGCTTGCGGCTCCTGTATCTTCGTCGCACATGAACAAGACGGTAGCCAACGTCGATGCGGCACTGGACGGCCTGACCGACGGCATGACCCTGATGGTGGGCGGCTTCGGCCTCTGCGGCATCCCCGAGAACCTGATCGCCGGGCTGGTGCGCAAGGGCGTGAAGGGCCTCACCTGCATCAGCAACAACGCGGGCGTCGACGACTTCGGCCTCGGCCTCCTGCTGAAGACGAAGCAGATCAGGAAGATGATCAGCAGCTACGTGGGCGAGAACGCCGAGTTCGAGCGCCAGATGCTGAGCGGCGAGCTGGAGGTGGACCTGATCCCGCAGGGCACGCTGGCCGAGCGCTGCCGCGCGGGCGGTGCGGGCATCCCGGCCTTCTTCACGTCCGCGGGCTACGGCACCGAGGTGGCGGAAGGCAAGGAGACACGCGCGTTCGACGGCAAGATGTACGTGATGGAGCGCTGGCTCCGCGCCGACTTCAGCCTGGTGAAGGCCTGGAAGGGCGACGCCGAGGGCAACCTGGTCTACCGGCACACGGCCCGCAACTTCAACCCCATGATGGCGATGGCCGGCACCATCACCATCGCCGAGGTGGAGGAACTGGTGACGCCCGGCACGCTCGATCCCGATGAGATCCACACGCCCGGGATCTTCGTGCAGCGCATCTTCCAGGGCGCGGCCTACGAGAAGCGCATCGAGCAGCGCACCGTGCGCCAGCGCGCCTGACCCGGCCGGCCGGGAGCGTCCGCCTTTGTTCCGCATCTGGAACAAGGGGAAAAGGCCGTTCGTGCTGGAGCGCGGCCGCCTGCGGATCTATCGCGTGCTGCCGGCCGGCGTTCCCGACGGCGGACCGTCCTCCCCCGGATCGTCGAAGGAGCAGGCGTTCGTGCCAACTTCACAGGCCTCCGGTGGACCCCATGCAGGCACGCCCGTCCTGGCGCGGTGAGCGCATCACCGTCCTTGCGCTCATCTGTCTTACCTGGGCGTACGTGGTGCTCCGTGCCTACCTGGTGCCTTTCGTGCAGGATGAGGCTTCCTCGTTCTGGTGGTATGCGCGCACGGGCGAGTTCCTGCCGTTCCGCTCCTATCCGGATGCGGGGAACCATTTCCTGAGCTCGCTCTTCGGCGTCATCGGCTTCAAGTTGTTCGGCTTTTCGGCGCCGGGTGTGCGGTGGGGGAGCGTTCTGTGCTTCCCGATCTACGCGTTCGGCTGCGTGGCATTGGCCCGCCCGCTGGTCCGTCCGGTGGTGCGCTGGAGCGCGCTCCTGGCCCTGCTCTGGTGCCCGTTCCTGCTGGACTATTTCTCCATGTTCCGTGGCTACGGACCGGCCATGGCCGGTTGGGTGTGGGCCCTGCATGGGCTGCTGTCCTTTGCGCGCTCGGGTTCCGTGCGATACTTGGTGCTCCTGTCCGTCGCGTTGGCTTTGGCGCTGTTCGCGGACCTTTCGCTGCTTCCCGCCTGGCTCTTCTTCCTCCTGCTCTCGGTCCTGCTGGCGGTCCGGTATCGGCCGAAGCAGCGCGCGGCGGAACGCCGCTGGACCATCCTGGTGATCGTGCTCCAGTTGATGGTGACCGCGTACGCCACGGCCATCGCCCTGTACCTCCGTGAAGGAGGGAAGTTCTACCTCGGTTCCGGGCAAGGCTTCTTCGTGGCCACGGTCCGCTCGCTGACGCGGGTGCTCCTGGGGCCCGATCCCCGGCTGCCCTGGGTGCTGACGGTCCTGGTGCTGCTGGCCGTCCTCATCGCCTTCGCTCACCTGCGGCGGCATCCCTGGCGTGACGCACTTCCCTTGCTGGCCGCCGTGCTGCTGGCCGACGTCGCCGCCCGCCAGCTGATGTTCCACCTGCTGGGGACGAACTTCCCACAGGACCGCGCCGCCTTGCACCTGGTGCCGCTCGCCATCCTGCTTTTCGCCCACGCGGTGGATGCCTTATGCCGCACGCGGCCCGCCTGGCAGTGGGCGGCGATGCCCCTGCTCGCGTTCCCGCTGCAGACCGTCC
>JAFDZF010000053.1 GCA_018267055.1 Bacteroidota bacterium
CCGTGGGCAGGCTCCACCGTGACGGTGATCGGCCGGACCGCCCGCCCGGTGCGGCGGGCCAGCTGGTCGAGCAGCGGGCCGGAGCGCCCGGCGATGTGCGCCCGCAGGCCGGCCTGGCTCTCCGCCGGGGTGGGCAGGGGCATCTCCGCCTGCCAGCGCGCATGGTCGGCCTCCATCCAGGTGGCATGGGCCTGGAAGAGCGAGTCGGCGAGGGGAAGGGCGCGATCGGCGTTCAGGGTGGTGGCCAGCAGGGCGCTCATCCGCGCGAGCAGCCGGTCGCGCAGCGCAGGGTGGGCCAGGAGCTGCGGCAGGTAGGGCGTCTCCGGGGCCGCTGTGGCGCACATGCGCTCCACGGTACGGTCCTTCACGGGCGCCCAGAGATCCATGTCGTACAGGATCCAGCGCCAGCGTCCTTCCGGCGTCCGCGGTCGCCAGCAGCGCACGTTGAGGTCGTGGTCGGCCCGGCCGGTCCACAGGTCGAAGCAGGCCAGCTCGATGAGGCTGCCGAGGTCGATGAGCGTGGCCAGCGTATCCAGCGGCGCGCCGGCCATCACCGCGTCCACCATGCGGGCATGGCCGGCGGCCTTCCCGTGCAGCACGTGCCCGCCGGGTCCGTCCACCACATCGACGGCCTGCGCGCCGGAGCGCTGTTCCAGCCAGGCCGCGTTCTTCGCCGGCATGGCCCGGTAAAGGCCCCAGTAACGGCCGTTGAGGGACAGGGGCACGGCCTCGCTGGGCTGCACGTCCACGTGGCCGCCACTGCGGGTGGCGATAGCCTCCATGAAGCGATTGCGCAGGAAGGCGTCGGGCGTGGCGTCGGCCCGCAGCATCAGCTCGGTGTTCGTGGTGCCATCGGCCAAGCGGAACGGTGCCCGGCTCCCGAACCGGTCACGGGCGTACAGCTTGAAGTTCTTCTTCGGACGACCCCGTGACCCGCTGCCGGACACGGCGATGCCCACCGGCACGGCCTGTGCGCTGTCGCCGCCCCAGGCGACCCAGGTGGGACGTGTCCATGCGGGCCCGGTACGTGTGAAGTTGGCGGCGTCGTTGTCCGCGAGCAGGCCCGATACCGGGTCCCAGAGGTCGCGCGGGTCCACCACCAGGGCCAGGCCGGGCCCGCCTCGCGGCACGTGGACCGCTTCACTGCTCGGGATGGCTCCCGCAGCGAAGGCCCGCGCGCGAAGCACGCTGGTGTCGGCAGTGAGGGGCCCCGCATAGCGCATGGACGCGGGCGTGGGGGCCGAGCCGTCCAGGGTATAGCGGACCTCGGCCCCTTCGGGCGCCGTGATGACGATCCTTCCGTTCTCCGCGCGGACCTCCGGGGCGCGCAGGCAGCGCAGGGCCGCCGTGGCCTGGCCGTTGGAGGCGCCCGGCGTGGGCCGCTCGAAGAAGCCCCAGGCGCGCTGGCCGTCCTGCACACGGCCGATGGAGACCTCGTCCGGCAGCGCCGGCCAGGTGAAGAGGTCGAGCACCGACGTGCGGTCGGGGGCGATGAGCAGGGCGGTGCCGCCGGTACGGGGCAGCTTCAGGTCCAGGTGGTCGGGGCCATCGGCGGGGCGGCGATCGCACCAAAGGCGGCGGACCCCCCTGGCCGGCAGGGGCAGCGGGGTGGTGATCCGGTGGGCGGCCCCGTTCAAGGCGATGGTGTACCCCTGCAGGTCCAGCGTCCGCGCCGACGCATTGTACAGCTCGATCCAATCGGCCCCGCTCGCGCCGTGGGCGCAGAGCACCTCATTGATGCGGACGTCCTGTGCCCGGACCGCCGAGGCGATCAGGGCCGCGAAGGCCAGCGACCAGGAGGTGTGCACGACCGCAAAGTAGGCGACCGGCCGAAGGCGATGTGCGTCTATTTTTGACTGTATCCCACCCCACATGAGAACATTTATACCCTTCACGGCCGTGCTGCTCTTCGGCAGCGTGCAAGCCCAGCACTTGAACAATGTCACCTGGGCGCCGCAGAACCCCACCTCGTGCCAGCAGGTGGTGCTGACGTGCATCGGCAGCTTGCCGACATCGGGCCAACTAGACAATCAGAACCCGGTCGTCACGGGCAATAGCATCAGCATCGACCTCAATGCGAGCGGAGGGAGCGGTGGGAACGTCCCTTTCAACCAGCCCCTGACCCCGTTGGGCCCCTTCGATCCCGGCGTGGTCACGATAACGGTCACGCTGAACTATAACGGCGGCGCGGCGGATGTTTGGACGGGCCAGTTCACGGTGGCGCAGGGCCTGATCGATCCGGACCCCGGTGAGTACGGCTCCACGGACGTCTGCAACACCGCGGCATCGCTGGCGCTCTTCTCCGTGCTCGAGGGTACTCCCGATCCGGGTGGCATCTGGTACGATCCGGTGGGCGACCTTGTCCCCAGTGGACAGTTCGTGCCCGGCACCTCGCCGGCGGGCTTCTATGTGTATGTGTTCGACCAGCTGCCACCCTGCAACTATGCCGAGCAGCAGGTATTGATAAGCTACCTGCCCAATGGCAATGCAGGCCAGAACGCCACCACCCAGATCTGTGCCGCCGGGGTCCCGGTGGACCTGTTCGGTGTGCTCGCCGGCACCCCGGACGCGGGCGGCAGTTGGACGCGGCCCAACGGCAGCTCCCTGCCGGGCGGGGTGTTCACTCCGGGTACGGATCCCGCCGGCAACTATACCTACACCGTGCCCGGACAGGGTGGATGCGATGATCCGCAAGCCACCGTCACCGTGCAGCTCGTGCAGCCGCCCAATGCCGGCACGGGCTCTTCCGTGGAGCTCTGCTTCGATGATGACGCTGAGGTGCTCAACAACCATGTCACCGGGGAGCAGACCACGGGGACATGGTACACACCGAACGGGTTCACAGGCGGGCAGTACAATGCGCCGATCAATGTCGCCGGGTATGGGGAAGGTGTTTACATCTACGTGGTCACCGGCACGGTATGTCCATCGGATACGGCCTTCGTGGACGTGACGCTGAACGGCCCGCCCTGCACGATCGGGATCGACGAGGTCGGCGGGAACATCAGCCGCTTCGACGTGATGCCCAACCCGGCTTCGGAGGGGGTGACCGTGGTGGTGGAGCTCGGCCATGCGGCCTCCGGCCACGTGCTGGAGCTGCTGGACGTGGACGGCCGAACGGTGCGCTCCGAGGCGCTCGCCTTCAACGGGACCTCGTCGGTGCGCACGCTGGACGTGTCCGGGCTGCGGGCGGGGGCCTATGTGGTCCGGCTCAGCTCCCCGGACGGCCATGCGGTGCGCCGCCTGATGGTGCACTGAGCGCCGGAAGGATCAGAGCGCGTTGCGTGTGACCCAGTAGCGGTAGGCGGCCAGGGCCTGGCGCGGCTTGCTCAGGCGCGCGAGGTCGCGGTGCCACTGCTTGGGCAGCACGGCACGGTTGATCGCGGCCAGCAGGCGGAAGAGGCGCTTGCGCACGGTCATCGCTTCAGTGGTGCTGGAGGGTGCAGTGCTCGCTCTCCCGCTCAAGCTCGATGGTGGCGTGCTGCACGCCGAGGGCCTGCAGGGCTTCGCGTGCCTGGCATTTCACCTGGAGGTGCACCGCCGGGTCGTCGGTGTCCACTTCCAGGTGGACGGTGAGCACCACGTAGTTGCCGTCGAGGCTCCAGGCATGCTGGTCATGGGAGCCGGTGACGTGCGGCAGGGCGCGGAGCAGGGCGGTCACACGGGCCTCGTCGAAGCCCTGGGGGAGCCGCTGCATCAGGATGCCGGTGCCGGCGCGGAGCGTGCGCAGCGCGTTGAACAGCACGAAGCAGTTGATGGCGATGGAGAGCGCCGGGTCGATCCAGGTCCAGCCCGTGAAGCGCAGCACCACGGCACCGGCGAGCACGGCCGCCCAGCCCAGCACGTCCTCCAGCAAGTGCAGATAGGCCCCGCGCTCGTTCAGCGAGGCGCCGCCGTGCAGCTGCCACGCCGCGAACCCGTTCATCGCCAGGCCGAAGACCGCGAGGACGATCATGCCCATGGCGTGCGGGGTGTGCGGCTCGCCCAGCCGGAGCAGGGTCACCACCATCAGCACCACCGAGCCTACGGCCAGCATCACACCGGTGAGCCAGCCGCCCAGCATGGCGTACCGCCCATAGCCGTAGCTGTAGCTGGCATCGCGGCCGCGCAAGGCCAGCCGGCTCAGGTACCAGCCCGCGCCGAGCACCAGCGCGTCGCCCAGGTCGTGCAGGGCGTCGCTCAGGATGGCCATGCTGTCCGTCCACAGGCCGCCGATGAACTCCACCACGGTGAAGCCCAGGTTCACGAAGAAGGCCAGGCGGAGGTTCTTCGCGCCGGCGCCATGCGCATGACCGTGGCCGTGCCCCTGGTCGTGCGCATGCGGATGCTCGTGCGGATGCTCGTGCGCCACCGGTGCGAAGGTAGGGGGCGGCTCAGCCCACCACCACGCGCCCGGTGCGCTTGGCCAATGCCTTCTTCACCTCGTTCAGCTGCTGGATCTGCGCCAGCGTGGCCATCAGGTCGGCCTCGTCGGTGATGGTCTTCAGGGTCTCCTGCCGCTCGCGGATCATGCGGTCCACGCGGCGCTCCTTCAGGATGTCCACGCCTTCCTCGATCGCATCGAGCAGCTGCTCGTGCTCGCGCGTCACGTGGATCTTGTGCTTCGCCCGCCAGTTGGGGCTGAGGTGGTGCTTCTCGGTGAGCAGGTCGATGGTGAGGCCGCTCCAGCTGGCATCGGCATGGCCGGTGTAGCGCGCGATCTCCACTTTCCCGCCCAGGTTGGAGGTGTGGCGGTAGTCGAGGTAGATGGACTGGAACAGGGGCTCATCGAAGGAGAGGTCGTCCACGGCGAGCAACTGGAACATCAGCTCCGCCACGGTGATCTCGTCGTCGCTCGTGCTGCCGTCCTCGTTCTGGAACGGCACGGTGACGCGCTCGTGGCCGTAGTTGAGCAGCATGCGCAGCAGGTCGCGTTCCTGCGGGCTGGTGCCCAGGTCCTGCACCTCCGGCTGCGGCGGCGCGATGGAGGGCTCCACCACCTCCTCGGGCACCGCGTCGCCGCCCAGGCGCTTGCGGTAGTTGCGGCGCAGCACCTTGTTCAGCTCGCTCACCAGCGCCTGCTCGCCCACGCCCATCATCCGGGCGCACTGCTGCACGTAGAGCGCGCGCAGCACGTGATCGGGCACCAGGGCCATGCTCTCCACCAGCTCGTGGATGGCCGCGGCCTTCCGCACGGGGTCGCCCTCGGCGTCGCGCACCAGCACGTCGGCCTTGAAGACGAGGAAGTCCTTCGCGTTCTCCTGGATGAAGGCGGTGATCTCGCTGCTGGAGTGCTTGCGGGCGAAGCTGTCGGGGTCGTCACCGTCGGGGAAGAGCACCACCTTCACGCTGAGCCCTTCGGCCAGGATGAGGTCGATGCCGCGCAACGAGGCCTTGATGCCCGCGGGGTCGCCGTCATAGAGGATCGTCACGCTGTTCGCGTAGCGCTTGATCAGGCGCACCTGGTCCTGCGTGAGGCTGGTACCGCTGCTGGCCACCACGTTGGCCACCCCGGCCTGGTGCAGGCTGATGACGTCGGTGTAGCCTTCCACGAGGCAGCAGGTGGCCTGCTCCACGATGGCCTTCTTGGCGAAGGCGATGCCGTAGAGCGAGCGGCTCTTGATGTAGAGCACGCTCTCCGGGCTGTTGAAGTACTTCGGCAGCTTCTTGTCGCTCTTCAGCGTGCGGGCGCCGAAGGCGATGGGCTGGCCGGTGAGGCCGTGGATGGGGAAGGTGACGCGGCCCTGGAAGAAGTCCCACGGGTCGCCGTTCTCCCGGCGCTTGATCCAGCCGGCCTTCTCCAGCAGCTCGGGTGCGAAGCCGTGGGCGATGGCCGCGACGGCGAAGGCATCGCCGCGCTCGGGCACATAGCCCAGCTGGAACGAGCGGATGATGTCGTCGCGGAAGCCGCGCTCGTGGAAGTAGCTGAGGCCGATGCGCCGGCCCTCGTCGGTGTTCCAGAGCTGGTCCACGCTCCAGTTCAGCGCCCATTGCTGCACCACGGCGAGGCTTTCGCGCTCGCTCTGCTCCAGCTGCTGCTCGGGGGACTGTTCCTCCTCTTCCAGCTCGATCTGGTAGCGCTTGGCCAGCCAGCGGATCGCCTCGGCGAACGAGAGGTGCTCCTGCTTCTGGAGGAAGGTGATGGCATCGCCGCTCTCGCCGCAGCCGAAGCACTTGTAGATGCCCAGCTGCGGGCTCACGTTGAACGAGGGCGTCTTCTCGTTGTGGAAAGGGCACAGCCCCAGGAAACGCGGGCCCTTGCGCTTGAGGTCGAGGAACTCGCCCAGCACCTCTTCGATGCGGACGACGTCCTTCACTTGCTGGACGGAGCGGGGCGAGATCATGACGGAAGCCGCGAAAATACCCGTTGGCCCAACGGCGGCGGCGATCGTTGATAAGCTGGGGTGGCCCTCCGTTCCCGAGGCCCCGGCCATGGAGCGCTAGTGCCCCCTGGTCGCCACCCCCAGGCTGTCGTACACCGTGACCTCCATCAAGGCCCCCTGCTCGTCGTAGAACTTCCACTCGCCCACGGGCTTGTCGCGGTGGTGCTGGCCGGTGTAGCGCACCTGGCCGTTGTCATAGAACACGATGGTGGGGCCTTCAAGCATCCCGTGCACATACTGGTTCCGGCTCTTGACGCGTCCCTGCTCGGTGTAGCTGGTCCACTGGCCGTCGCGCCGGCCCTGCACGATCTCGCCCTCCATCACGGGGCGGCCGTCGGCCGCGCGGACCACGTTGTGCCCTTCGGTCAGCGGGGCGTTCGGTCCGGGTGCCGGGGGGGCGCCGCCTTGGCCGGTGGGGGTGCCTTCGGCCGGGGTGGGGGCGGTGCGGTCGGGACCGCCGCAGGCGAGCAGGGCGAGCAAGGGAAGGAGGGCGAGGGGGCGCATGGGGTCACTTCGAGCGTTCCACGGTGAGCTGCAGGAGGCCTTCGAGCGAGCGGCGGGCATCCGTGTCGGGGAAGTGGTGCAGCACCTCCAGGGCCTTGTCGCGGTAGGCGTACATGTGCCGGCGGGCATGGGCGATGCCGCCCACCTCCACCACCTTCGCGATCAGGCGGGCCACGGCCTCGTCGTTCTCGTTGTCGTGCTTCAGGGTGCGCACCATCCAGCGGCGGTCATCGGGCCCCACCTGTCGCAGGGCGTGGATCAGCGGGAGGGTGAGCTTGCGTTCCTTGATGTCGATGCCGGTGGGCTTGCCGGTGTCCAGGCCCGCGCCGTAATCGAACAGGTCGTCCTTGATCTGGAAGGCGATGCCGGTGTGCTCGCCGAACGCGCGCATGCGCTGCACGTCCTCGGGTGTGGCGCCGCTGGCATGGGCCCCGCTCGCACAGCAGGCGGCGATCAGGCTGGCGGTCTTCTGGCGGATGATCTCGAAGTAGACCTCCTCCTTGAAGTTGAGGCCGCGTGCCTTCTCGATCTGCAGCAGCTCGCCCTCGCTCATCTCGCGCACGGCGGTGCTCACGATGCGCAGCAGCTCGAACTGGCCCTGCTCCACCGCCAGCAGCAGGCCGCGGCTCAGGAGGTAATCGCCCACCAGCACGGCGATCTTGTTCTTCCACAGCGCATTGATGCTGAAGAAGCCGCGGCGCATCGGGCTGCCGTCCACCACGTCGTCGTGCACCAGGGTGGCGGTGTGCAGCAGCTCGATCAATGAGGCGGCGGTGTAGCCGGCCTCGTCCACCGGCCCGAACAGGCGGGCGCTCAGCAGGGTGAACATCGGCCGCATCTGCTTGCCCTTCCGCTGCACGATGTAGTGCATGATGCGGTCCAGCAAGGGGGCCTTGCTGCGCATGGCCTGGCGGAAGCGCGCCTCGAACTCGCGCATCTCGGCCGCGATCGGCCGCTGGATCTCCGCCAGGGAAAGCACGGCCGCGCGGGAAGGACCGGGGGATACGGAGGACATGGCGACCGACAAAGATGCGCCAAGCGGGGTGTACCGCCGCCGCGTACATTCGCTCCATGCGCCCCCTGCGTCCCCTGCTGCTCGCCGCGGCGCTGTTCCTGTGCGGGGCGGCGGCCCAGGCGCAGGGGCGGGCGAAGGTGCTGCTCTATAAGGACCGGATCGCCGCGCAGTGGGACACGGTGAAGGCCGTGCGCAACGTCCTCAAGGTGAACCCCTTGCTCTTCCTGCGCGGGGAGATCCCCCTGTACTACGAGCGCGCGCTGTCCTCCCGCCTCAGCGCGGAGCTGGCCGTGGGGATCACCTACCGCAACTACCTCAACCTCTCCTTCGCGGGCGACGATGCCGATGACTTCGGCGCCGGCACCCACATCCTCGCGAAGCCATCGTTCCACATCGGGGCGCGCTACTACCTCCGGAGCGAACTGGAGCCCCAGGGCGCCTACCTGCAGGTGGAGATGGCCTACCTCGACTACGCGAAGAACATCGCCCAGAAGGACAGCACCGGCCAGTTCAACGGGAAGGAGCTGCTGGACGAGCGGACCTACAACGATGTGCGGGCCTACTTCGGCTACCAATGGTTCGCCGCCACCAGCAACTGGATGTTCGACCTCTATTGCGGGGCGGGCTTCCGCCACCGCGACCGCACCATCGTGCACGAGCAGCTCAACATCGCCGAGAACCGCTGGGACTACACGATCGAGAAGAAGCGCGACAACGTGCCGGCCTTCTTCGTGGGCGTGAAAGTGGGCTACGGCTTCTGACCAGCCGATCGGCCCGCGGCCCGGTCCATCAAGGCTTCAGGATGCGCTCCCCTTCCTTCAGGGCCGGCTGGTTCTTGTTGGCCAGCTGGCCGCAGGCGGCATCGATGTCGCGCCCCCGGCTGCGGCGGATGCGGGCGATGATGCCCTTGCCCTCCAGGTAGCGCTGGAAGCGCTCGGCGGTCCCCGGCTCCGTGCGCTGGAACAGCCCGTCGTCCGTGGGGTTGTACTCGATCAGGTTCACCTTGGCGTGCACCGTGCTGCAATAGCGCACCAGCTCCTGCGCGTCCTCCAGCGAATCGTTGAAGTCGCGGAACAGGATGTACTCGAAGGTGACCTCCTTGCGCGTCTTGCGGGTGTAGTAGCGCAGGGCATCGAGCAGCTCGGCGAGCGTGTTCTGCTCGTTGATGGGCATGATGCGGTCGCGCTTGGCGTCGTTGGCCGCGTGGAGGCTGAGGGCGAGGTTGAACTTCGCATCGTCGTCGGCCAGCTTGCGGATCATCTTGGCGATGCCGGCGGTGCTCACGGTGATGCGGCGCGTGCTCATGCCCAGCCCGTCCTCCGCGTTGATCCGCTCGGCGCTGCGCAGCGTATTCGCATAGTTGAGCAGGGGCTCGCCCATGCCCATGTACACGATGTTGGTGAGGGGCTGCCGGTAGTGCTCCTGCGCCAGGGCGGCGATCATCACCACCTGGTCCACGATCTCGCCGGCGTCCAGGTTGCGCACGCGCTTCAGCTTGCCGGTGGCGCAGAACGCGCAGGTGAGGCTGCACCCGATCTGCGAGCTGATGCACGCGGTCATCCGCGTCTCCGTGGGGATGAGCACGCCCTCCACGATGTGGCCGTCCCACGTGCGGAAGGCGCACTTGATGGTGCCGTCGGTGCTGCGCTGCTGTTCGGCGAGCGTGAGCGGGCGCAGCACGGCGCGTTCCTTCAGCTGCTCGCGGAAGGCCTTGGAGAGGTCGCTCATCGCGTCGATGGAGCGCGCGTGCTTCTTCCACAGCCATTCCCACACCTGCTTGGCGCGGTAGGGCTTCTCGCCCAGCTCGGCCACGAGGGCGGTCACCTCTTCTTTCGAGAGCTCACGCAGATCGATGGGCTTGGCGGACATGGTGCAAAGGTCGGTCAAGAGGCCGGCGGCCGTGCGGGTCAGAGCAAGGCCTCCGCCATCCGCAGGTCCAGCGGCGTGGTCACCTTGATGTTGTGGTCCTCGCCCTCCACCAGCTCCACCTTCACGCCGAGGCGCTCCACCAAAGTGGCCTCGTCGGTGAAGGCCGGGTCGTAGGGCTGCTCGAACGCCTTGCGCAGCAGGTCGGCGTGGAAGCACTGGGGGGTCTGCACGGCGAGCAGCCGGGAACGGTCCAGGGCCCTGCTGCCCTCGGCCGTCACCTCGCGGATGCTGGGCACCACGGGCACGGTGGGGATGGCGGCGCCGCTCCGGTGCGCGGCCTCGAAGCAGCGCCCGATGAGGCCGGTGCTCACCAGCGGGCGTACCCCGTCGTGCACGGCCACCAGGCCGTCGCCCTCCACCTCGCCGAGCCCGGCCTTCACGCTGTGCCAGCGCTGCTCGCCGCCGGCCGTCACCTGGTGGGGGAGGAAGAAGCGATGGCCCATGCACAGCGCCTTCCAGATGTCGAAGTGCGCCTGGGGCAGCACCACGATCAGCGGCATGGCGGGGTCGAAGCGGTGGAAGGCCTCGATGGTCCACATGAGCAGCGGCCGGCCCTTCACGGTCTGGAACTGCTTGGGCACGGGGCCGCCCAGGCGGTTGCCGTTGCCGCCGGCGACAAGGATGGCGGTGCGTTCGCTCATCGGGCCGTGCGGTCGTCGGGAAGGGAAAGGCCGTGGTCCGATGGGCTCACCACGACGGCCGGGATCAGATGATCAGCATGGCGTCGCCGTAGGAGAAGAAGCGGTACTTCTCCTTGATGGCCACCTTGTAGGCGTTCCACACGTGGTCGTAGCCGCCGAAGGCCGCCACCATCATCAGCAGCGTGCTTTCGGGCATGTGGAAGTTGGTGACCATGCGGTCGGCGATGCTGAAGTCGTACGGCGGGAAGATGAACTTGTTCGTCCACCCGTTGTAGGGCTTCATGTGGTTGTCCGTGCTCACGCTGCTCTCGATGGCGCGCATGGTGGTGGTGCCCACGCAGCAGACGTGCTTCTTCTTGTCCTTGCTGGTGTTCACGATCTTGCAGGCATCGGAGGTGATGATCACCTGCTCGCTGTCCATCTTGTGCTTGGTGAGGTCCTCCACCTCCACGGGGCGGAAGGTGCCCAGGCCCACGTGCAGGGTCACGTTCGCGAAGTGGATGCCCTTCAGCTCCATGCGCTTCATCAGCTCGCGGCTGAAGTGCAGGCCGGCGGTGGGGGCGGCCACGGCGCCCTCGTGCTGGGCGTAGATGGTCTGGTACCGTTCGGCGTCGCTCGGCTCCAGATCGCGCTTGATGTAGTGCGGCAGCGGCGTCTCGCCCATCTCGGTGATGGTCTGCTTGAACTCCTCGTAGGTGCCGTCGAAGAGGAAGCGCAGCGTGCGGCCGCGGCTGGTGGTGTTGTCGATCACCTCCGCCACCAGCTCATCGTCCTTCCCGAAATAGAGCTTGTTGCCGATGCGGATCTTGCGGGCGGGGTCCACCACCACGTCCCACAGCAGGCTGTCGCGGTTCAGTTCGCGCAGCAGGAACACCTCGATCTTGGCGCCGGTCTTCTCCTTGTTGCCCCACATGCGGGCGGGGAAGACCTTGGTGTCGTTCACCACGAAGGTGTCGCCCTCATCGAAGTAGTCGATGATGTTCTTGAACTTCTTGTGCTCGATCTTGCCGGTCTTGCGGTCCAGCACCATCAGCTTGCTGCCGTCGCGGTCCTTGCTGGGGTAGAGGGCGATCTGTTCCTTGGGGACGGTGAACTTGAAGGCGGTCAGTTTCATGGAAAAGGGGAGGGCTTACGGGCCCTTTCGTGATTTGGGGGGCCGAAGATAATGCGATCGTTAAGGGTCGTCGAACTTACTGGATACCAGTGGGTTTCCTGTTCAAAACCCAGGTATCGAACCAGGCCGACCATTGCTCCGGTGTGAGCGCATCCTTCACATCGAACGCACCGCTCCGCGTCCGTCGGAGGGCGGTAAGGTAGGCCCCGCACCCCAGGGCCTGGCCGATGTCGTGGGCCAGCGACCGGATGTAGGTGCCCTTGCTGCAAGTCACGTCCAGGGTCAGGTCGCGGCCGTTCCAGGCCTCCAGGGTCAGCCGGTCGATCCGGACCGACGCGGGGGGCAGGTCCACGGGCTCGCCGTTGCGGGCGAGGAAATAGGCCCGCTCGCCCTGGAACCGCTTGGCGGAGAAGTTCGGCGGCCGCTGTTGGATGGGGCCGGTGAACCGTTCCAGCACGGCGCGGACGTCCGCTTCCCGCAGGTGCTCCCACGGTCCGGCGGTCTCCACGGGGGTCTCGGCGTCGTAGCTCGCGGTGGTCTCGCCCAGGCGCAGGGTGGCGGTGTAGCGCTTGTCCTCGTCGGTGAGGGTGGGCAGCTGCTTGGTGCACAGGCCGGTGCCGATGATCAGCAGGCCGCTGGCCAGGGGGTCCAGGGTGCCGGCATGGCCCACCTTCACGCGGTGGCCCACCAGCTTGTGCAGGGTGCCGCGGATCTTGCTCACCACGTTGAAGCTCGTCCACGTCACCGGCTTGTCCACCAGCAGGATGGCGCCGCGGTGCGGGTCGAGGTCGGGGAAGCGGTGGTCGGTCACGGGAGCCGTTGTCTGGCCTGCTTTCGGTGAGGGCCCGGCCGAAGCAGCCCTTCCATCAATGCACCGAAAGGTCGACGCCCAGCCCCAGCATCACCAGCAGGGCCAGGCCCACGGCGATGCGGTACCAGCCGAAGACGCGGAAGCCGTGCTTGGTGAGCCAGCCGATGAAGAAGCGGATGGCGAGCACGGCCACGATGAAGGCCACCACGTTGCCCAGCAGCAGGGTGCCCAGGTTGCCGTTGCTGAACACTTCGGGCGCCTCCTTCCAGGCCTTCAGCAGCTTGTAGCCCGAGGCGGCGGCCATGGTGGGCACGGCCAGGAAGAAGCTGAACTCGGCCGCCTGCTTGCGGGTGAGCTGCTGCGCCATGCCGCCGATGATGGTGGCGGCCGAGCGCGACACGCCCGGCACCAGGGCGATGCACTGGAAGAGGCCGATCATGAAGGAGCGCTTCGGGGTGATCTCCACCTCCACCTGCGGGTCCAGCCACTTGTCGATGTAGAGCAGCACGATGCCGCCCAGCAGCAGCGTCACGGCCACCACGGCCACGCTCTCCAGCAGGGCGTCGATCGCATCGCCGAAGAGGAAGCCGATGATGGCCGCCGGCACGAAGGCGATCAGGAGCTTCGTGTAGAAGGGGATGCCCTGGAGGAAGCGCTTCCAGTAGAGCACCAGCACGGAAAGGATGGCCCCGAACTGGATGCACACGGTGAACAGCTTGGTGAAATCGTCCGGCGGCACCCCCAGCACGTGCTCGGCGATGATCATGTGCCCGGTGCTGCTGATGGGCAGGAATTCGGTGATGCCTTCGATGATGGCGATCAGGATGGCCTGCAACGTGGTCATGGGAACGGGATGGCGGCGCGAAAGAACGCCTTGGGCGGACACCCGCGGCGCTGGGCCGCCCAACGTTTGAACGTCCGGGCGTTCAACGCTAGGCCGCCTTCGGCTTCTTCAGGATGGCGTATACGATGAAGAGGTAGCCGACGAGGCAGACGATGGGCGCCACGGTGATGCGGCGCGCGCTGAAGATCTCGCTGGCGTCGAACACGTTGGGGTCGCCGCTGCCGCCGCCGCTCATCAGCATGTAGCCGAGGAGGACGATGCCGATGCCGATCAGCAAGAGGCGGTAGTTCAGGCGGGTGAACGCCATGTCGTGGCGGGGATCGGAGGCCATCTTACGTCCAGTTCAGTTCGTCCGTGTTCATGCGAAGGTAGCGCCGCACGGCGAACCAGGTCGAAAGCAGGGAGATGATCAGGCCCATGACCACCACCGCGCCCAGCAGGATGGCCAGCGGCACGGGCTGCACCAGCGCGCTCAGGTCCGGCTGGAAATGCACCAGCAGCTGGATGCAGCCCACCAGCAGGCCGATGGCCAGGATGGACGCGATGATGCCCTGCCACAGGCTGTTGCCCAGGAAGGGCCGCTTGATGAACCAGCCGGTGGCCCCCACCAGGTGCATGGTGCGGATGAGGAAGCGCTTGCTGTAGATGGCCAGGCGGATGGTGTTGTTGATCAGCGCCACGGCGATGATGAGCAGCAGCGCGCTGAAGCCCGCCAGCACCCAGCGCACCTTGCCCATGTTGGCGTCGATGTTCTCCACCACCACCGGGTTGTACTTCACCTCGTGCACGCTGGCGTCCTTGCGCAGGTGGTCGGCGATCCACTTCAGGCTGTCGGGCGAGGCATAGGCCTCCTGCAGGTTCAGCTCGATCGAGGGCAGCAGGGGGTTGGCGCCGAGCACGCCGAGGAAGTCCTCGCCCATGTCGGCCTTCAGCTTCTCGGCGGCCTCGTCGGCGGTCACGTACTGGGTCTCGCGGGTGAAGGGCTCGGTGTCCAGCCGCTTGCGGAACTTCATCACGTCCACCTCCTTCAGGTCGCGCTTCAGGTAGATGTCCACCTTCACGTTCTCCTTGAAATGCCGCTCCAGCGCGCGGGCATTGAGCAGCATGAAGCCCAGGATGCCCAGCATGAACAGCACCAGGGTGATGCCGATCACGGTGCCCACGCTGCTGCTGCGGGTGCGTGCCTTGATGAAGCGCTCGGTGCTCATGCGGGGCGAAGTTATCGGCGGGTGAAGTCCGTGTCCCCGGCCGGCCGGCGCGTTGTCAGAGGGGGCGTGTGAGTTCCGATGCCCCCTGTCCGCCTGACCCCGCCCCCGCGGAAGGCGCGTATTTTCGCGCCTGCCCGCTGGACGGCGGGGTTTTCAGCAACGACATGCAGTACGACCATAAGGCCATCGAGGAGCGGTGGCGGAAGAAGTGGAAGGCCGACAAGACCTACCAGGTGCCGAACGACCCTTCCCGGCCCAAGTACTACGTGCTCGACATGTTCCCCTACCCCAGCGGCGCCGGGCTGCACGTGGGCCATCCCCTGGGCTACATCGCCAGCGACATCGTGGCGCGCTTCCAGCGGCACCGCGGGTTCAACGTGCTGCACCCCATGGGCTACGACAGCTTCGGCCTGCCCGCGGAGCAGTACGCCATCCAGACCGGCCAGCACCCGGCGAAGACCACCGAGGAGAACACCGCGCGCTACCGCGAGCAGCTGGACCGCATCGGCTTCAGCTTCGACTGGGACCGGCAGGTGTTCACCAGCGATCCCGCCTTCTACAAATGGACGCAGTGGATCTTCCTGCAGCTCTTCGACAGCTGGTACGACCATCAGCAGCAGCAGGCGCGCCCCATCCAGGAGCTGGTCGCGCGCTTCGAGGCGCAGGGCTGGGCGCCCGGCGACGCCTGTGCGCTCACCGGCGACGTGGAGGAGGAGCTGGGCGCCTTCACCGCCGCGGAATGGGCCGCGCATGACGAGCGCACCAAGCAGCTCATCCTGCAGGGCTTCCGCCTGGCCTACCTCAGCAATGCCTGGGTGAACTGGTGCCCCGCGCTGGGCACCGTGCTGGCCAATGACGAGGTGAAGGACGGCGTGAGCGAGCGCGGCGGCCACCCCGTGGAGCGCAAGCGCATGCCGCAGTGGAGCCTGCGCATCACCGCCTATGCGCAGCGCCTGCTCGATGGGCTGGATACGCTCGACTGGAGCGAGAGCATCAAGGAGGCCCAGCGCAACTGGATCGGCCGCAGCGAGGGCGCCCTGGTACGCTTCAAGCTGACCGACGCGGCGGGCGACATCGAGGTGTTCACCACCCGGCCCGACACGCTCTTCGGCGTCACGTTCGTCACGCTGGCGCCCGAGCACGAGCTGGTGGAGGTCATCACCTCCGCGGACCGCAAGGCCGAGGTAAGGGCCTACGTGGGGACGGCGAAGAACCGCAGCGAGCGCGACCGCCAGGCCGACGTGAAGCGCGTGAGCGGGGTGTTCACCGGCGCCTACTGCCGGCATCCGTTCACCGGCCATGAGGTGCCCATCTGGGTGGGCGACTACGTGCTGGGCGGCTACGGCACCGGCGCCGTGATGGCCGTGCCCGGCGGCGACCAGCGCGACTGGAACTTCGCCACGCACTTCGGCCTGCCCATCGTGGCCGTGACCGAAGGCGCCGACGTCACCAAGGAAGCGGACGAGCGCAAGGACGCCATCATCAGCAGCCCCGGCTTCCTGAAAGGCCTGCCGGTGTCCGCCGCCATCCCCCGCGCCATCGACGAGCTGGTGAAGCTGGGCGTGGGCGAGCGCCGCGTCAACTACCGCCTGCGTGATGCCGCCTTCGGCCGCCAGCGCTACTGGGGCGAGCCCATCCCCATCTACTACAAGGACGAGGTGCCCTATGCGCTGCCCGAGAGCGCGCTGCCGCTGGTGCTGCCCGAGGTGGACAAGTTCCTCCCCACGGAAACGGGCGAGCCGCCCCTGGCCCGCGCCACCGACTGGACCTACCAGGGCCATCCGCTGGAAACGACCACCATGCCCGGCTGGGCCGGCAGCAGCTGGTACTTCCTGCGCTACATGGACCCGCACAATGCGGGGCGCTTCGCCGCGAAGGAGGCCGTGGACTACTGGGGCCAGGTGGACCTGTACGTGGGCGGCAGCGAGCACGCCACCGGCCACCTGCTCTATTTCCGTTTCTGGACCAAGTTCCTCTGCGACCGCGGCTGGATCCCCTTCGATGAGCCGGCGAAGAAGCTGGTGAACCAGGGGATGATCCAGGGGGTGTCAGCAAAGATCTTTCGACTCAATCTTTACGAATCGGTACTGGATGTATCTGAATCTGGAAAGTCCGATATTGAAAAGGATCTTGGAGGACGATTTATAGGACCTCCTTGTTTTATTTCATTTGACACGCTGGATTTATGGATAAAATCTGGTTTTGAACCTTCCCACCCAATGGATGCGTTCGTGCGCGATCAACTAAATACCCATGCGCAGAAAGTATTTGGGAGAGAATCTGGGCGAACTCTTTATTATAATCCGAATAGAGAGCATCTTTATTCAGGGCTCTACTGTCCAATTGATCTTTTAGAAGATCAATGCACTTTATCAATTGAGCGATTCCGAGCAACTTCTGCTGATCTAGCCGAAGCATCTTTCATTCATCACGTCGACACGTTCGTGGTTTCTCGCGAAGTCGAGAAGATGTCCAAGTCAAAGCTGAATGTCGTCAACCCCGACGACATCATCGAACGCTACGGCGCGGACACCCTCCGCCTCTACGAGATGTTCCTGGGCCCGTTGGAGCAAAGCAAGCCCTGGGACACCAATGGCATCGAAGGCACGTTCCGCTTCCTGCGGAAATTCTGGCACCTCTTCCACGACGAACAGGCGGGCTTCCGCGTGAGCGACGAGGCCCCCGTGAAGGCGGAACTGAAGGTGCTGCACGCCACCCTGAAGAAGGTGCAGGAGGACATCGAGAAGATGAGCTTCAACACCAGCGTGGCGCAGTTCATGATCGCCGTGAACGAGCTGGGTGCGCTGAAATGCCACAAGCGCGGGGTGCTGGAGCCCCTGGTGATCGCCCTGGCGCCCTTCGCACCGCACATCGCCGAGGAGCTGTGGGACAAGCTCGGCCACCGCACCAGCGTCACGCTCGCCCCCTGGCCGAAGTGGGACGCCCAGTACCTGGTGGAGGACAGCTTCAGCTACCCCATCAGCTTCAACGGCAAGACCCGCCTGCAATTGGAATTCCCCATCACGCTGGACCCCAAGGGGGTGGAGGCCGCCGTATTGGCCGACCCCGAGGTGCAGCAGCGCCTGGAGGGCAAGGCCCCCAAGAAGGTGATCGTGGTGCCCAAACGGATCGTCAACATCGTGGTCTGATGCGCCCGGGGCCCCCAGCCACGAGCCACGAGCTTGAGCCCTGGGCCAAGCTCGTGGCTCGTGGCCCAAGGCTGGTGGCTGCATGCACGGATCGGCATCCCGTTTGCCGACGGGGGGACATGGCACGCAAGTCCGTTCTCGCGCTGGCAGGCGCCTGCCTGCTTTCCTTCGGGTTCGCCCAGGGCACCGGCGACAAGCCGAAGAAGGACCAGGTCTACCCCCTGCGCACGGTGGAGCACAACGCCTTCAAGGCCGGGGAGAAGCTCACCTACATCCTGCACTATGGCCTGCTGAACGCCGGCGAGGCCACCTTGGAGCTGAAGGAAGGTGACCGGGAGATCCAGGGCCGCAAGATCCTGCATGCCACCGGCAAGGGCCGCAGCGTGGGCGCGTTCAAGGCCTTCTACAAGGTGGACGACCTGTACGAGACCTACATGGACGCCGAAGGCGTGTTCCCCTGGGTCTTCATCCGCCGCGTGGAGGAAGGCGACTACAGCTTCAGCCAGGACTACCTGTACATGCAGCACCGCCGCCAGGTGACCACGCAGGAGAAGAAGACCTTCGATGTGCCCGCGCACGTGCAGGACATGCTCAGCGCCTTCTACTTCGCCCGCACGCTCGACTTCAGCAACGCGCAGCCCGGCCAGGAGTACACCATCGACTGCTTCATGGACAACGAGTACTGGCCCCTGCGCATGCGGTACGTCGGCAAGGAGACGGTGAAGCTGCGCAACGGCAGGTACCGCTGCCTCAAGTTCCAGCCCATCGTGCAGGAGGGCCGCATCTTCAAGACGAACGAGGACCTCAACGTGTGGATCACCGACGACGGCAACCACATCCCCGTGCTGGCGCAGGCCAAGGTGCTCGTGGGTTCCATCAAGATGGAGCTGAGCGGCTACGAGGGTCTCGCGCACCCCATCGCGAAGGAATAGCAACGCCTTTCCCCGATCGTCCGTTGAAATGATCCACGGCGCATCGGCGTTCCTTGCGGAAGGCTGATGTTCCTTGCGATCATGGGGGGGAAGAAGCTCTGGACGATCGGCGGCGGGCTCGTGGTGGCCCTGGTCGCCGTGTACGTGTACATCGGGGTGGACGTGTCGCCGCACGTGGAGTTCGTGCCGGAAACGACCGCGCTGCCGGAGGACACCGTTCCCGACCCGCCGAGCGCCTACGGCATCCCGCTCTCGGGCTTCATACTGGAGCAGGGCAAGGTGAAGCCGGGGGCCACCTTCAGCGACCTGCTCGCGCCCCAGGGCATCGGCGGTGGCACCATCGACAGCCTGGTCCGCATGGCCGCCTCGGTGTTCGACATCCACCGCATCCGCGCCGGGCACCCCTATGCGCTCATCTTCACCGACGACGACCAGCGCATGCCGGCCTACTTCGTCTACGAGGCCGACCAGGTGGACCACGTCATCTTCACCCTGCGTCCGCCCATGAGCGTGACCATCGGGAAGCGGCCGGTGCATACGGAGGAGAAGAGCCTGTGCGTGGCGGTGACGGGCGCGCTGTGGAACGACCTGGCGAAGGCCGGGGCCGATCCCGCCGTGGCGATGAAGCTCAGCGAAGTCTTCGCCTGGACGGTGGACTTCTACCGCATCCAGAAGGGCGATCGTTTCACCGTGGTGTACCGCGAGCGCACGGTGGACGGTGAGCCGTACGGCGATCCCGAGGTATTGGGCGTGCGCTACCAGGGCGCCTTCACCCGCGACGCCTTCCGCTTCGCGCCGGACCAGGGCGAGCTGGCCTACTTCGACAGCGCGGGCAACAGCCTGCGCAAGGCCTTCCTGCAGGCGCCGCTGAAGTACAGCCGCATCTCATCGGGCTTCACGCTGCGCCGCTTCCACCCCGTGCAGAAGCGCATGAAGGCCCACCTGGGCACCGACTATGCCGCTCCCTACGGCACGCCCATCCTCGCCGTGGGCGATGGCACGGTGGAGAAGGCCGGCTATTCCGCGGGCAACGGCAACTTCGTGAAGATCCGCCACAACGGCGTGTACGAGACCCAGTACCTGCACATGCGCAAGATCCTTGTGCGCAACGGGCAGCGCGTGCAGCAGGGGCAGACCATCGGTGAGGTGGGCAGCACGGGCCTGGCCACGGGCCCCCACGTCTGCTTCCGCTTCTGGAAGAACGGTGAGCAGGTGGACCACCGCCGCGAAGTGTTCCCCAGCGCCGAGCCGCTGGCCGCCGCCGACAGACCGGCGTTCCAGAAGGTCCGCGATGAGCTCCTCGCCCGCATGGACGAGGCCGAGCGCGAGGCCGCGCAGCATACCAGCACGGCCACGTTCTGATCAGCGGACGGGCTTCAGCACCGTCCGGGTCTCCAGGCGCATCCGGAGCTTAGCGGTGCGCATCGTATGGACCGAGGTCGAAGTGGTGAGCCATCCCGTCCGCGGGTCGATATGGTCCACGCATTCCTCCATCAACAGCAGCCCCTCCCGTTCGAGCCCGTTCCTTTCTGAAGCCATCGCTGCATAAAGGGCATCGGGGTCGTAGGTGGTGATGGTGCGGCAGATGAGCTCTTGGGGCGTGTTCCGGTCCAGCCCCAGCTCGCGGGTCGCTGGTAGGGCATCAAGGTCCTTTCGCAGCGGTGCCTGCACGTCGTGGACGAGCACTGGCTGGCGTATGGACCCGCTTGTGGGATATTCCTGGGCATAGGGCCGGAGCAGGTAGTTCAATTCGTTCACCAGTACTTCCACGAATGCGCCGTGGAGCGAATCAACGACATGGTCCACCCGCTCAGCGGAAAAGTCGGGCAGCTCTTTTCCCTGTATCTCCATCACCTTTTGGGCGAAGCGCATGATGCCGGTGCGGAGGGCTTCTTTCAGGTGTTCCTTGTCCGTCCCGGTCTCCAGGTGTTCCAATGCCTCCCCCTGGGGAGAGATGCGGAAACGCAGGTCCGTGTCCTTGAACGGTGCATACAGGTCCTCCATCAGTCCGCGGACAAGCGTCGACGCGCTGTCCATGGCGGCTCCGAAGGCTCCGGTGGTCTGCATGTCGAAGTCGGCCATCAGGTCGCTGTTCGCGTCCATCCGGACGGAGAGGATGTATCCATCCTTGCGGGCCCGGACGACCTTCAGCAGATAGCTGCTGTTCCCCTGGATGTCCATCGTGGCCGTATCGATAGACAGGTGCGTGGTGGTCCGGACCTCCACCCGGCGGGCGTCCCCTTCGGCCCATCGCGGTGCCGGACGTATGGTCCCCGCTTGTGCCTGGAGCAGAAGAGGCAGGCAGCCGATGGCGGGCGGAAGGAGGGATCGGAGGATCATGGTGGCGTGCTGGACGGGCGCGCAAGATGGCGGGATCCGAAGATCATTTGGTTTATATAATAAACAAGTCTATATTTGACCCATCCAATCACCCATCATCATGGAGAACGACATGACCCCCACACAAAGCCTGAAGGTCATCGAGGAGATGATCGCCCAGGCCAAACGCAGCTTCCACCGCCAGAGCTATTACTTCATGCTCTGGGGCGTGCTGCTCATCGCCGCGATGCTCTTCAATTATGTGATGGCCCTTCGCGGCAGCACCATCGGCGGGTATGCCTGGCCGGTGATGGGCGTCGTGGGCGGCGTCCTGTCCTTCCTCCACGGCGCACGCGAGGGGCGGAGCAAGCCGGTGACCACCCCGATGGACCGCGTGATCATGTGGCTGTGGATGGCCTTCGTGGTCACCCTGCTCCTCACCATACTCTCCAGCGCGAGCAGCGGGCAGGCGATGCCGCTCGCCTCCATCATCGTGCTCACCGGGCTGCCCACGTTCGTCACCGGACAGCTGATGCGGTTCCGTCCGCTGGTCTTCGGGGGCATCCTGTTCTGGGTGCTCGGCGCCGTCGCTTACTTCGTACCCATCTCGGTCACGGTGTGGCTCTTCATCGCAGCGATCTTCTTCGGCTACCTCGTGCCGGGCTACCTGCTCAAACGTCAGGAGGATGGCGTTCGCCCCGCTTGACCCGGTGCTGCACAACCAGCTGCGGCTGGCCGTGGTCTCGGTGCTGGTGAGCGTGGAGGAGGCCGACTTCACCTTCCTGCTGGAGCGGACGGGCGCCACGCGTGGCAACCTCAGCGTGCAGATCACCAAGCTGAAGGAGGCGGGCTATGTGCAGGTGAAGAAGCGCTTCAAGGACAACTACCCGAACACGATGTGCGCGCTCACGCCGAAAGGCGTGCAAGCCTTCGAGGCCTACGTGCGCAGCATCAAGCCCTACCTCGAGCGGTAGGCCCGCTCAGCGGTCGGTGCCGGGCACGAAGAAGCGGACGCTGCGCCGCCCCGCCTCGTCCGTGACGGTGAGCGTGTGCACGCCAGCCGCCAGGCGATGCGCGAAGGGCAGGGTGCAGGGCGAAGCGGACAGGTCCGGGCCCGCCCACTGAGCGACCGTGCGCCCCGTGCCGTCCACCAGGGCCGCGGTGCGGCGGCCGGCCGCCGGGGGCAGCGCGAGGGTGATGCCATCGGCGCCCACCGCCATACGGATGGAAGCGCCGTCCGTGGTGGCGATGCCGGTGGGGAGATCGGTGAAGTAGCGGATCAGCAGGGCGTTCACCACGCCGCCGCCCGCATCGATGCCGCCGATGACCACCTTGCCGTCGGGCTGTAGCACCAGCGTGGGCGTCTCGCGGTAGTGGCCCGGAGCGCCGTACCGGAGCTCGCCGCCATTGCCGAAGCCGTCGTCCGGCGTGCCGTCGGTGTTCAGGCGGCAGAGGTAGGCATCGCGCTGGTCGCTCGCCGGCGACGCGGTGCCGCACAGGAGGATGCGCCCGTCGGGCTGGAGGGCGATGTCCTCGCCGCGCGTGGGATAGCCGCCTACGAAGAGCGATGCGGTGCCGCCCGTCCCGAACGCCAGGTCCGGTCCGCCTGCCGCATCCAGCCGCACCAGGATGACGGTGGCCTGGGTGCTCGAGACCTCGTTGCGCACACCGCCGATCAGCACCGCGCCGTCGTCCTGGACGGCGAGGGCATAGCCCTTGTCGTTGTCGGGGCTCACCGCCACCACCGCCACGCCATCGCCGGAGAACGAGGGGTCGGGTGTGCCGTCCGCCAGGAAGCGGCAGGCCGCCAGATCGTACTTCGTGGCGTCGTCGGTGAAGGAGGAGCCGCCCACCACGCAGCGGCCGTCGGCGAGCAGCGCCAGCGCATTGGCCTGGCTGTTCCCCGTGCCCACCAGCTGCTTCACGGTCCCCATGTCCCCGAAGCCGGTGTCGGGTGCGCCGTCGGGGGCGAACTGCGCCAGCAGCATGCATTCCCGGCCGTCCAGCTGGGCGTTGCCGGCGATGAGGATGCGGCCATCGGGGCGCACGGCGATGGCATTGGCCTTGTCGTTGGACGGGCTCAGGTCCAGCAGCAGGTGGCCGTCCGCATCGAAGCTGTCATCGGGCTGCCCGTCGGCCGTGAGGCGCATCACGAGGATGTCGGTGTTCGATCCGTTCTTCGACGTGCCGGCGATCAGGATCTTCCCGTCGTCCTGCAGCGCGATGGCATAGCCGTAGTCATCGTCCGCGATGTCGAAGGTGTTGACGCCGTCCCCGTCGAACGAGGCATCGAGGGTGCCGTCGGTGCCGTAGCGCGCCACCAGCACCTGCAGGTCACCTGTCTGGCCCGCGGGCCCGGTGATCACCAGCTTGCCATCGGGTTGCCGGACCATGGCGAAGGCCCCGTCGTAGGCCGGGTCCAGGGCGGTGTTCACCACGCCGGCCGTGCCGAAGTCGGGGTCGGTCCATTCCTGCGCGCGGGCGGCGATCATGGACAGGGCGGCGGGGAAAAGGAGGAGGAAGGGGCGCATGCTTCGGTGTTGCGGGGCGAAGCTACCTGCGGGGCGGACCCGCCCGGTCACACCTCCACCCAGTCGCCGTGCTGCTTGATGAGCGCGATGAGCTCGTCTACGGCCTGTGCCGAGGGCACGTTGCGCTTCACCACGTCCTTCTCCTTGTAGAGGGTGATCACGCCAGGCCCGGTGCCCACGTAGCCGTAGTCCGCATCGGCCATCTCGCCGGGGCCGTTCACGATGCAGCCCATGATGCCGATCTTGATGCCTTTCAGGTGGCTCGTGCGCGCGCGGATCCGCGCGGTGGTCTCCTGCAGGTCGAAGAGCGTGCGCCCGCAGCTGGGGCAGCTGATGTACTCGGTCTTGCTGATGCGCGTGCGCGTGGCCTGCAGGATGCCGAAGGCGATCCGGTCCACCAGCTGGTCGCCGCCGCTGTTCTCCGGGCAGATCATCACGCCGTCGCCGAGGCCGTCGAGCAGCAGCGCGCCGATGTCGGTGCTGCTGTGCAGCATCAAGGCCTCCTCGCTCAGGTTGGTGTAGTCGCGGGCGATGATCACGGGGACCTCGCACCCGGCGTCCATCAGGCGGAAGAAGGCCGCGCGTTGCTCCGCGTAGCCGTGACCGTTCATCGTGTCCAGCAACAGCACGCAGCTGTCGTCCTCCTCCAGCGCGTCGAGGAGCGCGTCGCTGAGGTCGGGCAGGGTGGCGTGGATGAAGTTGAGGTCGTGGTGCGTGGCGGCGCCCGCGAGGAAGGCGTCCGCATGGAGGAAGGGGTAATGCCGCGGCTTGTCGCGGTGCGCGAGCCAGGTCGCATGCTCCTGCACCACGCCGAGCGTGCCGGGGATCTCGAAGTCCAGGTGGTGGTCGCCGATGAACAGGTAGTCGCAGGCCTGGTCGCCCAGGTTCCATTTGTCCAGCGGCACGCTGTAGGCATAGCCCCAGGCGAAGAGGGTGGCGGGCGTGATGCGCTCCTTGGTGCTCAGGTCGGCCATCACCACGGGCACGTGCCGCGCGCCGATGTTCAGCACCTCACGTGTATGGCGGCGCGTATGGCCGAAGGGATCGATGGGCACGTGGTGCACCTCGGGGATGGGGGCATGGCCGCGGCGGACGGTGTAGCGGTCGGCCAGCGCCCTGGCCACGGGGATCTCCGCCTCGGGCTCTTCGGTGAGCGACACGCGGATCGTGTCCCCCAGCCCGTCCTCCAGCAGGGCGCCGATGCCCACCGCGCTCTTCACGCGGCCGTCCTCGCCATCGCCGGCCTCCGTCACGCCCAGGTGCAGGGGATAGTCCCAGCCGGCCGCCATCATGTGGTGCACGAGCAGGCGGTAGGCCTGTACCATCACCTGCGGGTTGCTGGCCTTCATGCTCAGCACGATGTCGTGGAAGCTTTCGTCGCGGCAGATGCGCAGGAACTCCATCGCGCTCTCCACCATGCCGAGCGGCGTGTCGCCATAGCGGTTCAGGATGCGGTCGCTGAGCGAGCCGTGGTTGGTGCCGATGCGCATGGCGGTGCCGTGCTCCCTGCAGATGCGCACCAGCGGCGTGAAGCGTTCGCGGATGCGGTCCAGCTCGGCGTCGTACTGGCCGTCGGTGTATTCCCGCTGCTCGAACTTCTTCTTGTCCGCGTAGTTGCCGGGGTTCACGCGCACCTTCTCCACGAGGCGCGCTGCGATCTCCGCCGCGTTCGGCGTGAAATGGATGTCGGCCACGAGCGGGGTGGAGAAGCCCTGCGCGCGCAGCTGCTTCTTGATCTCCGCCAGGTTCTCCGCCTCCTTCTTGCTCGGGGCGGTGATGCGCACCAGCTCGCAGCCGGCCTCGATCATGCGGATGCTCTGCGCCACCGTGGCCGCCGTGTCCAGCGTGTCCGTGGTGGTCATGCTCTGCACGCGGATCGGGTTGTCGCCGCCGATGCCGAGGCCGCCCACCTTCACCTCGCGGGTGCGCCAGCGCTCATAGCGCGTGAGCGAAGG